>NZ_MEBQ01000009.1:0-227058 GCF_001722105.1 Salinivibrio sp. SS3 | reverse complement strand
GTCCCAGCTCGTAATGAACTAAGACATTATGCGGTATTAGCCGTCGTTTCCAACGGTTATCCCCCTCGTCAGGGCAGGTTCCCAGCCGTTACTCACCCGTCCGCCGCTCGACGTCCAGCAAATCCACCGAAGCTTCAATGCTGCCGTTTCCGCTCGACTTGCATGTGTTAGGCCTGCCGCCAGCGTTCAATCTGAGCCATGATCAAACTCTTCAATTTAAGTTTGGTGTTTCCGTAGAAACTGCTCAATGAATACTGATTACTGTTTATCTCCGAAGAGACAAACGAATTGACTGTGCCGAACAACTGTAAAAGTTGTCGTTTGGTCACTCAGTTCATCGAATAAATCTTTTTGTCTATTCTTAACGAGTGCCCACACAGATTGCATAGGTCAAATTGTTAAAGAGCGCGTTGACTTCGTGGTCGGCATTTCGTGACTTGCGTCTCGTTGCCCCGTCAACAGGAAGCGCATTATAGAGATCTCAGTTTTTCCCGCAACCCCCAAATATAAAAAAAAAGCGCCTCGCTACCTGTTTGCTCACAAAACAAGCAAAGGTAGCCAAAAGGCGCTTTTCTTGGTGGCGAGCGCATAAGGTGGCTGGTCCTCACGCGCCCTTGTGTGCTCAATCGTTAGTGCGAGTGTGATTGCCGTCTTTCTTCCGCGCGCTCTTTAGCTCGGCAGTAGCGTACTGAGCCCCACGCCATCAGCAAAAGAACAAAAGGGATCGCTCCAGCTGTCCATTGTGCCCAAGTATAGTAGGCAAGTGTTTCTATGATGATGACATGGCCAAGGATCAATAAAGCCGCGCAAATTATCGCAACGACCATCATACTGAGTTCTGATTTCATCCTTTCCCCCTTAATGTTGTGCACGCATTGAGTCTATCGAGGGAGACACGCTGAGGATTAGTACAAATAGTTCAGTATTCAGCTGTGACAGTTGATGGCACAGATAAAGCTGAGAGCGATGTCGCAATCTGTTTGAGCCCCTCCAAGCTTTGAGGATTATTTAGCGCCCCTGTGTTTTGCCTACCCACAACCGACACATTGAGTCGAAAGCAGTGATTGAAGCGTCCGTCACTGGCAAACAGTGCCCCCGGTGCGATAGTCACGCCATATGGCCTCAAAGCTTGAAAAAGTACATGCGTATCGACGCGCTTATCGAGCTCAACCCATAAAAAGTAACCCCCTTTAGGCTGACTAATCCGTGTAGAGGCCGGTAGTAATGCCTTAAGTTCTGCTCGAATCAAGGCTTGACGGGCAAACAAGGTTTCGCGCAATCGCCGTAGATGCGAATCATAACCACCTTGCTTTAAATAATCGGCAATCGCCAACTGGTTGGGCGCGCCCACAGCCAAGCTCGAGACAGACTGACGCTTCTCTATTTGCATCGCATAACACCCTGCCGCTATCCAACCAACACGGAATCCGGGGGCCAGCTGTTTCGAAAACGAGCCACAGTGCAGTACGCCGCCCTGTGTATCATACGCTTTAAGCGGCATCGGTCTGGCTTCGGCGAAGAAAAGCTCCCCATAGACGTCATCTTCTATTAACGGCACTTGATACGTTGCCAATAAGTTGACGACATCAAGCCTACGTGGAGCAGGTATCGATGCACCGGTGGGGTTATGGAAGTTGCTCATCAACCAACACGCACTGATCGAGTGAGACGCAAGCGCATGTTCCAGTGCATGGATATCGACCCCTGTTTCAGGGTCAACCGTAACGGGAACGGCTTCAAGCTGTAAACGTTCGAGTGTCTGCAGCACCCCGTAGAAGGCGGGGGCTTCAATAATCACTTTATCACCTGGCTCGGTCACTGCCGCTAAAGACAGACTCAATGCCTCTATCGCCCCATTAGTAATAATGATTTCATCAATACTGACTTTAATTCCCTGACGAAGATAGCGCTGTGCAATCAGTCGACGTAAACCACTATCGCCCGGCGGTAAAATGGTAAAGTGATCGGGATGAGAGGATTGACGCAGCACGCGCGCCATCGCACGGCCCAGCGCTTGCATAGGAAATAGTTGAGGATCAGGAAAAGCGGAGCCAAATGGATAATACGCGCCTTTATGGCTAGCACTGATCACATCAAACACATCTTGATGGGTGTCAAGCCATTGAGATTGCGCTTGTGGCCGCGCCAATGCATCTACCGCGAGCTTGTTATAATGAGGACGGACAAAAAAGCCAGAGCGCGGGCGCGCCTCAACCCACCCATCGGCTTCTAATTGCTCATAAGCTCTCATTACCGTCATTGGGCTGACATGTTGAAGCCGACTCATCTCCCTCACCGAAGGGATCCGATCACCGACTTGCCAAACACGCTGCTGAATTTGTGTTTCTATCCAGCTGGCAATGTCTCGATAACGCATTTGCACACTGCTACTCCCTGTTATTGCCCTGACGGCGATCATACCTTGGCAAGTAACAATTGACGGGATGGAATGTAGCGGAGTGTGACCTGATCAGCGCTAATCTTTACCCACAACGAAAAAAGCCCCAGTCTTTCGACTGGGGCTTTCTTAGGATTTGGTGCCGAGAGAGGGACTTGAACCCTCACACCCGTTAAGGCGGCGGATTTTGAACTAACCGCACATTGACAGACACCACTAAATACAGTAACTTAAGCGCTCTTTTTAACAGCTATAAAGGAAACTATAAAATGAGCGACAATTATGAATACATTAGACTGAGAGAAGGTCTAGCTATCTATAAGCAGAAGCAATCAAAGAACTTCTATGTCTATTTGAAGACTGAAGACAGTGACTTTAGACGCTCTTTGAGAACTGATGATAAAGAAGAGGCTACAACGCTGGCTTACTCTTATTACTTCTCTTACACAAAGAATTTAACTCCAGAGATTTTTGAACAATCTAAATCTTCTGTTTCAAAGATATGTGATGCTCTCATTGAGAAGTTTACCAAGCACATTGAGCAAACGAAAAACAAGAAGAGTCAGCAGGCAGCACATGCAGCAATTCTAGAAAAAGAAATAAAGCCATCTTTTTCTAAGCTCAAAGTCAAGCAGCTTGACGTACAAGAGATGAGAAAAGTTATTGATACGGCAAACAGTAAAACAAAGCTTGCTAACTACAGAAAGTGTTTCAAGCATATTTTTGATTACGCAGTTGAAAATCGTTTAATGAAGTCTTTTGAAGTTCCCGACATTCCATCGACTGATGTTAAAAAGTCAGACTCGCGTGCTAGTTTTAGTGACGAGCTTCTCTTGAAGATTAAGGATTCTTTCCCCTCTTTTATTGATGCTGCAAACGGTAGAAAGGCTCTAACTCGACAGTATAGATTGATTCTTCGTGAGATGTGCTCATTTATGCTGCTAACAGGTGTTCGCCCAGGCGAAGAAATTCTGAGCTTAAACTTCTCGACATTAGAGCGAATATCTAAAAATGATTCTTATGCTTATAGCATAAAAATTGATGGCGGTAAGACTAAGAATCACGAAAAAGGCTTGAGAAGAATCTCAATTTGCTCTGATGCTTTCTCTATTCTTCAGAAGCTTGCTAGAGATATCCATTGTATTGATGATGTGGGATTTAATGATTTAAAGAAAAACAATATCTATGCATTCAGACCTTCTGATAACAGCAAAAAGCCTGACTTCTCGAAGATTTTTGAACAATTTGTTGAGCATAGTAAGATAGACTCAATTTACACGTTGTATTCGTTTCGTCATACTTATATTACGAATAAGCTTCTCAATAAGACTGATATCTATCTGCTAGCAAAGCACTGCGGCACTAGCGTTGCGATGATTGAGCAATACTACGACAAGTTAGAAACTACATTACGTGCAACTGAGCTTGTTTCTTTCACTCACCTTGTTAAGATAGACATGTCAAAGTCGTAAGTCATTGATTTATAAGGGTTTTTTTCAAAAAAAGTCGCCTATAATTGCTATCTCACTTCTCGCAGAGAAGTGTAACCTATTGATTTATAAGGACTTTTTAGACATGCAAAAAAAACACCAGTAAAAACAATAACTTAGAAATAAAATTAATTATATATAAATCAATAAGTTACTGGTTGTTTTCTATTATACATATCTAATGCGCAGGTCAAGCGGGGTAGGCACGAAGTGCCGAAGGGGCGTAGCCCCTTACTTGAATGACTATGCTTAAGTGTGAGATTTAGCTTTCGTAGCGCAGCGAAGATTGATAAATCCACGCGACGTAATCAGACTAAGCCCATGAAATATATACACTTAAAGCGCCCTTACTATAAATAAATGCAACTACTTCAAAAATTGATACTGTTCATTTTTTAACCAACCCAAAAAAAACAAATGGTTACATTTTAACCAATTAAAAAAATCACCGCTAAGCGGTGATTCATAATTCAATTTTTCATGACTCGCACTGTCTTTATCTCATCTAGATTTACACTTGCTCTTCTCACGTTGATGTCCGTGTTTACTTTTACTTCTTCACCGTACTTGTTCGTTTTTATTTCTTTTGTGTAATCTATTTCATCAGCTCTTAGTATAAATTCATTCATTTGTGATTGGTTCTTTTTCTTTTTCGATGCGAAATCAATCAGCTCTTGCATTCTGTATGCATCTTCAAAAGCTTTTTTCATCTCTCTTCTTGCTTTTAAATCATAAAAAATTGTTTTCTGATTATTCTCATTCACTGTCTCTGATGTCTTGATTTCGTCTAGATATCTTCTTGTGCTTAAGTTAATCAGTCTAAATTTTTTGTATTTATTTAGCTTTACTTTTTTGTTTATGTAGTTAGCCACTTTTCTGCAATCATCGTATTTTGTTTTCGCGCTCTTAATTCCCAATGTTGAAAAGCTTCTTATTCTATTTGCAGATTTCCAAGCGTTCACTGCATCAATTTCATTGAATTCCACTTTTTCTTTTTTATTATCCAAGTCTTTAAGTTTATTATTTTTTAAGCAATACTTCATTAAATATGATGCGACAGATGATTTTTTCTTAAGCTCTTTTTTATTTTTATCAATGCCTTCCTCTACAATTAAGCAGCCTGTTTTCATTTTACTTTTCTTAAATCCAATCTTTACTTCAATCTCTCTTTCAAAGTATTTTTCAAAAACTCTCCTGTAATAATCAATATTGTATTTTGATGTAAAGAGTACGATATGATAGTGGACTGTCCCGTCTTTTTGCGGTTCAGCAACTCTCATTCCAAATCCATTTTCTAGATTAAATTCCATTTTATCTTCTTTAATTTTCTTCCTAAGAAGATTCATTTTTTTCTTTAAGAAATCATTACCGTCTCTCACGCTTGCGCCATTCCAGTTTTTTTTGCCTTTGGATGGGTTTGAGTGAAACTCTGTCGGCAGTGTTAAAGTTATAAACAACCATTTAAAACACTTTTGTTTAGCGATATCTTGAAATGCTTTTGTTGTTAAATAGAGTTCAATTAGCTTATTTTTGTCGCTTTTTTTCATGTCATATGCTGTTTTTCCGTTCGTCAATTTGACACTTTTAAGATACTCGTCGCTCGCTTTGATTCGCTCCTCTCTCAACTCCATTGACTCGACGGGGGCGTACTTATTAGCTGATTTATTTGAACCAACTTTCGCATATTTTTGAGCTTCGTAGTATTTCATTTCGTCAAGATAGTTGTAGAACTTTCTTCTTACGAAATTAATATCAAAATATCTGTCGAAGTTTGCCTTGTGATTCTTAACCAATCCGCGCTTTTTAATTATTCTGGGCATCATTTCTAGAAACTTAGCATCAAAGAAGTTACTTAAAACTCTTTCAAATGCTTTATATTGCGCTTCTAAAAATTTATTATTTACCACTTCATTATCTTCTATGTGTGCTATAACATTAATTCTAATGTCACCAGCAAGAAGCGTAATGAGTTGATAAGCATCGCTACCTGCTGCCTTCATTGATTTATACGAGTGATTTTGACAGTATTTGTAAGTAACTTTTTCTTTAAGTTGTTTTATTAGTTGTTGTATTTCTTGCTCTGCAATGTCAGAAATATTTATGATGTGCTGATTTGATAAGGCATTTGCCTCATTGATTTGATTATTCATAGCTAAGATTTCCAGTAAACAAAAAAAATAAAAATATAAAATATTAAAGCATTTCGCTAATGCTAAAAATACTACTACACAAAAAAAGAGCTTGCAATACTATCACAAGCCCTAAAATATTATCTATCAATCACCATTTTCAGCCAATCAAATATTATATTTATAATATTCAATCGTTTTTAATTTTAGCTGTAATCATTATGCTAAGCTCTTTTTTTTGCTCTCTATTATCTTCAACACTAAATAAATACTTTAATATCGGAATTTCTTTTAACACGGGTATCCCGCTTCTTTCTTCAATCTCTTGAGTTGTTATAACTCCACCTAGATTAATCATTTCATCTTGTTTTATAATAGTTGTTGTGTTAATTTTACTTGTTTTTATTGTTGGATTTATGCTTCCGCTGTACTCTTCAACTGACGACATTTCGCCAGAAATAGTAAGCTTCACTTTATCTTCTGATACAATCTCTGCATAAACATCAAGCATCACACCGACACTTTTGTATTCTATATTTGTTTTCTCTTTATCATTGTCATCATCGCGCTCTGTAGATGTTGCAATAGGAACCTGACTAACTGCGTTTATGCTTCCGCTTTGTTTGTCACTAATTAGAATTGTAGGTCTTCCAACCGTTTTGATTTTGTTCTCTGACTCAGAAAGCTGTATGAATGCTGAAAACTTATCTACAACCAATGAGGCTTCTAGACTTTGCATTGCAGCGTCTAATATGCCCTTATCAAGCTTATATGTAATCCCTGCATTATCTGTCTTTAAGCCATATTTCATTCCGATGTTCGTGAAGTTTCCGTCAGTCGTCTCTGTTATATAAGCTTTTACTAATATTTGTTTTTCGATACCTAGAAGCGGCATTACTCTTCTGTTTACTAGCGAAATTACATCAGCGGGACACACGGCGTTTACATTATTTGTTTGTTCACTTGTGAACTTGCAATTATATCCGTACTGTTTTTCAACCCAATCGAATTCCTTTTCTAAGTTCTCAGCTACGACTTTTGCATCGCTTTTTACTTTGTATGTTATTGTTTCATAATCGAAATTCACTTCATCATTTCTTCTTATAATTACAATATTATTTGTTGCTTCTAGCTTTAGTTTGTTTGCTTGAATAACTGCTGCAAAAATTTCTTGTGTTGTTTTATTTGTATTCGAACCGAAAATTTTTACATTCTCTTCTTCGATTTCTTTATCGATTATGATGTTTAATGATAAATCATTACTTACTAAATTAACGAAATCATTTAATGATATAACTTCGTTTGGTGCATCAAATGCGAAAGATGAGCTAGATGCAGTAACGATTATTGCTGCTAGTAATGATACAATTACCTTTTTCATTTTTATTATCTTCTATTATTGTGTTAGTTTTTTCTAATATAGCGCTGTCATTTTTTGTTTCAATGTTTTTAGCTAAATCAAAGTTATATAAACCTAAAAATGTATTTATTGAAAAGTAGATAGCAATAAGCAAAACGGGAACTACATAGAATAATTTTTTAATCATCTGCGGCATTTTGTACTTATGCGTATGAAGCTCTGCACTGTAGTAACTTCCGTAAAATTTGGAATCTCTTTTTATTACTTGCTTAAAGTCACACGCTCTTCTTTCTGTAGATGAATGCACATTAAAATGACTATTATGCTCCAATCTTGAAACTTTATCCCCGCCATTTAAATTTTTATAATGTATATGTTTATTAACACATGCTTTTAACTGGTAATCAATTAATGACGAGTCTTGAGTTATTAATATTAAATCAAAACCTTTATGTCTGTGTGTGTTAAATTCTTCAATGTAATCAGGTGCTTTTGATGAGGCACTTCTCTTTCCGAAGAAATTCTGTACTTCATCAATGACTATTACGCTACCCGCTTCAAGCTTGAACCATTCATGAGGATTTTCTAATCTTCTCCAATCTAGATTGAATCTTCTAATGTGCTTTGCTCTGATTTTGTAGTTATGCCTTCTGCATACATCTATGAATCTTTCTAGTTCACTAAATCTCTCTTTTTTATACAGTCTTTTGCACCAGTACAAAAATTCATCAATATAGTTATACTCTCTGAATTCAGAACCTAGAAACGGAACATCATTCATGCTTACTAATCTGTTGTTTCTATGAGCTTCTTTTACAATATCTTTGATTGCATTCTTTTCTTCATCGCTACAACCTCTCAAGTATTTAGAGTAAAAGAACCCCTCAAATGAATTTAAGAAATTCAAATCTAACACTAAGCACTTAATGTTGTTGTAATAAATAGGTCTTTTTGAAAATGCATCATTCTCACAAACCTCTTTAATAGCGTTCAGGGTTTTTGAAGCCCCTGGCGTTCCTGTCACCAGATGAATCATTACTTAACCACTTTTTCTGTAATTGTTAGCGTCACAAGCATTGTCATATATGCGATAAGAATGTTAATTATTTCAGCGCCCCCTGCTATTGCAAAAAGTGAATAGAGGTCAGAATCCAGAGCGCCAAACTCACTTGATATTAATGAAGAAACTTTCGCTGTAATATCATCACTAACTGAGTATGTTAGCGCTCCCACACTTAAAGCTGTACCTGCTTTGATAAGTATCTTATACAAACCCTCCCCAAAAAATTTAGCAATCAGCGTATATATTAACTGTAGAATCGGCATTTTACTTTCTCACTCTTCTAATAAAATCAATTGACAACATCATAATAAATAGCGCGATATATATATCTTTATATTTTGATGAAAAATCACAAAACAGCTCATAGCTAAATTCAAATTTCTTTTCTATGTGCTTACCTGCGAAGACAACATTTTCAAACAGCACGATTTCTTTTGGCGCTGGACATGTTCCGCTTTCACTTAATATCTTGTCATGATTTGTCAGCGATTCACCAATATCTATAAGGCTTTCGCCTTCACCTTCTTCATCTTCTGAGAATGGGTCTTCCCCGACATTGTCATAATCTATTAAATATTCCCCATTTCCTCTTAATAGACTCTCAATATCGTTAACACCGCTTAATACGTTTGAGTTGCCTACATCAATGCTTCCACCTGCGTTGGGGTCTTTATCGCAATTACTTCCTGTGAAACCATTAGCGCAAATGTTTGGATTATATACACCCTCAGGGTATTCAATTACTAACGCTGGTCTTTTATACTCATCATTTTCTCCGTACACATTGCATATTGTCTCTTTCTGCATACCTTCTATTTTCGGATATTCATCACACTGAACGTATTCACCCTCTCCTAAATTTCCTCCTGCAAGATCATCAGGGTTTGTATTCTCGTAATTATCAGGGTCTTCGGGGTTTTCGCTTTTTTCGTCATCTTCAAGCTCGGGCTTTACGCATACGTTGTATTCTTCATTTAGCACTGCACCATGTTCGCATTTTACTCTTTCGTGAGTTTCGCATCTGTCGCTATCTTTTATCTTGTACATATATTCAAAGCTTTTATTTCCTGTTAGCTCAAATTCTATGTACAAGCATTTATTTTCATCGACAGAGTTTAAAACTTTTAAATCTCCACTTTGCTTTGCTTCACATCCGTTGTAACTTATTAAATTTACTTTGCTTTTTGGGTTTAGCGTTTCTGATATTACAACCCCTTTTTTGCAAGACTCTGACGCAACAGGCTCTGGAAATTCACACACTTGCTTATCTTCATTAAACTCTTGCCCTGCCTTACATGATCGCTCAGCTATTTCTTTTGTTTCTGCATCTACATTCATATACCCGTAAAAAATTGCACCTCTTTTCGATTTTTTATCTTTATTATCATGTGTTCCTGCGTACTCAAAAATACAACCCAGCCCGCTAGTAGAATCTTCTCCGCCTAATGATTTATCTATTACATAACTACCCTTGGGGTTAAAAATCTTTAAATATGGGCTTGAAGAGTTCGCTGAAAAAATTCCCGCTTTTGCTTTTTGAACTATCTTTTCACATAGTTCATTATTAGTTTTCGCATGTAGTCTGTATGTTTCATTCCTTTTTTTATCTTCAAAAATTATGCTTTTAAGTTGATTATTAAAAGAATAATCATTACCCGTAAACCCCCAATATGACACTGCATATTTTCGATTAAAGTCATCATAGAATGCCGTACAAGTTCTCCATCTAGTTTTATCGTCACACTGAACTTCACAATAAACATCACTTTTATTAATGTGCTTAGCAAAGCTAATACTGCTTCCTCGTGTAATTATTCTTTTCTCTTTATTGCTTGACGCATACTTACCCGCAATATCTCTACAGAGGCTTTCTGTGCTTGCACTTGCACTTGCATTTGCATTTAAAGAAAAAGCAAATACAAAGAATATTGATATCATTAAGAAAACGCTATAGTTACACTTATTATAAAACATACGCAAAACATCAACTCTAAAATTAAATTACTATCAACAAGAATCATTTTGAAACCTTTCTACAAAAAAGCCCCGAAGCTTCGGGGCTTATTCGAATTAACTAAATGTTAATTTGTTGCTGAGCGTTTAACCCATCGCAAGATACCAATCACAACTGCAATACCGACAGATACGACACCAAGCGCAATGATTGCACTCAATCCCGCCGCTGATAATTCAGTGCCAGTGCTCACTAAGTTATCAAGCCCCGCCTGCACTGTCGGGTCAACTTCTGCAAAAGAGCTAGCTGATGCTAAAGCTGCTGCTGTTGCTGCTGATACTGTTACGATTTTATTTTTAGTTAGTTTACTCACGACAATTTCCTCTTCTAATTATATTGATTGTCTTATTTTTTTAATTATAAAAGCTGCAACTATCATCAAAACCAGTGCTGGCATAATGTGTACAATACTTCCACTGCTTTGTAATTCAGTTGAGCTTATTAGTTGCGCATTCACGCATTCATTTTCAACAAGCTCTGTGCATGTTAAAAAATTCATATTAAATTACTTTAAATTATTACTTTAAATTCTTGTTTAACTTCGGGAACTTCAATAAAGAAAGGCAGTTCTTTTTCTTTTACTAGTTCATACTTTTCTTTTGTGATAAACATTGTATTTTTGTCTTTATTTTTATCACCTTTATCCTTCGGGATATAAAACCCTCTCTGTTTTGCATCTTTGCTTTCATTCAGATAATGCATAATGTAGAAAGTCTCTTTTTTTCGTTCGCTAAAAATTTCTTTTACACTGTAGATTAAACGTTTCATAAATTTCTCTTCTGTTTTGTTTTTATATTAGTTGTTGCTAATTTAGTTTTATCTTATTTTCGTTTTTTTATTATTTCAAGTATTTTTTACAAAAAAAATCCAGCCAAATGGCTGGATTCAATTAACTCTTTTGATAAATAAAGGGAATTTTAAATTAATTTTTTTAGCATTTTTCTTGATTCTTTCATTATAAATTCAGCGTCATCTCTAAATACGATTTCAAAGCATCTCTTTTGCTCTTGATACATTATTGATGTCTTCTTAAACGCGTCATCATCATCACTCAACCTTAAGTTATCAGCTCTTTCTGCAACTATCATTGCTGTTCCTTTTGCTTTAATTGTTGCTATAACTGTTTTCTTAAAATCAACTTGCTCATTATCTAAAACAATCTCTCTTTCAATCTTTATCTTCATTTTAGAATACTCAAATTCATAACATTTGATTTTATTATAAGCAAAAAAAGCCGCTTTGAAAGCGGCAACTGGAATAGCTATGTTTTCTTATTTTTATTAATTCAATGATATCAAAATTATCTAGTTATTACAATAAAACTTCATTTCTAATTTTTAATGACCATTATTAGATCTTACATGTAATAATAAACACGATACACATAGCACACATTGAGCGAAGCGGATAATGAGTGCATTGTGTAGCGTGTTATTTATTGTGTGATAATTAAGATGGTGTTAATATATAAATATAGGCACGAACATACACTTAGTGACCGACTAAGCGTATTCGTTCCTCATACAGCTGTCGGCAAAGGGACTGCATCCCTTTTGAATCCCTGCCATTTTCATTTTCAAATAAGACTTCGTCTTACTCGAAAATAAAAATAAATAAAAAACCAGAGAGGTGATATTACGATTTAAAACTAAGAGAATATATTATGTATCAATTTTTGCATATTGAAACTTATTCCTTGCACTCTAAATATAATAAGAAGAGTCCAGAAAAAAGTTCAAAGTCATTTCATTCCGTTTCGCGTGAATTAATGCGTCATCCTGATGCAATTCCTCATGTACCCAACCCTTTGCCTCCGTCGGTTTTGTACGGCTATGACGCTTATGTCGCCTTACAGCTTGCTCAAGAGCGCGTCAACGCATCAACTGACCAGCTCGGTCGCAAGATTCGCAAAGACGCTCAAGTCGTTTTGAGCGGTGTTATTTCATGCCCTTCTGATTTCAAAGAAGAGTCAGACAAGACTTATAAAGAGTGGTTAGCTGACAATATCAAATATCTTCAAAGCAAGTACAAAGGCGAGCTTATAAGCGTCATTCTTCATGAAGATGAAAGTCACCCTCATTTGCACTTTATATGCATCCCAAAGCAGACGGATGATTGTAAACTTCATATAAAGAGCATTCACGAACCGATCAGGGCAAGAGAAGAAACAAGTGGCGGAAGGAAGGCTAAATATGAAGCGTACAAGAAAGCGTTTAGGGAGCTTCAAGACGAGTATTACTACTCTGTTGCATCAAAGTATGGCTTTCTCCGTGATGGCGCTAGAAAGCAGCGTTTAACTCGCTCTGAGTATATGAAAAGAAAAGAGTCAGCGAAGAAGCTATTTGTTGTTCATCAAGATTTGTCTGACAAATTTGAGCAACACAAAAAACAGAAAAATCACATAATGTTAGAAAAATCTAATATAGAAAAAGAGAGGGACAGCTTTAAAAAACAAGAACTTGAAGTTATTGAATCGAAAAAAGACTTAGTTGAAATTACAAAAATAACAAAAGAGAGAGAAGCAGATATGTTGTGTTTATTCAAAAGAAGAAAAAGCAAAAGTGCAGAAATTGAGTTTTACAAAAATGAGGCAAAATCTTTGCGCAGCATGCTCACTAGATTTAAAAGAAAAGTTTTAGAGCTAAAAGCACTTGTCAAAGATTACAAAGACAAGATTCATCAGCAAGCGTTTGAGATTGACTGCTTGAGAACTAGAGTTAAAGACCTAGAAAGAGAAAAGGCAATGGGTGCTTACAAGACTGCTATTCAGAAATATTCTGACTCAAACGTTTTAACGCCACGCCAAGAGTTTTTTAAAGGTGAAGGCAAGGAAAGCAGAGCTGAATTAGTCTCTGAAAAAGAGACTAAGATTAAGCGCTCAAAATCTAAATCATTAGACTATGAGCCTTAAAATGGTACCTGCGGGCGGACTTGAACCGCCACTCCCGAAGGAAAGGGATTTTGAATCCCTCATGTCTACCAATTCCATCACGCAGGCATCTTTGAACTATAAAACACTATAAAGCATTTCTTCGGTATCAGTCAAGAGTTAAATCATTTTAAAAACAATGGTTTAGCTCTTTTTTATTGGTATACGCGTTGAATTTTGAATCCGCTGCGTCTACCAATTCCGCCATCTCGGCAAGTGGGGGCAATTATACGTACCGGCCTTTGGAGTGCAAGCAATAAAAATAAAAATCCGTTCGTTCGCACTATTTTTAACCAATTCAAGTCATTCATCCACATTGATGCTGAATTTGTCCCCAAAAGACATCGCAAAACCGAGGTAGAAGCTTACTCACTGTCAGCCAGTCTATGCTAGGCTAGCTGCGAATTGAGGACTGGGATGTGAACAATCAAATGCAAACTTCTTCTATCGCTTGCCCAACCGCAGGCTTTTTCCGGCGTTTAGCCGCTTGGCTTTATGATCTCCTCGTCGTCGCGGCTTTGCTGATGCTCGCGGGAGGGGGAATGATGGCCATACTCGCACTGGCACAGGTGCTAGGCATGTCGATTGCGCCTTACCAAGACATCAGTGACTTCCTAACCCATCATCCGATTGTCAATCCGCTTTATACCGCGTATCTGGCCTGTGTCATCGGTGGTTTTTATGGCTACTTTTGGTGTAAGGCCGGACAGACGCTGGGTATGCGCGCGTGGCGACTCAAGCTACAGAACACCGATGGCAGCAATATCCGCCCTACCCAAGCGGTAATTCGTTTAGCCACTGCCTGCTTTGGTCTCGGTAATCTGGTTGTCATCTTTGATATTAATAACCGCGCATTTCAAGACCACTTCGCCGAATGCGACATGATTGTGCTCCCCAAGCCGGTTAAGAACAAAAAAAACTAATCACCTCTTTCGATTGGGCACCTGCTGCGTGCCCTGCCCTACCTACCGGCTCACCGTTATAAATTGATATAAGACAATAAATAGGTTGATTTTTACCTATTCATCTATCCGCTATATTTTGATTTTTATTCACCACATGCAAAGCAGCTAATTGACTAAATAATCACAACTTGCACATAAACTCATCTTTAAATCAACCTTCAGCACCGTAAAAGAAGTGCACCCAAGGTTATTTAATCCATAAAAATCCAAGCAGCACAAAAAAAGAAAGTGATAGCTACGCATAAATAACAGTGCTGCATTCATTTTTATTAAAAACATCTGTTTGGTTACTTATTAACCGCCTCGTCTTTTGTGAGATATCACTAAGAAGTAAAAAGGGAACCACTTTTACAATGAATACAAAGCCATGTACCACGGCATAAGAATAATAAATAACGTGATATTAACGGAATTACCTCAACACGTGTAGCGCACTATAGATGCTAATAAGAGGTATGAGGAGAAAGTATGAGTACTCACAGTGTTCCCAAAAAAAAAGGCTGGCTCTCGAACTTAAAGTTCCCGTCTGCCTATACCATTCTATTCATTCTTATCGCCGTCGTCGCCGCCCTAAGTTGGGTGGTGCCCGCCGGGCAATACGACCGCACTCTTAACGAAGAACTGGGTCAACAAGTGCCAATATCAGGTACTTACCAGCAAGTTGAAAGTAATCCGCAAGGTATCGTTGATGTCCTTTTAGCCCCCATTGATGGCTTTTATAACCACCAAACGTATGAAGCCGCCGCCATTGATGTCTCGCTGTTCATTCTGATCATTGGTGGCTTTTTAGGGCTGGTCACCAAAACCGGTGCCATTGATGCGGGGATTGAACGCGTCACTAAACGCCTAGAGGGACGCGAAGAGTGGATGATCCCCATTTTGATGGGCTTATTTGCCGCCGGGGGCACTATTTATGGTATGGCGGAAGAGTCATTGCCTTTTTATACGCTACTCGTGCCTGTGATGATGGCCGCGCGTTTTGACCCTGTGGTGGCAGCGGCAACGGTACTGCTTGGGGCAGGGATAGGTACGTTAGGCTCAACCATTAATCCCTTTGCGACCGTCATTGCCGCCAATGCAGCAGGGATCCCTTTTACTGATGGTATCCTGCTTCGCCTTGCCATCCTCGTCATTGGCTGGTTTATCTGCGTCGCTTATGTCATGCGATATGCACGTAAAGTGCGCGCCGATCAGAGTCAATCGATTGTTTATGATCAGTATGAAAGTAATAAAAAACACTTTCTTGGCGAGCATGATGACAACCAAAGCCTCGATTTTACGGCTACACGCAAAGTGATACTCACTATCTTTGCCGGTGCCTTTGCTGTGATGATCTATGGCGTATCTTCACTGGGATGGTGGATGGCAGAGATCTCCGCCGTCTTCCTGGGGGCTGCCATTATTATTGGCCTGATTGCACGCATGAGCGAAGAAGAAATCACCACCAGCTTTATTGATGGGGCAAGAGATCTGCTCGGTGTGGCGCTGATCATCGGCATTGCCCGTGGGATCGTGGTGATTATGGATAAAGGCATGATTACCGACACCATCCTGAATAGTGCCGAGAGCTTAGTCAGCGGTTTATCTTCTTTCGTCTTTATTAACGTGATGTATTGGCTGGAAGTATTACTGTCATTCTTGGTGCCTTCCTCATCTGGCTTGGCAGTGCTCACCATGCCAATTATGGCGCCATTGGCCGACTTTGCGAACGTCGGGCGTGAATTGGTGGTAACCGCCTATCAATCGGCTTCGGGGATCGTCAATCTCGTTACACCTACCTCCGGCGTAGTCATGGGGGGTTTGGCCATTGCCCGCGTGCCTTATGCGAAATGGATAAAATGGGTCGCCCCCTTGCTTGGCATTCTTACCATTATGATCATGGCCATGCTTAGCCTTGGCGTCATGTTATAATATCAGTCATCAACTTAGCGTAGCGCGCACTGCTATCAAGCAGTGCGCTTTTTTATATCTATCACGTCCCCCGCTATCCGCGCACGCTTCCCCACTCCGTTCACACTGAGATTACATTATTAACACAAAGCGATTTAATACCGATCGTCATCACAAATAAAAACAAAAATAGGTCGGCATTTGTTAAATATAAAAACCACTACAGATAATCATTCATTTGATCCGCATAAGGTGAAAAGAGAACAAAATAAAAAAGGCATAAAAAGTATAAACCCACCGCTAAAAACCTAGCACTTTAAAAATAATACCACTAAGCACTCAGTAAAAGTGACTAAGTATTAAAAACCATTTTTTAATACTGCCATAAATACCATTAACACAGGGTAAAAACCCCGAAACGTAGGCAGTGGTTTCAATGTGATCTAACTTCAAGTTCAACCGGCTCACCGCGTTAGAATAAATCTGTACCCAATAAGAAATCTGCACTTTTTATTTCCCTTCCGATAAAAAGCCAAGCAGAGATATACGGAGAAAGAAAGATGAACAACTTCTATGTCGGCTCTGAAATTGGTCAATTACGCACCGTGATGTTGCACCGCCCCGAGCGTGCTTTAACCCACCTGACCCCCTCAAACTGTCATGATTTACTTTTTGACGATGTTCTGTCAGTGGAACGGGCGGGGGAAGAGCATGATAAATTCGCTCAAACGCTACGCGATCAGGGCGTTGAGGTGTTATTGCTGCAAACCCTACTGGCCGAAACCCTGGATGTCCCCGAAGCCAAAGCCTGGCTGATGAATCTTAAGATCTCGGACTATACCTTTGGTCCGTCATTTGCGAACGATATTCGCTGCTACCTCAATGATCTCCCCCACCACGAACTCGCCTCCATGTTCTTAGGGGGGCTGGCCTATTCCGAGCTACCGATTGCCTCGACCTCGATGTTACAAGCGATGCACGCCCCATCCGACTTTATCATTGACCCCTTGCCTAACCACTTATTCACACGTGACACCTCGTGCTGGTTATATGGTGGTGTGTCGATTAACCCCATGGCCAAGCCCGCACGTAAGCGTGAAACGAACCACTTGCGTGCCATCTACAAATGGCACCCTCGCTTTGCGAACGGCGACTTTATTACCTACTTCGGTGGCGAGAACATTGATTATGACAATGCCACCATTGAAGGCGGCGATGTCACTGTCTTAGGGAAAGGCGTGGTATTGATTGGCATGTCTGAACGCACTACGCCACAAGGGGTGGAAAATCTCGCATCCAGCCTGTTCAAACACGGCCAAGCCAAGCAAGTGATTGCCATGGAGCTGCCAAAACATCGCTCCTGCATGCATCTGGATACCGTGATGACTCACATGCGTGAAGACACCTTCTCGGTGTACCCCGAAGTGATTCGCAAAGACATCCAATGTTGGAGTCTGACCGGTGACCGTAGCGGCCACCTCAATGTGCGCGAAGAAGACTACTTCCTCACCGCCATCGAAAAAGCCCTCGATGTCGGCCCACTGAACCTGATCACCACGGGCGGCGATAGCTTTGAAGCGGAACGTGAACAGTGGAATGACGCCAACAACGTCTTGACCGTTCGCCCAGGTGTGGTCGTCGGCTACGAGCGCAACACTTATACCAACGAGAAATACGACAAAGCCGGGATCACTGTTCTCTCCATCCCGGGTGATGAGCTGGGTCGCGGCCGCGGCGGCGCACGCTGCATGAGCTGCCCGATTCATCGTGATGGTATTTAATCCTCGCATGGGCTGAGCGCCTGGCTCAGCCCCCACCGACTGTAGAGAGTATGATTATGAATAAACCCACTGTCGTCGTTGCATTAGGTGGCAACGCCCTCCTGCGTCGAGGCGAGCCTTTAGAAGCCGACATTCAACGCGCCAACATTGCCAAAGCGGCGAAAACCATCGCGGCAATTGGTGAGCAATACAATGTAGTGCTTGTCCACGGTAATGGCCCCCAAGTTGGCTTACTGGCCCTGCAGGGGCTCGAATACAAATCCGTTACTCCTTACCCTTTAGATGTACTTGGCTCTGAAACCCAGGGCATGATTGGCTATATGCTGATGCAAGAGCTACATAACTTAGCACCAGAGCAACACGTATCTTGCATGCTCACGCAAATGACGGTGGATCCCAAGGATCCGGCATTCGCCAATCCCACCAAACCAATTGGCCCTGTGTATGACCAACAAGAGGCGAATCAGCTTGCTGACAAGTATGGCTGGGATATTAAACCGGATGGCCAATATTTCCGTCGGGTGGTACCTAGCCCGCAACCCACTGGCATTATTGAGGATGATGCCATTGCCAGTTTGATCAAACAGGGGCATTTAGTGATTTGTACCGGCGGTGGCGGTATCCCAGTCATTCAAGAGGAGGGGCAACTCAAAGGTATTGAAGCGGTCATTGATAAAGATATGTCTGCAGCGTTTCTCGCCCGACAAATCAATGCCGATGCGCTGCTTATTTTGACCGATGCCGAAGCGGTTTACCTAAATTATGGTGAGCCCAATCAACGCGCACTCGCCGACACAACGCCCGATACTCTCAGCCAATATACCTTCGATGCCGGCTCTATGGGGCCAAAAATCGATGCCTCCTGCGAGTTTATTCGCCAAGGCGGCAAGCTAGTAGGGATTGGTGCCCTCGAAGATGGCCTTGCGATTTTGGCAGGCCAAGCCGGCACACGTATTCGTCCACATTCAGTCAATAACAACAATATTTCTCACGGCCAACCTGCGCCTGCACAAGCCTGAGACCCATAACAAAGAGGATTGCCCATTATGGCTTTTAACCTACGCAACCGTAACTTCTTAAAACTGCTGGACTTCACACCTCGTGAGATCCAACACTTTATCGACATGGCGATTGAACTCAAAAAAGCCAAATATAACGGTTATGAAACACCGCGTCTGAAAGGTAAGAACATTGCTCTGATCTTTGAAAAGTCGTCAACACGCACCCGTTGTGCCTTTGAAACCGCTGTGTTTGATCAAGGCGGCCAGGTGAGCTACATCGGCCCAACAGGCTCACAAATTGGCCACAAAGAGTCGATGAAGGACACCGCTCGCGTATTGGGGCGGATGTATGACGGCATTGAGTACCGTGGCTTTGGCCAGGATATTGTCGAAGAGCTGGGTGAGTTTGCCGGCGTGCCAGTGTGGAATGGTTTAACCACTGAGTTCCACCCCACCCAAATTTTGGCTGACTTAATGACCATGCTCGAACATGGCCGCGGCAAGCAGTTACACGAAATGCGCTTTGCATACCTCGGCGATGCCCGAAACAACATGGGGAACTCCCTGATGGTCGGTGCCGCGAAAATGGGAATGGATATTCGCTTAGTGGCTCCGAAAGCATTCTGGCCGGAAGAAGATCTCGTCGCACAATGCCGCGAAATCGCAGAGCAAACCGGCGCACGCATTACGCTCACCGAAGACGTACAAGAAGGCGTGAAAGATTGTGACTTCTTGTACACCGATGTCTGGGTGTCGATGGGAGAGTCTAAAGAAGCGTGGGACGAGCGCGTCGCGATGATGAAACCCTATCAAGTCAATATGGATGTCGTGAAAGCCACTGGCAACCCGCACGTGAAATTCATGCACTGTCTTCCTGCCTTCCACAATAACGAGACCACAGTAGGGGCAGAAATCGAAGAAAAGTATGGGTTAAAAGGCCTAGAAGTCACCGAAGATGTGTTTGAGTCAGACTGTTCGATTGTGTTTGACGAAGCAGAAAACCGCCTCCACACCATCAAAGCGGTGATGGTTGCCACCCTTGGCGATTAACGCCATCTGACTCTGGGCGCCGCTCGGCGCCCTATTTCTCAATATTGATACCACCCAGTGACACCCATCAAAGTTTCATTTAAAAGCAACTGATAGCATATTCGATTGAATCACGCATTATTAGCTTTATGCGCTGATAATGACGTGAAATGCCGTTTATTATAAGGGGTTGCCCGTGGTTAATGATGCAATTCTATCGGTAGAAAACGCCACACCAGAGGACGATATCCTCTCTGCGTGTCGACACCTGCTGCAAACACAAAGCTTTACCACCCAAGACGCCGTGCGCCAGCAATTGGTTCAACTTGGCTATCTTGATGTCAGCCAGTCGACCGTTTCACGCCTACTATCCAAGCTCGGGGTCGCCAAAGTGCCCAATGCACATGGGCAAAAGGTTTACGCGCTCAGCGGAGACATGGAGCCTGTGTACGCGGTGTCTTCTGTCGGTTCACAAATCGATGACATCATCTGTAGCCAAGCCATGGTAGTCGTGAAAACCCACCCAGGCGGCGCACAGTTGATCGCTCGCTTACTCGACTTGCACCGACATCCTTTGATCTTAGGAACGGTTGGCGGGAACGACACTGTCCTGGTGGCCCCCCGCCAGCTCAATGAGCTTGCCGCCTGCGAACAAGTGGTTCGAGACCGCCTCGCCCCTGAGTAAACGGCTTTACGTGGCAAGCTAACCGTTGCAGACTATAGGTGTCGCTTTTTATAACAAAGGAACTAACAATGACCCAAGTACTGCAAACCGAGCAGGCACCAGAAGCTATTGGTCCGTATTCGCAAGGCGTTGACCTTGGCAACATGGTGCTGACCTCAGGTCAAATTCCCGTCAACCCAGTGACTGGCCAGATCTCGCCTGAAATCACCGCACAAACACGTCAGTCTCTCGACAACGTTAAAGCAGTGGTTGAAGCTGCTGGGCTTAAAGTGAATGATATTGTTAAGCTCACTGTGTTTGTCAAAAACATGGAAGACTTTGCCGATGTCAACAAAGTGTATGGTGCGTTCTTCGATGAGCACGGTGTGGAAAGCTATCCTGCTCGTTCATGCGTTGAAGTCGCACGCCTGCCCAAGGATGTTGATATCGAAATTGAAGCGATTGCGGTGCGCCAAGCCTAATTGGTAAGCGACGGCAACGAAAAGCTATTTCAGCGAAAAGCTACTTCAACCAAAAGCTAACGCAAAACCGGCGCCTCCAGGCGCCGCTTTTTTATCTCGTGGTTGCATGGCACACGCTTATCAACAGCGCGCCATCACATCGATACGTGATAAAACGTCAGCAAACCAAGCGGTGAAGCGCTCGGGAGCATCCACCATCGCCTGCTTGACTTCCCCTTCAGACCACCAGCGGCAGTCTGCTACTTCATCTGGGTTAGGGATCATGTCGACATGGCTGACTTCACAGGCGATGACTTGGTCCCATTCATGCTCTATCAACCCGTTATCCAACTCGGCACGGTATTCAAAACACGGGCCCAGGGTAAAATCAAGCGGGCGCGCAATGCCTAGCTCTTCGTATAAACGCCGTTTCGCCGCCGCTGCAACCGGCTCATCTTGTTTGGGGTGCGAGCAGCACGTATTGGTCCACAGCCCGCCACTGTGATACTTGTCCAACGCGCGACGCTGCAGCAAGTACTCACGCTCACCCTGTTCGTTGCAACGAAACAACATCACTGAGAAGGCCAGGTGCAGCCATCCTTGCTGATGGGCCTCCAACTTTTCAGCGATCCCTTGAGGTTCACCGCTCGGTGACACCAAAACCACATGGTGGCGCTGGGTTGAAGTCATAAACCTATCCTCAATTAGCGAACGCCTTGGTTGCGCTCCGCCACTTCTGCATCAAGCTGTTCGAGCTTGTTTTTCATCACCTGATGGCAATGCTTAGCGAGGTCACGGACATTGTCTTTATCGTAGCCCGTTGACGAAATCGGCGCCATCACTTCAACAATCACATGGCCGTTGTTCCAACGGTTCGCTTTTAGGTGATGTGTCGAGCTACATACGATTGGAATCAAGGGGACGTTCGCGCCAATAGCAGCATGAAATGCGCCGGTTTTAAAAGGTAACAAACCACGTCCACGTGAGCGTGTCCCTTCAGGAAATAACCATACGCTCAATTGTTTGGCTCGGATTTTCTCTGTCACCTGTGCAATGGTGCCCATGGCTTTACTGCGATTGGCACGATCAATCAACACGTTGCCCGTGAGCCAATACAGCTGGCCAAAAATGGGGATCCATAACAGGCTTTTCTTCCCCACGGTGACCGCGCCAGGCATCAACGCATTCGATAAGGTCACCATATCCCAATTACTTTGGTGGTTGGCAATACACACGCTAGCGCCAGGCTCACGCGGGGCCCCTTCCGCGAAGCGCAGTTCAAGGCGAATCCCGAACAAAACAGAGAGGCGTCCAAACCACTTACTGATATGGTAGCAATTACGAGGATTGCGAGGGCTTAACAAGCAATACAAACCACCAAAAACAAACAGCAAAACAGCGACAATCAATAAAGCCAGCAGTCGCACGACAAAAATCATTTCTCTCTCCAAAGAGCAGGCGTGAAAGGCGAGTCAGTATACCGATTCAGCGCAAAAATGCACCCACACCGCCCCTGGGTTCAGGGGCGGTAGCAACTTAGTGTTCGGGCAGGATTTCGATTTGATCGACGCGCTGGAGACCACGCGGCAGCATACTGCCTCGTCGACCTCGCTCGCCACGATAATGAGTGAGATCATCCGGTTTTAAGGTCAGTTTGCGCTTCCCAGCGTGCAAGGTCACCCCGGCATTGGCTGGCACCACATACAGTTGGCTTAACACCTCTTCACGTGACTTGGCGCGTGCGCCAGGAATATTAATGATCTTATTCCCTTTCCCTTTACTCAGTTGCGGAAGCTCATGGACCGGGAACACCAACATGCGGCCTTCATTGGAAATCGCGACAATCAAATCGTTTTCCAAATTACCCACTTGGCGCGGTGGCATCACTTCCGCCTGATCAGGCACCGTCAGCAAGGCCTTACCGCTGCGGTTTTTGGATAACATATCCGCTTGCTTGCACACAAAACCATAACCGGCGTCCGAGGCCACCAAGGTGAGCTGCCCCTCATCAGCCATTAATACATGACGAATAGACGAGCCTGGGGTGATATTAATTCGCCCGGTAATCGGCTCACCTTGGCTGCGCGCGGATGGCAAGGTGTGCGACTCTATGGCATAGCTGCGACCATCAGACCCCAGGAAAACCGCGGGTTGGTTACTTTTACCCGGTGCTGCGTCGAGGAACTTATCGCCTGCTTTGTAGTTAAGGCCAGAGGCATCCACATCATGCCCTTTGGCGTGGCGGATCCACCCTTTATCTGAGAGCACCACAGTGATGGGTTCGCTGGGGACCAAGTCACGCTCGGTTAACGCTTTGGCCTCTGCTCGCTCAACCAGCGGGGAACGGCGGTCGTCCCCGTATTTTTCCGCATCCGCGAGGATTTCTTTTTTGATTAAGGTATTCAAGCGACGATCGGAGCCAAGCAGTTTCTCGAGCTTATCGCGCTCTTTGCTCAATTCATCTTGCTCACCACGGATCTTGATTTCCTCAAGCTTGGCTAACTGGCGTAATTTGATCTCAAGGATCGCCTCTGCCTGTTTCTCGCTCAAACCAAAACGTGCAATCAGCTCGGCTTTTGGCTCATCCTCACTGCGGATGATTTCAATCACCTCATCAATATTCAGGTAAGCGGCGAGTAAGCCCTCCAGAATATGCAGGCGAGCGAGGACTTTTTCCAGCCGATGCTCAAGGCGACGTCTCACCGTCTGGCGGCGGAACGTTAACCACTCAGATAAAATGCCCTGTAAGCCTTTGACTTGCGGGCGTCCATCCAGGCCAATCATATTGAGGTTAACGCGGTAGTTCTTCTCTAGATCGGTCGAGGCGAACAAGTGATCCATCAGTTGATCACAATCGACACGGTTAGAGCGCGGCACAATCACAATCCGGGTAGGGTTTTCATGATCCGACTCATCACGGAGATCGTCCACCATCGGCAGCTTTTTCGCCCGCATTTGATTGGCGATTTGCTCTAGCAGCTTAGCGCCCGACACTTGATGAGGCAGCGCAGTGATCACGATTTCATTGCTTTCTTTATGCCACAGCGCGCGCATTTTGATAGAGCCACGGCCGCTCGCATAGAGCTTTTTCAAATCTGACTTCGGCGTGATCACTTCCGCTTCGGTGGGGTAGTCAGGCCCCTGCACATGCTCTAGTACACCGTCTAAGTCCAGGCTCGGCTTATCGATCATTGCGGCCAAGGCATTAGCAAGTTCACGCGCATTATGTGGCGGAATATCTGTCGCCATCCCCACCGCAATCCCGGTGATCCCATTGAGGAGAATATGCGGTAAGCGTGCCGGCAAGGTTTTAGGCTCTTTCATGGTGCCATCAAAATTAGGCCCCCATTCAACCGTCCCTTGCCCGAGTTCTTGCAGCAACACTTCAGAGAAGCGTGATAAGCGTGATTCCGTGTAACGCATCGCCGCAAACGATTTAGGATCGTCAGGTGCCCCCCAGTTACCCTGACCGTCCACCAGCGGATAACGATAGGAAAACGGCTGAGCCATCAATACCATGGCCTCGTAACACGCCGAGTCGCCATGAGGATGGTATTTACCCAATACATCCCCGACAGTACGCGCCGATTTTTTATATTTTGCCGTGGCAGATAGCCCCAGCTCTGACATCGCGTAAATGATCCGGCGCTGCACTGGCTTTAAGCCATCGCCGATAAACGGCAGTGCGCGATCCATGATGACGTACATCGAGTAATTGAGGTATGCGTCCTCAGTGAACTGGCGCAGAGCAAGCTGCTCTACCCCATCATAAGTCACCTCTGTCATGCGAATTAGATCCCGTTATAGTAATTTAGATATCGATAAGCTCGGCCATATCGCCTTTTTGCTGCAACCAATGACGGCGGTCCTCTGCCCGTTTTTTACCCAGCAGCATGTCCATCAGTTGCTGCGTCTGCTCATCATCATCAATGGTGAGCTGAACCAGGCGACGGGTATTGGGATCCATGGTGGTTTCACGCAGCTGTAATGGGTTCATTTCCCCCAAGCCTTTAAAGCGTTGCACATTGATTTTGCCGCGTTTATTGCTCAAACGCTCAAGGATCCCTGCTTTTTCATCTTCATCCAAGGCATAAAAAACCTCTTTGCCACAATCAATGCGGTAAAGCGGCGGCATCGCCACGTACACATGGCCAGCCTGAACCAAGGATCTAAAGTGCTGCACAAAGAGTGCACATAGTAAGGTCGCAATATGTAGGCCATCGGAGTCCGCATCGGCGAGGATGCAGATTTTATCGTAACGAAGGTTGCTCAAGTCCCCGGAGTCAGGATCAATGCCCAACGCCACTGAAATATCGTGTACTTCTTGGGAGGCCAGCACTTGATCGGCGGAGACTTCCCACGTATTGAGGATCTTGCCTCGAAGCGGCATCACCGCTTGAAATTCGCGATCCCGAGCCTGCTTAGCTGACCCACCTGCCGAGTCCCCCTCGACCAAAAATAGCTCGGTGCGACTCGAGTCTTGCATCGCACAATCTGTGAGCTTTCCGGGTAGCGCGGGGCCTGATGCCACCTTCTTACGCACCACCTTTTTCGCGGCACGCATGCGGCGATGGGCACTGGCAATACACACTTCCGCCAAACGCTCAGCAAGGTGGGGACGCTCATTGAGCCACAAACTAAAGGCATCTTTGACCACCCCAGACACAAACGCCGCACATTGACGAGAGGACAAGCGCTCTTTGGTTTGCCCCGCAAACTGTGGGTCTTGAATTTTAACCGAGAGCACGTAGGCACAACGCTCCCAGATATCGTCGGCGGTCAGCTTAACGCCGCGCGGGAGAAGGTTACGGAACTCACAGAATTCGCGCATCGCTTCCAGCATCCCTTGGCGCAAGCCATTCACATGCGTGCCACCTTGTGCCGTTGGGATCAGGTTGACATAGCTTTCTGTGGTTAGCTCACCCCCTTCAGGTAGCCAAATGACGGCCCAATCCGCCGCTTCGGTCTGACCACTGAATTCGCCGATAAAAGGTGTTTCTGGCAGGACTTCATAACCTTTAACACTGTCAGCCAGGTAGTCTTTCAATCCATCTTGGTAACACCAGGACGTGGTCTCGTCGGTGTTTTTATCAGTGAGGTTGACCGTCAATCCCGGGCACAGCACCGCCTTGGCTTTTAAGATGGTTTTAAGGCGAGAGAGCGAAAACTTGTCAGAGTCAAAAAACTGGCCGTCTGGCCAAAAATGCACGCGTGTGCCACGGTTGCGACGACCACAGGTACCGGTCACGGTTAAATCTTGTACTTTGTCGCCATTTTCAAAGGCAATGTCGTAGACTTGACCATCGCGCTTAACGGTAATCTCTACCCGATGAGACAACGCGTTGACCACGGAGATCCCCACCCCGTGTAAACCACCGCTAAATTGGTAGCTTTTGTTGGAGAACTTACCGCCTGCATGCAGTTTGCATAAAATCAGCTCAACCCCAGAGACGCCCTCTTCGGGGTGAATATCAACCGGCATACCACGACCATCATCAATCACTTCCAGTGATTGGTCGGCATGGAGAATCACATCAATCTTGCTGGCATGGCCGGCTAACGCTTCATCGACACTGTTATCGATGACTTCCTGCCCAAGATGGTTAGGGCGACTGGTATCTGTGTACATACCGGGGCGTCGGCGCACGGGCTCGAGCCCATTGAGGACTTCTATCGATCCTGCGTTATAGTTTTGTTCTGTCATAATCGATTGGCTTAATAAATGTGATGACATGGTCAGCAAGGGGGATCCGCTTGTCAAGCGCGGCGCCAGATTGCCACAAGTTTCTGTGAGCTGCTATCCGTCTGCTGTGACGTAGCGGCTAAGATAGCACGAGCTTGCGTCTGTGTGCGTCTGTTTCAATGCCTCTAGCCTGATGGCGCGCTAGATACCAAGAAATTGGAGAATATCCCCACAGTAACGTTCAAAGCCGACAAAGCTATGATCGCCTCCCGGCTCAACCGTTTGTTGACTGGCACTGAATTTTGCCACTGCTTGGCGATAGTCCAGCACTTCATCACCTTCCTGTTGCAATAACCAAAATTGCTCAGGATGAGATAAGACCGGCACATCAATCTCACGCAAGGCGTTGATATCGGCAGCCTCGAGGGTGTAGCGTTCTTGGGTGTAAGGATTAACTTGTTCCCCAACATAATCTTGCAAGAGTTCGTAAGGGCGAACGGCGGGATTAACCAGCACAGCGGGCAGTTGATAACGCTCACTCAGCCAGGTGGCCAAAAAGCCCCCCAACGAACTTCCCACCAAACCCAGCCGATGGGTTTCGCTAAAGCGCGTGATCAGTTCTGTCAGCAACTGCACGGTGGGCTCAGGGTGACTGGGCAGTTGTGGCACCAACACCTCAATATCACCACGATGTTGGGCGCAATAGGCTTGCATCTGTCTCGCCTTTAACGATTGCGGCGAGCTGTTAAAGCCATGAAGATAAAGCAACGCTGATGGCATGATTAATATCCGCTGGAATCGAAGTCTGGCCGAAAATGCTGACCGGTTATACGCACCACTTGCGTGTCTACGCGTCCGTCGTCATACAGCTCAAGCCAGCGCCAACCTGGGTTCTGGTTGTCGAGCGCAAAGTCGTGTGAGTCCGGCATAAACTGGATACAGGTGGAGGGTGCCGCCATCACACGCGTGCCTTGATAACCCACATCCAATGCCTGATGAATATGCCCACACACCACAATTTTCGCTTGAGGGTGACGCACCATCACTTGCCAGAATGCCTCTCGATTAGCCAGTTTGTGCTGATCTAACCAGGTGCTTCCTGCATCCAACGGATGGTGGTGCAGCAACACCAACGCATGACGTTCAGGGTGCGCGCTTAAGTGTGTATCCAAAAGGTTCAGTTGCACTTGTGATAACTCACCGTGCGGCACACCGGCCACCTGACTGTCGAGCAGCACCATTTGCCAGTGCTCCCCCAACAGGACTTGCGAGCAAGAGCGAAGGGTATTTGACTGTAATACCGCGCTCATTTCTGGCTGATAATCATGATTCCCCGGAAGCCAAAAGCAAGGCTGTGACCACCGGGCGATACCGTCGACAAAACGACGATACGATAAGGCAGAGTGATCTTGGGACAGATCCCCCGTGGCAATAATGGCGTCGAACGTCGGGTCAGTGGCACTGATGGCATCCAGCACCGCATGGTAGCTGCGAAGCGTATTAATACCCAGCAAGCTACCCTGCTCACTCGCGAACAGGTGTGTGTCGGTGATTTGCAAAAGACGAATACAATCGCCGTCGGCGTTATCTATCTGGCAAGACTGCAACGTTGAAAATACCTTTGCTGGTTTAGTTTAACGATGATTTATACATAGGATCAGACGCCACCACGCCACGACGTAAGCAGTGGCCAAGCCAATCCGATAAAAATGCATTAACCTGATGTTTTTCGTCGCGCTGATGCATACGCGGATTCGGGTAATCATAACGTGGTTTTAAGCGTGAAATCTGCTGCGTGGTACACACTTCCGCGACCCGTGCATCGTGATACAAGCGCACTGTCAGGTTAGCACGTAAGTAATCGGGTGCGGCGCCTGGGCTCAACTGCGCAATATCCAGTAAGGTGGTATAACGGGTTGACTCACGCACGACCAAGGCATATTCCTGCCCTTGGATATCGTATCGACACACCTGTCCCACCTCGTCACGCTTGGGCATCAAACGGACAAGTTTGGCATAGTTGGTTTCATACAAGCGCATCATCGCTGGCAAGTCGACGCGATATTCTGTTTTCACACGCACCTACTGTCTATTTACTGTTTTGTTCATTATAGCTTTGACGTAACCGACTGGCATTGAGTTCCAACCATTGCAACGCAATGATTGAGGCGGCGTTTTCAATCTCGCCATCAACCACTTTTTGATAGGCGTGTTGGCGAGACAATCGATGCACCAAAATGTCTTCGTTTTCACTGTCGAGGCCGTGTACGCCTTCAGCTTCCGAGGCATCAACAATCGCGACAAACACATCCAACTGTTCAGAGCAGCCACCAGAGCTGGATAAATAACGGGTAACACGCTCCATTTGATGCAGTAATAGCCCCGCTTCTTCTCTCGCTTCACGGTGGGCAACCTGCTCGGGGGATTGGTCTTTGTCTATCATCCCAGCCACAATTTCCAGTTGCCATGGTGTCGCGCCTGCTGCCATCGCCCCCACGCGGATTTGCTCAAGCATCACCACTTCATCACGTACGGGATCATACGGCAAAACAGCCACCGCGTGGCCACGTTCAAACAACTCCCGCACCACAGAGCCACTCCAGCCGCCTTCAAACAAACGATGACGAAACTGATAGCGCTGAATGGAAAAGAAACCTTGATAAAGCGGCGAAATATCCTCGATCACAATATCGTCGCGATCGAATTGTCCGGGCGGATAGTCTGACATGCGGGCTCCTTATTCTCGCTGACACGAGCTGACGAACTGAAGTGCTGAGTCACGCCTAGACCCGCTGGCCTGTGCCGATCGGCAACGCGCGTCTTTCTCGCACCCCACAAACTTAACTTTTTTGATAAAAGTTACAACTATTTTTCAGTCCCATTTGCAAATTGGATAGTTTACACTCAATGTCCTAACAAATTGTCAGTTTCACGCAAGCATAATTGCGGTAAGCTAGTGGACGTTTATTTATCCAATCGCACAGATTCAGGGATTCCATCTATGAAAAAATTGCTCCCTTTGGCGTTAAGCTTGGCACTCGGCAGCGTAAGCAGTGCAGCCCTTGCCGATGATCTCGCCCAAATTTATCAACAAGCGAAGCAAAGCGATCCCACTCTTAATCAAGCGGCCGCCGAGCGCGACGCAGCGTTTTCTGCCGTCGATGCGACCCGTGGCACCTTGCTACCACAAATCGCATTAAATGCGGGATACGCCATTACCCGCAATGACAGCGACGATCAGCGTGACGTCAACACCACCAGCGCCGATATCAGCTTAAGCCAACAGCTTTTCAAACGTGATAGCTGGGTCAACCTGGATATCAGCGAAATGCAGGCGCGCCAGCTAGATGCGACCTATGCTGCCCAGCAGCAAGGGTTAATGCTACGCGTGGCACAAGCCTATTTTGACGTGCTCCGCGCCATGGACAAGCTTGAGTTTATTCAGGCAGAAAAAGCGGCCGTGGGCCGTCAGCTTGAACAAACCAAGCAACGTTTTGAAGTGGGCCTTTCGGCAATTACCGATGTGCATGACGCTCAAGCGCAGTATGACGCTGTGCTCGCCGATGAAATCTTGGCCGAAAATGCGCTCACCAACAGCTATGAAGGCTTGCGTGAGATCACCGGCCAAGCCCCGAGAGACTTACGCGTACTGGACACTGACCGCTTTAGTGCCAGTAACCCGCAGCAGCAACCGGCCGCACTGGTCAAAGTCGCCGAAGAGAAAAACCTCGAGTTGCTCGCCAACCGCATTGCCCGTGATACCGCCAAAGAGCAGATTAAGCTGGCCAAAACCGGCCACCTGCCCACGCTGACCTTCAGCGCACAATACGGGATGACGGATAACGATAATCAGCACAGCGATGTCTATTCCTCTGATTACAACCAAGGCACTGCCAGCCTCGATTTTAGCTTGCCACTGTTCACTGGCGGCAGCACCTCGGCCAATGTGGAAAAGGCGCAGCATGAGTATGTGGCCGCGTCACAAAGCCTGGAAGCCAAATACCGCAGCACGGTAAAAGATGTGCGCGCCTTCTATAACGACATCAATGCCTCAATTGGTGCCCTGCGTGCCTATGAGCAAACCGTGGTTTCTGCGCGCTCTGCGTTAGAAGCGACAGAAGCCGGCTTTGAAGTGGGTACACGTACCATTGTCGATGTTTTGGATGCCACGCGTCGCCTTTACGATGCCAACCGTAACCTCTCCAATGCACGCTACGACTATATTCTCAGTCATTTGCGCTTACACCAAGCGATGGGCACCTTGTCTGAGCAAGACTTGCTCGATATTAACCAAGGGCTGGTGAAGCAAGATTGATTCACGCTGAAGGCTCGAGAACGCAAAAAGGTGCCGACGGGCACCTTTTTTATTGTCTTCAATTGATAGGGAAAGAGGCGCTATTGACCACGCCGAATCGACTCAATGATTTCTGTGGTGGAGCAGCCATCTTCAAAGTTAAGCACCTTGACCTCTCCCCCGTTGGCGAGCACCGCCTCGGCACCGGCAATCTCGTTGACCTGATAATCACCGCCTTTAACCAGCATATCGGGCAAAACTTCGCCAATCAGGCGCGCGGGGGTTTCTTCGCCAAAAGGAACCACCCAATCGACCGCGCCCAGTCCTGCTAGCACCGCCATCCGCCGATCAGTTGGATTAACCGGGCGGCCAGGCCCTTTCAAGGCCTGTACCGATGCGTCGGTGTTCACCGCCACAATCAAGCGATCGCCCAGTTTGGCGGCCTCATTGAGGTACGCCACATGGCCTGCATGCAAAATATCAAAGCAGCCATTGGTCATCACCACTTTCTCACCTCGTCCTTGAGCGACATGCACCGCATCAATCAGCTGCGCTTCGGTCGTGACGCCAAAACCAGACTCGTGCGATCCGTGTACCGCTTCGGTTAGCTCGATAGTGGAGAGGGTTGAAGTACCCAACTTGCCCACCACCACACCGGCAGCGGCATTAGCCAGTGCACAGGCTTGCTCTATCGGTTTGCCCGCGGCCAAAGATGCCGCCAGTACCGATATCACCGTATCGCCAGCCCCTGTGACGTCGTACACTTCTTTGGCAAGCGTTGGCAAGTTCAGCGGCGCGGCATCTGGGCGCAGCAATGTCATCCCATGTTCACTACGGGTGACCAACAAGGCACCAAGCTCGTACTGCTTAATCAGCGCCAAGCCTTTTTCTTCCAAGCTTTGATCGTCCGTCACTGTGCCTGCTACGGCTTCAAATTCAGTTAGGTTTGGCGTCAGCAGACTGGCGCCACGGTAACGTTCAAAGTCTGTGCCTTTAGGATCCACTAAGGTGGTGACACCCGCTTGTTTGGCGGCCTGAATCAATGTTTGTACCTCGGCCAGCGCGCCCTTGGCATAGTCCGATAAGATCATCGCCTGCGTCTTGGGCAATGCCGCTTCGACTTTGGCCAGCATGGGTGCCACATCCACCCCCGCAAATCCCTCTTCAAAATCCAGACGAATCAACTGCTGGTTACGGCTCATGACTCGAAGCTTAGTAATGGTGGGATGCGAGTCCAGCGCCACAAAATCACAGTTAACATTTAACGAGTCGAGGGTTTGCGTGAGCGCGTCAGCCTGTTCATCCTTGCCCGTCAGACCAATCAGCTGAGTCTGTCCACCCAAGGCTGCGATATTCATCGCCACGTTTGCCGCGCCACCAGGGCGTTCTTCCGTTTGATTGATTTTCACTACGGGGACAGGCGCTTCTGGGGAAATGCGTCCAGTCGGTCCATACCAATAGCGATCGAGCATTACATCGCCGACGACCAGAACATTGGCTTGGCTGTAGTCAGGAAGGCTGAGTTTCATCTGGATCTCCGAATACTGTCGTTACCGAGCGATAGTAGCATAGCCATAGGCTAAATGGGGCGCTCTCAGGCGTGTGCTGCGCACAATCTCAACACTCACTGCGCACACTCGCGCAGGACAGCGCCAAGAATTTACTCTACAATGGCGCGGGCCTTACGGCTCTTTCTGGTTTGGTTTTCATGAGTCATTAACGCTATGAGCGATTTTTCAGCCCCCACTTTTCGCCTTGGGTTTCTTCACCCTCGCTATCTTCATACCTGGCTCGGCGTCGGGTTAATGTATCTGGCTAGCTGGCTGCCTTATCGCGTCCAATTCTATGTAGGCCGCGGCTTGGGTTACTTGATGCATACATTGATGAAACGCCGCGTTAAAATTGCCGACCGTAACCTGGCGTTGTGTTTCCCTGAAATGAGTCCAGCCTCGCGTCAAGCGATGGTGAAAGAGAACTTCGCCAACTCCGGTTTGGCCCTTTTTGAAACCTGTATGGCATGGTTTTGGCCCTCTTGGCGCATCAAAAAACATATGGTCTATGAAGGCCTAGACCAACTAAAACACTTAGAAAGTGAGGCGCAAGGTGTGCTCTTAATCGCTGTCCACTCGATGAATTTAGAACTCGGCGCGCGTGCCTTAGGCGAGGTCACGCCGGGCGTGGGTGTGTACCGCCCTAACAATAATCCTGTTTATGATTGGTTCCAGCACCGTGGCCGGACGCGACACAATGGCGCTATCGACCGAAAAGACGTTAAAACCATGATTCATCACCTCAAACAAGGCGATAGGATGTGGTATGCACCGGATCATGACTATGGACGACGCCGTTCAACCTTTGCGCCATTATTCGCCGTTAGTAAAGCGTGTACGACCACAGGGACACACTTACTCGCGCATGCCGGCCGCGCCACCGTGGTCCCGTTTTCGATTGTGAGAGATCGACGCGGTGGCCAGTACCGGATAACCATTCATTCTCCGCTGCAAGATTTTCCCAACGACGCCGATGCGGCTGCCGCTGTGACCAATCGCGCGGTTGAGCAATTAATCTTACAAGCCCCTGAGCAATACATGTGGTTGCATCGCCGTTTTAAAACTCGCCCAGAGGGTGAACCTTCCTTATATGAGGGAATATAGCCCCATACAGGCCGCCAATCGCGGCCTGATGGTTGAGGCAAGGCGCGCTACTTCACTTACCCATCAAACCACTGTTGCCAAGCTTGTTGCACGGCTTCGCGCTCATCGATAAAGGCATCAGCCTCCACGTTGCCACTCTCACCCGCCAAATGGCTGCGATGAAGCGCATTGCGCATCCGCGTATAGGCCGACTTTAACCCCGCCGCCTGCGCCAGTGGCATCACCTCCAGCTCTCCGGCTTGCTCAAAAATGCGCGCATTATCGCTGTAACGGGTTAACGCAGGTTGTGTGGCACTGTTGCCGAGTACCAGGTACTGGGCTAAGAACTCGATATCAGTGATCCCACCGGCATCTTGTTTGATGGAGAAAGTCTCTTTTTGTCCTGTCGCTTTATGCTGACGCATTTTTTCTCGCATGCCACTGACTTGCTCTCGTAATGTCTGTGTGTCTCGCGGCGCAGCGAGAATATGATGGCGCACCTGGGTAAACGCCGATTCAAGCTGAGGATCACCATATATCATGCGCGCACGCACCAACGCTTGGTGCTCCCATGTCCAGGCTTCGTTTTGCTGGTAATCCGCGTAAGCGTCCAGTGTACTGACTAGCATTCCAGAGGTGCCAGAAGGGCGAAGGCGCGTGTCTATTTCATAGAGTACCCCAGAAGGTGTACGCGTAGAGAAAAGATGGACGATGCGCTGGGCCAGACGCAGATAAAACTGCCGACCATCAATCACTTTGCGTCCGTCAGTCTCAACATCCGCGGGGCAATCATGGAGAAAAACCACGTCGAGATCGGAATTATAACCCAGCTCCCATCCGCCTAACTTGCCGTAGCCAATCACCGCAAAGCCACGTCCCTCTCGCTCGCCTAAGTGTGTCGGTTGGCCATATTTTTCCACCATTTGGTGCCAGGCCTGATTAACCACCGCCTCCACAATCGCTTCGGCCAAGTAAGTCAAATGATCACTGACGCGCATCACGGGCAGCACACCCGCGATATCCGCCGCGGCAATTTTTAATAACTGAACTTGCTTAAACTGACGCACCGCTTCCATTTGTTGCTCCATATCCTCAACCGGGATACGGGCAAGATAATCGCGTAATTCGCTGCGATAGGCATCGGGCGCTAAAGGTTGATACAAATGGGTTAAATCGAGCAGCTCATCCAGTAGCAAAGGATAACGTGCTAACTTCTCTGCTACCATCGGGCTGGCCGTACAAAGCCGCAACAGCTGATCGATCGCCCCGGGGTGCTCATCCAACAGCTCTAAGTAGGTCGTCCGTGTCGAGATATTGAGTAACAGGTGGGTGATATGTGGCAACACCTGCTGCGGTTGCGGTAACGTCAGTAGCTTGCTTAACATTACCGGCATCAGACGGTTGAGCACCTCACGTCCTCGCGGCCCCACTGTGCGCTTAGCCAGCTCTTGTTTAAACGCCAATAACTGCTCAGCAATATTGGTGTCCGGTAGATCTAAGCCCGCTAAGATCAAGTGGGCGTTTTCTACATCGCGCGCCATCGCCCATAGATCATGATATTCAGTGTCGACATCCGTCTCTGTTTCTTGCTCATCTTCGCCAATCAAGCCGGAAAATACCTGATTAACCGCTTGCATATGCTGGGTGATGTCGGCCTGTAAGCGCGTCCAATCATTGACCCCCATGGCGTGACAAAGCCGCTCACGATCAAGGTCGTTATCGGGCAGGGTCTGCGTTTGGTTGTCATCAATCGCTTGTAGGAGGTTTTCTACCCGGCGCAAATAGCAATACGCGGCCTTTAATTGGCTTACCTCAGCGGTGGGCAATAATTCCAGTTCCGCAATCGCATCTAAGGTGTCGAGTAAGCCGCGCTGGCGCAAACTGGGCTCTCGGCCGCCACGAATAAGCTGAAACGACTGAGCAATAAACTCAATCTCCCGAATGCCTCCTGCACCCAGCTTAATATTGTCGGTTAAGCCACGCCGGCGTACCTCTCGTTGGATTAACTGTTTCATCCGCCGCAACGCTTGAATGGCACTAAAGTCGATATAACGACGGAAGACAAACGGGCGTAGCATCTGGCGTAAGGTTTGATAGCAGTCATACTGATCTTTCCCCATGACTCGCGCCTTCACCATCGCATAGCGCTCCCAATCACGCCCTTGCTCTTGGTAGTAATCTTCGAGTGCGGAAAAACTCATCACTAAAGGGCCACTATCGCCAAAGGGACGAAGACGCATATCAACCCGATAACAAAAACCGTCCACCGTGGGTTGATCAAGCGCTTTGATCAAGCGCTGCCCTAGCCGGGTAAAGAACTGGGCATTGGCGATGCTTTTTCTCGCCCCTTGCGTCTCCCCAGACTCCGGATAGGTGAAAATTAAATCAATGTCGGAGGAAAAATTGAGCTCACCGCCCCCGAGTTTGCCCATACCCAAAACGAGCATTGGCTGCGGCTCCCCCTCCGGGCTCATAGGCGTGCCCCAGTCGTGACAGCCGCGCTGATAGAGCCATTGATAAGCCGATAAGATTTGCGCTTCCGCAAGGGCTGACAGGTGCTGTAAACCTTGCTCAACCGGCCATTGGTTGTGGATCTCTTGCCACGCTATCCATACGAGCTCACGCTGGCGATGCCGACGGAGTTGGCGGTGAAACTCGCTCTCATCCGTTACCGCTTCCAACATCTGACTCAGCTCAGCTTGGTATGTTTGCTCACGCGAGGCTTGCTGACGATGCTGATACAGCCAGTCGAGAAGCCCAGAGGTTTGGGTTAATGCCTTGGCGACAAACTCGCTACACGCTAAGGACTGCTCGAGTTGCTCACGCGCTGTGCCTTGCCACTGCGGCATGGCCTCAGGGGCAAATTCATTTAGTCGTGTCCAGTGCTGATGCAAGCAAGCGGCAAGAGAGTCAGAGAGTACCATGGGCAGTCCTTTTGATATCGTCCTGTATCGACACTAACAAAAACGGCTCACCGATGCAGCGAGCCGTTGTTGATTACGGGATAAAACCTCAAACGTGATTAAACCTTAAAGGCCTCAATTTTATCTTTGAGTGATTGCGCACTTTGTTCAACCATCTCTGCCGTTTCATGTAGCTCAGACGCTACCGTCACCGATGCCTGAACCAAATCTTTAACATTGGTGAGATTTTGGTTCATCTCACCGGCCACTGACGCTTGTTGTTCTGCCGAGGAGGCAATTTGGAAGTTCATGTCATTGAGCGATTGGATTTGCGTGACGATTTGCTCAAGCTCTCCGCCTGCTTGGCTGACCGACTCGACACCAGTGTTGGCCTCGGAAACACTGCGATCCATCAAGCCCACCGCTTTTTGCGCACTTTGCTGCAACTGGGTGATCATGTCTTGAATTTCTACCGTGGCTTCTTGGGTGTGTTGCGCCAGCTTGCGTACTTCATCAGCCACCACCGCAAAGCCGCGCCCCGTGTCGCCCGCTCGCGCCGCTTCTATCGCGGCATTTAGCGCCAGAAGATTGGTTTGCTCTGAAATTCCTTGAATGGTGACCACGACAGTACCGATTTTCTCCACCTGGGCATCGACCTGCCCCACCACCTGGGATGACTCGCTGATATCATTGGACAGCTCATTGATGGTTTGGATGGTACTGCTCACGTGCTCTTGGCCGCTGTTCGCCTGCTGGCTAGAGGTTTCCGTCGCTTTGGCCGCCTCTCGCGTGTGCTCAGCGACGGTTTGCACGGTTGCACTCATCTCACTCATCGCCGAGGCGAGCTGATCCATCTCAGAGAATTGCTCTTGCGATGACTCTTTGGTTTCCGACATGCTGATCGTCATAATCTCAGCTAGAGAAGAAAGATCATCCGACGCTTGGCGCTGCGCGTTAATCACATCCACCAATTGCTGACGCGATCTTTCCAGCTCACGGGCTAAATCACCGAACTCGTCTTGGCTATTCATTTCAATCGGCTCGCTCAAATCGCGATTCGCCAACGCACGAATCCTATCGGTCAAATAGTTGATTTGCCGTAGCATAATATTAGAGCCGCCCAGCAAAATAACCATGAAACAGACAATCATCAGCGCGGTTTGCCACGCGACCTGAATCATATAATCTTGGTAATATGCCTGCGCCTCAGACGTCGGTTGTGATGCTACAAGCCACCAATCACTACCGCCGACGGGCACGGCATAGCCATGACGGCCACCGTCATAAACGGTATAGCTAAACGCACCTGACTGATTGAGAAATAAGTCAGCGACATCGGTGCCAGTGCTTTCATCCGGCACGCGTAACGCGTCAAACTGGCGCATTGAAGGGTGAGACCAGACTTGGCGAGTGGTGCCATTGACCAAATATAAATACGCCCCTTCGCTGAATTCGGCGTTCATGGTATCTACCGCCTCTCGCATCAAGCGTTCCCCATCCGGCTGATCGATGAGGGTGCCGGTCATGGCCGCACTCGATTGTGCAAGCTCTTGGGTCTGACTCAGAGTAAAATCAATCACGGACTGGCGAAACGTGTTCGCATCCCACATCTGCTTACCGACCAGAATAATGGTACTAAAGACCATAAGAATCACGAGTTTTGGGATCAAGCGCAGATTGGTAACGGGTTTTTCCCACGCATAGAAGGTATGTTTAGCCATAATCCTGAAAGCTCCATGTCCGTTATCAAGCCAACTGACTGCAAAACGGGCGGTTATTAATACTGAGTGATGTTATATCGGCAAACCTCATCCTCACTGAATCCTTGTTTACCGTATTTGTGAAATTTGCCCATAAACAATGCCCATAATGATAAGTTAATCAAATTATCATCATGCACCTTGCCTGTCTATAACGTAAAAAAGCGCCAAAAATATTGATCCCAAAGGCGGTTTTACCGGATCGACTTAGGCAGTGCGACTGGGTACTCAAGCAAGGTAACCGCATAAAGGCACGCATAAAAAAAGCAACCTCCAGGTTGCTTCAGATTGCTGACGAACCCCGCCTTTTTAGGCGGGGTTCTTTTTGATAAGCGGCCGTAGGCCGCGATCGCGATATTTTTTTGTTAGAGAGTGGTCGCTACCGACCAACGCCCAAATTGGCGGATAGAAGCCAGTATTTGCCTTATATCCGCCATGTTAAAGCCACATTTTCTTAGATAGCTCACCACTAACGCTATCTTCTTGATGTTTTGAGCAGCCGCCGCCAGCCAGCATTGCATTTGCACATTTGCAAGCCCTCGGAAGCGTGCGTAGCGGTGTCCATGATGCTGCTTGGCGTCGGCGAAGCTTCGCTCCACAGTCTCACTTCGTCGCTTGTATATCTTTTTGCCATAACGAGACAGTCGCATTTCATTGGCACGCTCTACTGCATCAGTGTAAAGATGACGCGTGATGACCTTTTGCATGGTCTTACTTTGCGTACAGTCGTTTCTAACCGGACAGAACGCACACTGCTTTGGGTCTGAGTGATAAGTACGATAGCCGGCTCTTGTGGTTGTTTTATAGATAAGCGTTTGCCCTTTGGGGCAGCGATATGTGTCGGTTTTCTTATCGTAAGTGAAGTGTTTTTTCTTGAACGTGTTCTTCGTTCGAGAAGGGCGACGATAGCCGAACACGCCAAGAATACTGCGACGCTCTAAGGATTCGGCAACCGGTGCCGTGAAGTAGCCAGCATCGATGCCCACGGCGATAGGATTGAGGTTAAATTGCGCGAGTGTGTGGTCAAGGCGACGGATATACGGTTGTGAGTCGTTGACATTCCCTGGGGTTGTATACGTATCAACGATGATACCGTGCTTGCCATCAACGGTCCTATGGTCAAGATAGAAGAAGCCTTGGGGCTTATTATCTCTGGTCATAAAACCACTTTCAGGGTCAGTCGTACTCACTTTTGTGTTTTTGACGTCCGTCTTTAATGGCGCGTCCTTGAACGGCTTTTTTCCTTCTGCTTTGCGGTCACTGACGATGTCTTCATCCAACATCTCTAGGTAAGCGCCGGCGCTTACCGGGCGCAGTTTATTCACATGCTTATTTTTGTTCGCACTGGCTTTAAGGTGCGTACTGTCGGTATACAACTCTTGCCCTGCGACTAAGCCCTTCTCCATGGCTTGAACCACAACATGGTTGAATATGCGTTCGAAGACATCCGTGCCATTAAAGCGACGAATACGATTTTGGCTCAGCGTAGACGCATGGATGACCTTCTCTGTCAGCGACATACGCAAGAACCAACGATAAGCAACGTTGACTTCAATTTCTTTAACAAGCTGACGCTCGCTTTTGATGCCGAAGAGATAGCCAAGCAGGATAATTTTAAACAAGCGAACGGGGTCAATCGGTGGTCGGCCATTGTCTTTGCAATAAAGGTGGGCGACTTCATCTCGAATAAACTCGAAGTCGATGGCACGGTCGATTTTACGAACAAGATGGTCTTTGGGAACAAGTTGTTCCATCGTCACCATTTCAAGTTCATATTGGTGTGGAGAAGGTTCTTGAAGCATACCGGAGCATCCCTATTGCGACACTCCTATTAGATCAAAGGTCTAGCTCGAAAGCTAGACCTTTGTCAGCAGTCTGAAGCAACCTCCAGGTTGCTTTTTATCACTCTCGTTCGCTTACTCTTGCCAATACGGGGTGAGACGTAATCCTGTTTGACGGCTTTGCGTCATGGCATGAAACAGTGACTCTTCTTTGCGGGCCAACCATTTCTCTGCCTGTTTTTTGTCCTCTTCATCGTCAATCTCGACCACGCGCTCACGTACCGGTTCGAGCAAGCGTAGCGCCTCAATGCCTTGCAACATATCGAGCCAAGGCAGGCGGAAGGCTTTACGCCGACTTTTGTCATACAAAGAGGCCAAGCAGGTGCCTAGTAACAAATTGCGTTGCAAGCGAGGGTATTGATCAAAGTAATCATGCCGCGTCAGTGTCTTCGTTTCATCAAATGCGTCAAGCAATTCATGCCAAGATTCAGGGAGCGCTTTATCGGCCAAACGTTGAATCGGTTGGGCAAGCTTATCCGCCGCTTTATCATCTAAAAACGGTTGCCAACCTTTCGAAAGGATCCAACGACTTAAATCGAGCAGTAAATTACAATACCGCGATGTATGTAGCAGCGAGACAATGTCCTCACGCTCAGGCAATCGTGCTTGTTCAGCCTTCAAACTTTTCACCAAGGTTTTTCGCGCATTTAATTTACGCAGATATTGGCCTTTTTCTTCACACAGCCGGGCATTGGTCCGCGCGTCATCGAGCCACGCCAGCTCACCTTCAAACCATTGCAGCTCTTGACGAAGTAGACTGCTTGCTCGGCGCGGCACCACACCGCCGAATAAGACAAACGCTTGTCGGATCAACAAGACGGCATAGCGAATTTCTTGCAACGCCTCGAGTGATTCGCGTTCAATATAAATCTGCTCATGATAGTGCCAGTGGCTCAGTGCGTGTTCGAGGATCCGAATCAGGGCTTTTTCTTGGCTATCATCCGCGCCGAGTTTAACGATGGATAAGGCTTTCACCGGATCGCCCTGATAGCCTGTCGCTAAACGATAGCCACGCGCCGCCTTGCTCAAATTACCGAGGCGCAGGCCGCCTTCATCCGCCAGACTGCGTGCCAGCGAGAACAAGGCATCGGTTTGCCCGGAAATCAGCTCCAGCTCCACCTCAGAAATCACGTCCTTATCGCCGGCTTCGGTAGAGACCTCGCCTTGATCGCTCGCCAATTCGATTTGGCTACCGTCATCCGTTGCTAACAGCCATTGCTGACGCACAAAATCGGTGGAAAACAACGGCTGGAGAGCTTGGCTGAGTGCATCAACATCCAGATCATCGGGCCATGCATCGACTGGGATCAAAGAAAGATCAGGTTCAGGTCCGTTAAGCTCGGCATTGTACTCTGGGCGCTGATGCAGCCCCGCCACCACCCGACCTGCCGTTTTGAGGGTTTGAATGTACACACCATCAAAACGACGCACCCGCAAACCGATATCGTGTTTACGTAGGGTAAAATCTGGCGTATCGAAGTAGATGTTTCCCAGCTCACGCTGGCTTTGCTGTAGCTGTTTTATACTGACAATTTTATCGCGAATGCGATGAGAAAAGTCAGAAGAGACAAAAAATTTGAGCTCTATCTCAGTGTCCATACGGGTACCTATAGCCAATTGCCTGACAAGGATATGAACAATTGATCCTGTCGGCAAGCGCTATCACTACCAGGCTTGATCATGCGCACTGAGGCAGAGATCACAAAAGCTATTTCTTTAGCCTATGTTCTGCGCTACCATCGCCGCTCCGATATACCATCGTTGAACGTTTGGCCTCTCTTTTTTGCCCACTGGGCTCGAGGCAACCAGGTAGATTACGGCTATGCCAGTCAATACAATTGTCGGGCTCTTTGCGAAGAGCCCCATTAAACCACTGCAGCGTCACGTCAATCGTGTAAACGATTGTTGTGAACTACTGGTCCCCTTCTTTCATGCTTGCGAGCAACAAGATTGGGACAAAGCAAACCAACTCCGCCATCAAATCTCTGAGATAGAGAAAGATGCTGATACCCTGAAACGCAATATTCGGCTTAAGTTACCTCGAGGCCTCTTTATGCCCGTTGATCGTACGGACATGCTCGAGCTCCTCACCCAGCAAGACAAGCTGGCAAATTTAGCCAAGGATATTGCCGGCCGTGTGATAGGCCGTCAGCTGCGTATGCCCCCCTCCATGAATGATGCTTTTATCGCCTATGTGCAGCGATGCTTAGATGCTGCCGCGCAAGCACGCCGCGTGATCAACGAGCTTGAAGAGCTGCTTGAAACGGGCTTTAAAGGGCGCGAAGTCACCTTAGTCGCCGAAATGATTCATCAGTTGGATGTGATTGAAGACGATACCGATTCTATGCAAATCCAACTTCGCCAAGCATTAATGGCCGTTGAGCAGGAGTACAACCCTGTTGACGTCATGTTCTTGTACAAAATCCTCGAGTGGGTCGGTGAAATTGCTGACCAGGCGCAACGTGTGGGTGCGCGCTTAGAGGTCATGCTTTCCCGTTCCTAACCGAGTGATGTAACAACAAGGTATTACAATGGAAATCCTGATGAATCACGGGACCATACTGATCATGGTCGCCGCGGCTTTTGGTTTTTTAATGGCAATTGGTATTGGTGCCAATGACGTCGCGAACGCGATGGGCACCTCCGTGGGCTCAAAAGCACTCACCGTGAAGCAAGCCATTATTGTGGCGATGATATTTGAATTCGCCGGCGCGTATTTAGCCGGTGGCGAGGTCACAAATACCATTCGCAAAGGCGTGATTGACACCAGCTTGTATGCTGACCAACCACTAGAATTGGTCTTTGGTATGATGTCGGCCTTACTCGCCGCGGGCACTTGGTTACTTCTGGCCTCATTTATGGGTTGGCCCGTCTCCACTACCCATTCCATCATTGGTGCCATTATTGGCTTCGCCTGCCTATCGGTTGGCGCAGATGCCGTCGATTGGCACACGGTGCAAGGTATCGTTGGCAGTTGGATTATCACCCCTTTTATCTCTGGCTTGTTCGCTTACTTTATATTCTTAAGTGCACAACGACTGATTTTTGATACCGACCGTCCTGTCCTGAATGCCAAACGTTTCGTCCCGCTTTATATGTTCCTCACCGCGTTTATTATCGCGATGGTCACCATTAAAAAAGGGCTCAAACATGTTGGTTTACACTTGAGCACGCTAGAGTCGGTGAGTGCCTCAATTGTCTTGTCTGCACTGGTGATGTTTTTTGGTGTTTATTACATTTCTAGAAAGTATCGCGGCGATGAAAATCAGGGATTTCAGGGCGTTGAGCGGATATTTAGCCTCCTGATGGTCGTCACTGCCTGTGCCATGGCCTTTGCTCATGGCTCAAACGATGTGGCCAATGCGATTGGTCCACTATCGGCCATTGTGGCCACGGTGCAAAACCTTGGTGCCGTAGCGGAAAAAGCACAAATCGCCTGGTGGATTTTACCGATGGGTGGCGCGGGAATTGTACTCGGCCTTGCCACCATGGGACATAGAGTCATGGCGACCGTGGGCTCGGGCATTACTGAGCTTACCCCAAGTCGTGGTTTTGCCGCGCAACTGGCGACCGCAAGTACGGTTGTGCTCGCCTCAGGCACTGGCCTCCCTATTTCGACCACCCAAACCTTAGTCGGCGGCGTATTAGGCGTGGGCTTTGCTCGCGGTATTGCCGCACTCAATTTGGGCGTGGTACGTAATATTGTTGCCTCGTGGCTGATCACTCTACCCGCGGGAGCCTTGTTGGCTGTGATCTTTTACCAAGTGATGACCTCGCTGTTTGCGTAACAAGCGCCGATGATGTCAAATCACAGTCAAAAAAAGGGGGGCATGGCTCCCCTTTCTTTTACGCCTATGGCACTATGCCCAGCAAAGCCGATGTGTCCCACACTGAAATTATGCAAAGGACCCCAGACGTGAAACACCTGTATTCTGCTCTCGTATTGCTGTTCGTTCTCGTTGCCGCGCCTCGAGCGATGGCAGAAAACTATATTTCTGATGATTTGTTTACTTATATGCACGCTGGCCCGGGCACACAATATCGCATTATCGGCAGTGTTGATGCGGGTGATAAAGTCACTGTGCTAAAACGTAATCGCGATGAGGGCTATACCCAACTGGTTGATAGCCGTGGCCGCAAAGGCTGGGTAAAAAGTGACTACGTCACCACGCAGCCGGGCTTAAAAGAACGAGTGCCTGCCTTAGAAGCTGAACTGAAAGAGGTTAAATCCGCCTTGGCCAGTGCAAAAGATGATGCCAAAGCACAGCAAAAAGGCTTGGCTGAGTCGCTTAAACAGCGTAACGCGCAGATCGAGAAGCTCGAAGCACACAGCAGCGAACTCAATAAAAAATTGATTGATGCGCAAAGCGAAATCCGTGCCTTACGCGCCAAAATAGACACCCAAAAAGATGATCTTCTGATGCGTTGGTTCACCTACGGCGGCATGGTGGCTGGCGGAGGCTTACTGTTTGGCCTGATTCTCCCACACCTTATCCCACGCAAAAAACGTCGCCGCGACGGCTGGGCATAATCGTTTATGAAAGGCTGCATTGGCAGCCTTTTTTATTGCGATCCTTATAGCGTCCTTTTAAGCACACGGTAGGCGTGCTGCTAGGCTGTATGTATACTTCAATCATTCACGGAAAAACGTGATTGTCTCTTCTCTGTGTCATTAAGGAGTCTGGTGTGAAACATTATCTTGTCGGCGGTGCTGTACGTGATGCGCTATTAGGCTTGCCGGTCACAGATAAAGATTGGGTGGTCGTCGGTGCCACCGTCAAACAAATGCAAGCAGCCGGCTACCAGCAAGTCGGCCAAGACTTCCCCGTGTTTTTACACCCCAGCACACACGAAGAGTTTGCCCTCGCCCGTACCGAGCGTAAGTCTGGCCAAGGCTACACGGGGTTTATTTGCGACTTCTCGCCAGATATTTCTCTGGAAGCAGACCTTCAGCGCCGCGATCTCACCATCAACGCCATCGCCCAAGACCAAGATGGCAGCTTGATTGACCCATATGGCGGTCAGCAAGATTTACACAACCGGATTTTGCGCCATGTCTCGCCCGCCTTTAGCGAAGATCCCTTGCGGGTACTCAGAGTGGCACGATTTGCCGCCCGTTTTGCCCCGCTCGGCTTTACCCTTGCCGACGATACCTTAGCGCTGATGAAAACGATGGTCGCCAAGGGCGAGCTCGCCCACCTTACCCCTGAGCGGGTTTGGCGAGAGTGGGAGAAAGCGCTCGGCATTGATTGTCCCGATGTGTTTCTTGCTGTGCTGCGCGATTGCGGTGCCCTAGCGGTGGTGCTTCCAGAAATCGACGCCTTGTACGGCGTGCCGAACCCAGCCAACTGGCACCCTGAAATCGACACCGGCATCCACACGGAAATGGTCAGCCGTTATGCCGCCTCATTGACCGACGACAAAGCCATCCGCTTTGCCGCACAAGTCCATGATCTCGGTAAGGCCCTCACCCCAGCCTCTATTTTGCCCGGCCATCGCGGCCACGGCGATCGCGGGCTGCCCGTGATTAAAGATCTGTGCAAGCGACTACGTATCCCCAACAGCTATCGAGATTTGGCTTTGGTAGTCAGTGCCCACCACTCCAAAATTCACAAGTGCGATCAACTCAGCCCTGAGCATTGGGTGGCGCTGTTTAATCAAATCGACGCGTGGCGCAAACCCGAGCGGATCGAGCAATTGGCCTTGGCGTGTTTGGCCGATGTGCGTGGCCGCAAGGGACGTGAAAACTATCACTATCCACAAGCCGATGCCTTACGCGAGCGCTTTGCCTGCGCGCAACAGGTTGAGGTTAAACCCATTGTCGACGCCGGCTTTAAAGGCGCGGCGATTCGTGATGAGCTGCATCGCCAACGTATTCAAGCGGTGGCTGCGTGTCCGGCGGCCCCCGTCAATCCCGACGCAGTCAGCGCGTCGCGTTAACGAAATTCACGCGCGGCGACCGACAAGGTAGTGAGCGTCGGGGTCAGGTCAATCAACTTACCGGCAATCACATGCACCACCTCGCCCTGGCGCTCGACAATGCCTTGCACTTTCAACACCTTGGCTTGCATAAAAGCACGGGATTGCGCCCGTGCCGTCCCCGCCCAGACCACCACATTGATATTGCCCGTATCGTCTTCCAAGGTGACAAAGGTTACACCGCTGGCCGTACCGGGGGATTGCTTGCCCGTCACCACACCTGCCACCGCGACCCAACTTTGCGGCGCACACTGTGATAACTCAACACCACGAGTAAAACGGCCCAGCGTGCCGGCTTGCGCCATCAAACGAATAGGATGATCGGTGATCGACAGTCCCATGGCCGCATAATCTTCAATCACGTTCTGCCATTGGGAAGGCGAGTGAGACAGCTCGACGGCATCGTCACTGGTGGCCAGTAGCGGCAGTTGCCGCTGCTGATCCATCAGTGCCCAGCGCGCCTGATAGCGATTGCCAGCCAGCGCCGCCAATGCGCCACTGCTGGCTAGGGCTTGATAGGCATCGCGGTCAAGATTTATCCCTTGCAGTGCCGACAAAGACGCAAACCCCGACTCTGGGCGATGCGCCAGCAACCGGTCTATCGCTGCCACGCTCAATCCTTTGACTAATCGCAACCCCAGCCGCACGCCCCACTGTTCGCCGACCTTTTCTAAACAATGATCCGCTTCCGAGTGTTGCACACAAACCGGTAACACAGGCACTTGATGGCGCGTGGCGTCTTGCATTAGCTGTGATGGTGAGTAAAACCCCATCGGCTGGCTATTAAGCAAGGCGGTATAAAACGCGGCGGGATAATAATGCTTTAGCCACGCTGATACATAGGCCAAAACCGCAAACGACGCCGAGTGGCTCTCTGGAAAGCCATAATCACCAAATCCACAGATTTGCCGGTAAAGCTGCTCGGCAAAGTCAGCGTGATAGCCACGCGCAGTCATCCCGGCAATCAATTTGTCGCGAAACGGCCCCAGTCCGCCCTTTTTCTTCCAGGCCGCCATCGCGCGACGCAGCTGATCCGCTTCACCACCGGAAAAACCGGCCGCCACCATTGCCAGCTTGATCACCTGCTCTTGAAAAATGGGCACCCCAAGCGTACGCGCCAGCACTTGCTCAACCGCTTTGGACGGGTAGCTCACCGCTTCTTCCCCGTCGCGGCGCTTTAGATACGGATGTACCATGTCACCTTGAATCGGACCGGGGCGGACAATAGCAATTTGGATTACCAAATCATAATAACAAGCCGGTTTGAGCCGCGGCAGCATACTCATTTGTGCCCGTGACTCAATTTGAAATACCCCCACGGTATCGGCGTGCTGAATACGGGCAAATACCGCCGGATCGTCGCCTTGTTGGGTGATCGCCGCCAAACTCAAGCGAGGACCGCCGGTTTGGGCAATCAAATCAAAGGTGCGGCGAATCGCGGTGAGCATCCCCAGCGCCAGTACGTCGACTTTCATCAGATGCAGCGTTTCCAGATCGTCTTTATCCCACTGGATCACCGTGCGCTCTGCCATCGCCGCATTTTCCACCGGCACCAACTCATACAAAGGTCCATCTGCAATCACAAAGCCGCCGACATGCTGAGAAAGGTGGCGCGGAAAGCCGATCAATGTCTGGGTCAGCGACAGCCATTGTTGGCTTTTCGCGCTTTTAGGATCGAGGCCCAACTGCTGAGGTTGCTGCCCCCAAGGCTGGGTTTTATCGCGCCGGTTGAGGTTTTGAATAAAAAAATCAATCTGGCTGGCGGGGATCGCCAACGCTTTGCCCACATCGCGCAATGCGCTTTTAAGCCGATAACGGATCACGGTTGCCGCTAAGGCGGTCCGCTCACGGCCATATTTTTGGTACAAATACTGGATCACTTCTTCTCGGCGCTGGTGCTCAAAGTCGACATCAATATCCGGCGGCTCGTCGCGCTCTTTGCTAATAAAGCGCTCAAACAGCACATCGACTTTGCACGGATCCACCGCAGTGATCCCTAAGCAATAACACACCACCGAGTTCGCCGCCGAGCCGCGCCCTTGGTATAAGATCCCACGCGATTGGGCAAAGCGCACCAGATCGTAAATGGTCAAAAAGTAATACGGGTAATCCATTGCCTCGATAAGCGCGAGCTCTTTTTCAATGGTGGCTCCCACGTCATGGGGCACGCCCTTTGGGAAGCGTTGCTGTGCCCCTTGCTTGACCGACTCACGCAGATAGGCCATCGCAGGCTCACCGGTTGGCACCACTTCTTTGGGATAGCTGTATTTGAGGCTTGCTAAGGAAAACTGACACTGAGCGGCAATCTTGGCACTTTCCGCCAGCCAATCAGGGGGAAATAAAGTGTGTAATTTGGGTAACGGGCGCAAGGCGCGCTCCGCATTGGGCAATAACGTCCTTCCTAATTCAGCGACAGGCTGGCGATGCCGAATCGCCGTTAAGGTATGATGTAACGCCAGTCGCTCAGGATGATGCATCAACACATCACCACACGCGGTCACACGAAGCTCATACTGGCTTGCTAGCATGCGACAGTGTGCCAGATACGGATGGTCGTTATCCGCTAGATCGCGCCGCACGGCCAGATACAAGCGCTCGGCATGATAACGTAACAGCCATTTTGCCCAGTGATGATCGCTCTCTGCGCCACTGGGGAGCCATAGCACCAAGCCATGACGCACCGACATCAGATCCCATTCGCTCAGCTGGTAATCGCCTTTGTGACTGCGCCGCCGCGCATTGGTGATAATCCGACACAGCTCTTGATAAGCCGCTTGGGTGGGACACAGTAGAACAATATCTAACGCGTGCAGGCGAAAGCGACTGCCAATGATCAGCGAAAGCTGCGGATAATCACGCTGAGCTTGATACGCTCGCACCACCCCTGCGACCGAGCATTCATCGGTGATCGCAAGCGCTTGATAGCCCAATGTTGCCGCTTGTGCCACCAGCTCTTCTGGGTGTGAGGCGCCCTCAAGAAAGGAAAAATTGCTGCAACATACCAGCTCGGCATACGTACTCATCGATTCACCCCTAACTAAACCAACCGTGTAAAAACCAAGTTTGCTCTGGCGTGCGGAACACCCACAGCCATTGTTGCTGGGCATTTTGGGCAATAAAGTAATCGCGCTGGATAGGCGCACCTTCCCACCAACCCGTGACAATCCGCTCTGGCCCCTCGCGTAAGGTGACCTTACCCACCAGTGGTGTGGGTTGCGGCAGTAGTAAGCTTGGGCGTGGACGCGTGGGGGCCGAGGCCGTCGACGTGGCGCGATGGTGATGGGGGACATGTTGGCTGGCCGCCTCGGGACGGTGATGATTCACATACGCTAACCGCATAACCGCCTCCTCCCCTAATCGAGCCGCCAAAGTCGCGACCAACTCATCGCGATTTTGCTCACCTTGCTGGGCGCTAAACAGATCGGTTTGTCCGGGCTGATGACAATCGATTTGCGAAGCCGCCACACTGACCGCAGTCACCGGCTGGCTCACTTGCCATGACGCCAGCCGTAAACGCACTAACGCCATCCAGCGCTCGACGTCTTTCTCGCCATGCGCGGCCATTATCGGCAGGGTTTCTTCACATCCATCACGCAAGCTAAAGCCCAACGTCAGCGCAGGCGTGCAGGCACTACGCTGCTCAAGAAAGCGGCACAGCGCCGAGACGAGATTCTCGATAATGGGCAATAAATGGGCTTGCTCACTAAGCTCAAACAATAAAACCCGTTGCTGAAAAAATTGCAGCGGTGGCTGAAAATAATTCAGCAGCGTCGGCTTATCGCCACGCACTTCGGCAAGATAATCCACCACCGAGCGGGGAAAACGTCGCGTGAGCGAAGCGGTGGGCAAGGCGATAAGCTCACCTAATTTAGAGAGGCCCAGACGCGTAAACTGGGTTTTCACCGTCTCCGGTAAAGGGGCAGCAGCCAACGGCAATTGCTGCAACGCTGCCTGCAAATGTTCGGGGTCGGTGCTGATCTTACCCGCGTGGCCATACGCCATCAGCTCGGCGGCACGCGGCGTTTGGCCCACCCCAGCCTGATAACGGATACCACTTTCAACCAGCGTGTGAGTCACCGCCTGCCATAGCGGGGTAAACCCTTGATATAGTGCCAACATCGGTGAAACGTGTAGCCATAAACCTTTAGGGGGATTAAGGCTGATTTCCGCGACCAGCGGATAAAGCTGTGCGGCAAGCTGCTCAAGCGCAGACTGCTCTTTCACCGCGCAATAAGGATAGACCGCGAGCTGATGACACATAAGCGCTGCGGCTCCTAATCCCATACCGATATTCAGGCCGTGCGTGTTCGCCGCCACAGAGAGCTGCACTAAACGGCCTTCTTGCTCGCTAACCAGCCCCACCGCTTGCGCCGATGACGGCGCATAAAGACTATCTAACAGCAAGCTTGGGCAATGCAGATACAGCCACAATGACATCACGCTTGCTCCCGCTGTTGCCGTGAGGGAAAGGCAAGCAAATTCTCAGCATTGCTCGGCCAGGTCACCAACGCGGGCCATTGCTCGCGCCAATCGAGGGTAAACGGGGCCGGCGGCCATTGGCCGCGACAATAACGTACCGTGACCGTCACGCCACATGCAGAAGGCGCCAGCGCCACGCTTAAATCGACTGGCAAGGTCAATGAATACGTCTGCTGGCGGCGCAACAGTACCACCGCACATTGGCCATGTTCGGCCGCCAGTTTTAGACGCTTCACTTGCCCCACTGTGAGCGAAGATGGCCATAACACTACCGCCTGACACGCGCCACTGCGCGCCGCTTGCTCGGCCGCCCACAGCGCATCCTGATCGCTTTTGGGAGACACCAACAAGGTGTTGTCGGTTGAATAGCCTTGCTGATGCAACATTGCCGCATTAATGCCGACCGGAGGACGGATCCAGGCGATCTCTTTACCGGTGGCGCGATACAGCGCAGGCAATACTAACCGCAGCTCACCAACGCCAAAATCACTGATGATATCCGTTACCCCTGGCGTAGGGATCCCACCCAGACGCTGATCAAACGCGGCATAACCGGTCGCTTGCTTATCGGGTAAGTCAGCCATTAGCGGACGCTGACTAGCACGCCATAGGCCGTGTTGTTGGGCTAATTGGTCAAGTGTTTTCATCATCAAAATACCTGTATATATGTACAGTATATTTAATGATAAAAACGCTGCAAGAAAAGAAAACGAAAAAAGCAGAAAAGAGGAGGCTGGTGTATCAAAGAGAAAAAGACATGCGTGACACCGCAGCAGCTTTGGGACCGGTGGCGCGCAATCATTAGCCATTGCGGCTAGGGAATAAGTAGGCGCTTTCCCCAGCGTAAAGTATTACCCACTTTACCCGACAGTAAACGGTATTATATTTCGACGATGGGGGTCTTAACGGATTGCGAAGAAGCGAGCATCACTTGGTTGCGGCCACGGTCTTTCGCGCGATACATGAGAAGATCAGCGGCATGGATCAACGCATCTAGCTCTAGCTGCTTTATCTCCTCCACCACATCACTGGAAACAATGGCACCAATGCTCACAGTGACACGAATATCGGCGCCGCCAAATTCAAACACCGTCTCCGCAATATCGCAGCGAATGTGGTTAGCCATTTCAATTAAGGCATCTAAATCTTGGGTAGGACATAAGATACAAAACTCTTCCCCGCCTAAACGCGCCGCTGCCCCTTTTTTAACAAACCGCTTCAGGTAACTTGCCAGGTGTACCAGCACTTTATCGCCTTGCATATGCCCGTAGGTATCGTTGACCTGCTTGAAATGGTCAAGATCAATCAAAATCAAACCCATTTCCTGTTGACGGCTCAGCTTGGGTTTTAAGCGGGTAAAGTAGGTTTCGAGTCCACGGCGATTTAATAACTGCGTCAAAGGATCGGTGTTAGCAAACTCTCGCAAACGGGCATTGGCTCGGCGTAATGCGACCGTGCGTTTATACACCATGCGTTTCAGAATAAAGATATAGGTCACCGCGCCTAACAGCATCACCAATACAATGCTAGGAATAAGCCAAGCTGGATAAGCCTCGACGCGCTCGGTATTGATCCACTTTTGCTTGATGCGTAACAGCTCTTCCGCCGGTATGTTACTCATTCCCTCGCGAACTTGCGCGAGCAAGGCTTGGTTGCCTTTGGGCACCGCCGCATAAATCGGGCGTGTGTAAAGGATTTGCTCTGCGACAAACGTCAATGGCTTATCAAAGGTGAGCATATAAAAATTAGCGACTTGGCTATCCGCCACTAGCGCATCAATCTCACCACTGAAAGCGGCGTCAAATAACCGCTCATTATTGGCGTAAGTCTGTTGTTCAACGTCCGGATAATGCTCGGTGAGATAGCTTGACTCATAACTGCCTGCAACAACACCGACTGCCTTACCGCCGACAAGCGTATCTGTTTTGGTGCCGCGCGCTTCATTGCGGATGTATAACGAACCATCAATATTAAAAATAGGCGCAACAAAATCGAGGTAGTCCTCGCGTTCGGTGGACTTCAATAACCCCGCATGAACACGGTTACCGCCTTCTTTCATATAAGCGAGCGTGTCGGCCCAATCGAGTAACACAAATTGTACGGGCTCATGATTATATTGGCCGTAGGCTTGCCAGAAGTCGACCAACAAGCCTTTTGGTTGGCCATCATCAGACAAGTAGCTGTAAGGCTTCCAGACCGAAGAATGAGTGGCGACTAAAATGTCTTTTTCTTCTGACAGATAGGCGTCGTCAGCCCATGCAAACGTACTCACATACGTGCAGGCCAGGAGCAGCATCCCTGTCAAAAGTCGAAAAGTGCGCGCAAACATTATTAGACAGTCCATTCAAAGAGTCTTGATGGTAGATAAATTCTAAGGGAACGCAAAAGACTTAATAAAAAAGCATGATCCAGTTCAAATTGGAAGCTAGATCACATCATAAAGCGTGCAAATGGCCACTAATGGCTGATAAAAGCAGCAAAACGGAATACGTCGTATGGTAAAGATAGCAACATCAACAGATAGCGTAATCATGATAAAAATATCTTGATTCGCTGGTGCGCTGTCACCAGGTTGTAATGATTTAAATCATCAGCTGTGGTAAATTTACACGCCCCAAAGGGAGGGAAGACTCATGAGACAGGTGCACTATTGAGTGCTTTATTGTCAATGAAGCCTTTATTGCCCGTGATCAACACAGATCACGGCAGACAATCTATACTCACGTTCGATAAACAGTGACGTCACCACAGCCACCCTAGCTGCGGTAACGTCATTGAAAAATGCAAAAAATTCGCTTTCACAGCCACTTAAGTCGTAAAAGTGCGTGGTAAAATTACACTTTTGGTGTGTTGTGAGAAAGCATCAGGCTTATGTTTCAATTTTTGACCGGAGAAATGTGTCGATGAAAAAGACCAAAATCGTATGTACGATTGGCCCAAAAACCGAATCTGAAGAGATGCTTACTCAGCTTGTTGAAGCTGGCATGAACGTCATGCGCCTTAACTTCTCACACGGCGATTACCAAGAGCATGGTACGCGTATCGCCAACTTGCGTAATGTGATGAAGCAAACTGGCAAACAAGCCGCTATCTTGCTGGATACCAAAGGTCCTGAGATCCGTACGGTAAAACTGGAAGGTGGCGATGATGTGCTACTAAAAGCCGGTCAAACCTTTACCTTCACCACAGATACCTCTGTTGTGGGCAATAAGGAGCGCGTTGCCGTGACCTATGCCGGTCTGCCGCAAGATTTAAAAGCGGGTGATACAGTACTGGTTGATGATGGCCTGCTTGAGATGGAAGTACTAGAAACGACTGAAAAAGAAGTGGTTTGTAAAGTACTCAACAACGGTGAGCTGGGTGAAAACAAAGGCGTTAACCTGCCAGGCGTTTCTGTCAGCCTGCCAGCGCTGGCTGAAAAAGATAAATCGGACCTGAAGTTTGGTTGCGAGCAAGGCGTTGACTTTGTTGCGGCCTCATTTATTCGTAAGAAAGAAGACGTAGAAGAAATCCGCGAGCTATTGGCGCAAAACGGCGGTAGCGACATCAAGATCATCTCTAAAATTGAGAACCAAGAAGGTGTCGACAACTTTGACGCTATCTTGGAAGCGTCTGACGGCATCATGGTTGCTCGTGGTGACCTAGGGGTAGAGATCCCCGTTGAAGAAGTGATCTTCGCCCAGAAGATGATGATCGAAAAGTGTAACCGTGCACGCAAGATGGTTATCACAGCAACACAAATGCTGGATTCAATGATCAAAAACCCACGCCCAACCCGCGCAGAAGCTGGTGACGTGGCCAATGCCATCATGGACGGCACAGATGCAGTAATGCTGTCAGGTGAGTCGGCAAAAGGGAAATACCCATTAGAAGCGGTGAGCATCATGGCACAAATCTGTGAGCGCACAGACCGTCAAATGTCTCCAGCCCTCGGCTCTCGCCTTGATAGCGATCGTCTGCGTATCACCGAAGCGGTCTGTAAAGGCGCGGTTGATACCTCTCAAAAACTCAGTGCCCCGTTAATTGTGGTGGCGACTGAAGCGGGTAAGTCAGCGCGCTCAGTGCGTAAATACTTCCCAACGGCCAATATTGTCGCGGTCACCACGAACCCGAAAACAGCCGCTCATCTGTGTCTGACTAAAGGGGTGACACCAGTGATGATCGAAAGCATCGATAGCACCGATGAGTTCTACCGTCGTGGTAAAACCATCGCGCTAGAGTCAGGCTTAGCGAACAAAGGCGATATCGTCGTCATGGTGTCAGGTGCGCTCGTGCCATCTGGTACGACTAACACGGCCTCTGTGCACGTGCTGTAATTTAAGCACCGATAAGCAACACCTGCGCCTCGACACTGTCGGGGCGTTTTTTTATCCCCCGTTTAGTGGCATGATAAAAAAGGGACAGCAGGAAGCGCAATGAAACCAACCAAAGCACAAGAAGCCATGGCACATATTTGGGGAGCTATATTAACCCGCCAGCTCACAGTGACACCGAATGCGCATGGCCATTATTCACTCACCGTCGCCACCTTGTGCGAGCAGCTTGATTTAACCACAGCAACGGCGCGTGATGGCTTGCATTTACTCGCCATGGCCGGACGCATCAGCTACCAACCCCATCTTGGATATCAGTTAATGCCCTTAAGTCAGCCAGACTGGCAACCTCTCGCGGCTGGCATACAGGCGATGGTTGGCGCTTTCATGGATAGGCTGCCGCCTCGGTTGGATGAGCCGACCTCATTGACCCTACTGGGCTTACTGCACAGCCTACAGCATCTGCCAGCCAAGGATTATCGTGACCTCGCTGCCTTGGCGCATTGGCATCAGCAGCTTCATTACACGCTCTTTGCCGGCATCAATCCGTATCTTGCAGACGCGATACAGCCGCTTGTCGCCCAGCATTTACGCTACCTCACGCATCCCGATATCGGCTTTGAATTCGCATCCAGTTGGCAGCGCTTAATGCCAGTATTGCGCGGGCTAGTCTCTGCGCGACCGCAGGCTCATAGTCACGCTTATCAACACTACTGGCTGGAGCTTAATACTGCGATCGGAGAAAGGCTCAGCACCTTTACCAGTGGACAATTTCTTTGAAGTGGGTTTTTATCAAGACCGCTAACGGTACCAAATAGATGGCACTAAACTTGACGGCCATCACTGCCAACGTCAAGGTGGTGAGACGTACTAAGCACTTATTGATTGTTTGTAGTAAAGGGTGACTCATCATCATTTCAGTCTAAAGCGGGATGTCTGTTCAAAAATCAGGCATTAGTTTACAAATTAATCAATAAATCGCAAGCGCCAATCACGCCTGTTATCATCACACTCCAACAGGCGGCGACTAAGCTGCTGATTTAGTGTGACGACAGAGAACAAGATGACAAAAGCATTGACGATTTTGGATATCGCCCGCTTAGCCGGGGTGGGAAAATCGACCGTATCTCGTGTGTTAAACGATGATCCACGGGTCAAAGACAGTACGCGCGAGAAAATACAAGCCGTGATTGACCAACACGGCTTTATGCCCTCCAAATCTGCACGTGCGATGCGCGCACAACGCAGTGGCGTCGTGGGTGTGATTGTGGCAAAGCTCAGCTCTAATTCTGAAAACACCGCGTTGACGGGCCTGCTCAACACCTTATATGCCAAAGGCTATGACGCCGCCATTATGGAAAGTCAGTTCTCACAACAAAAAGCCCAAGCACATCTGGATGTGCTGAAACGCCGCAATGTTGATGGGATTATCTTTTTTGGTTTTTCTGGCTGTGATCTCAACGCGCTCGCGCCTTTCGCTCCCAACTGTGTCGTTCTGGCCGTTGATAGTGATCAATACATTAGCGTCAGCTATGACAACCAAGGCGCAGTCACACAAGTGATGGACCATTTTTATCATCAAGGATGTCGTCATATTGCCTTCTTGGGAATTGATGAGCGCGATGAAACCACCGGCCTTGCCCGCTCCGATGCCTATCAGCGTTTTTGCCAACGCCACCAACTCTCACCACAATTACATCGCTGTGAAATGCGCTTACACGCCGCCTATGACGCCACCGATGCCCTCATGAACTCACATACTGATGCGATTGTTTGTGCGTCAGACACCCTGGCGCTAGGGGTTGCCAAACGGCTACAAACCCTAAATCGTGAAGATATCGCCATTGGTGGCATCGGTAACCATGACATGCTTCGTTTCATGTTCCCGCGCGCCGTGAGTGTGGAGCTAGGTTACCATCAAGCAGGGCAACATGCGGCTGACTTGCTGCTCAAGCAGCTGGATGACGACGCTCCCGTGATTAGCCACTGGACACAACCTTGCCACCTAGTCACTCCCTAAGCGGCGGCTCACACCAATAATCAGGCAGTTACAGATTTCTCTGTGATGGTTTTCAAATAATGGGAACGATTCCACTGATAAATTCGATAGTAGGATCCATAATGAGTGGGAACGTTACCAATGAATACCCTACAGCAATACAGGATTGCTTATGAGCCAGATAGATAAAAAAGCCATCGACCAATTGGTCACTCATATTGGCGGCAAAGATAACATCGCAACCGTTAGCCACTGCCTCACGCGTTTACGTTTCGTACTAAATGATCCAGAAAAAGCGGACGTGGCCGCGATTGAAGCGATCCCCATGGTCAAAGGCTGCTTTACCAGTGCCGGCCAATTTCAAGTCGTGATCGGCACCAATGTTGATCAAGTGTATGCCCTATTGGAAGCGCAAACCGGCGTGGAAGGCCAGTCAAAAGATGAGGCCAAACAAGCCGCGCGCCAAAATATGAGCCTAACTGAGCGTGCTATCTCACACCTCGCGGAAATCTTTGTGCCCCTTTTGCCCGCGATTATCACCGGTGGTCTGATCCTCGGCTTCCGTAATGTGATCGGCGATATCCGCATGTTCGATGGCAAAACTCTGACCGAGATCAGCGAGTTTTGGGCCACTGCTCACGGCTTTTTGTGGCTGCTTGGTGAAGCTATCTTCCACTTCCTCCCTGTCGGTGTGTGTTGGGCGACGGTGAGAAAAATGGGCGGCACCCCCATTTTGGGTATTGTTCTGGGTATTACCCTGGTATCCCCCCAATTGATGAACGCGTACCTTATCGGTAAAGAAATGCCTGAAGTGTGGGACTTTGGCTGGTTCTCAATTGAAAAAGTCGGCTATCAAGCACAGGTGATCCCAGCGATGTTTGCCGGTATGGCGCTGGCATTTATTGAAACCCAGTTAAAACGGATTATTCCAGATTACCTCTATCTTGTGGTGGTGCCGTTTGTTGCGCTGCTGACTTCCGTGATCTTGGCGCATACCCTGATTGGTCCATTTGGGCGTGAAATCGGCAACGGCGTCGCCTTCTTAGCTCGCACGGCGATGACCGGTGATTTCGCCTTTATCGGGGCAGCGCTGTTTGGCTTCCTCTATGCACCTTTGGTGATCACCGGGGTTCACCACACCACCAACGCGGTGGACTTGCAGCTAATGCAGGAAATGGGCGGCACACCTATTTGGCCGCTGATTGCCCTGTCCAACATTGCACAAGCCTCGGCGGTAGTCGGTATTATTTGGGTCAGCAAGAAAGAAAACGAGCGCGAAATTTCGGTGCCCGCGGCGATTTCCGCCTACCTTGGCGTGACAGAGCCGGCCATGTACGGGATTAACCTGCGCTACAAATTCCCGATGCTCTGCGCCATGGTTGGCTCGGCGCTAGCGGCGATTGTGTGTGGTCTTTCCGGTGTGATGGCCAACGGTATTGGTGTCGGGGGTCTACCAGGCATCTTATCTATTCAGCCACAATTCTGGGGTGTTTACGTAGTCGCGATGTTAATCGCCATCTTAGTGCCAATCGCACTCACCGCCTTTATGTACCGCCGCCAGGCCAGCAAAGGCAAATTGGCGGTCGTCTAATTCCCATTCCGTCTGCGGGGAGGGAACGCTCCCCGCTTTTTTTAGCGTTAAGAGAGACATTATGCACGCACATCCCTGGTGGAAAACGGCCACCATTTATCAGATTTATCCAAAGAGCTTCCGTGATACCACACAAACAGGGACAGGTGATCTGCCAGGCATTATCGAAAAGCTGGACTACTTTTCGACACTGGGCATCGACGCGTTATGGCTAACCCCCATTTATGTATCGCCACAAGTCGATAACGGCTACGACATTGCCGATTATTACGCGATTGACCCTAGCCTAGGCACCATGGACGATTTCGACACCTTGCTCGCCGAAGCGCATAAACGCGATATCCGCATCATCATGGATATTGTGATTAATCACACCTCAACCGAGCATCCTTGGTTTCAATCAGCGCTTGCCAGCAAGGACAGCCCCTATCGCGATTATTACATCTGGAAAGATCCGGTTAACGGCGGCGTTCCAAACAACTGGCAATCAAAATTTGGCGGTAGCGCGTGGCAATGGCATGAACCGACCGGCCAGTATTACCTCCACTTATTTGCCACCGAACAAGCCGATCTTAACTGGGAAAATCCAGCGGTGCGGAAGGCCGTCAAAGAGGTGATGGCGTTTTGGGCCGAAAAAGGCGTGGATGGCTTTCGCCTCGATGTGATCAATTTGATCTCCAAAGATCAGTCGTTCCCTGATGATCATCAAGGCGATGGTCGCCGCTTTTATACCGACGGTCCCCGCGTTCACGACTACTTGCAAGAAATTAGCCGCGACATTTTCCAGCGTTACGGCAGCGTCACTGTAGGCGAGATGTCTTCGACCACCTTGGAGCATTGTCAGCAATACTCCGCGCCAGATGGCAAAGAGCTCTCCATGGTGTTTAACTTCCACCACTTAAAAGTCGATTATCCCGGTGGTGAAAAGTGGCGACTGGCACCGTTTGACTTCTTGGCCCTAAAACAGCTTTTCCGCACTTGGCAGCACGGCCTGCACAATCAAGGTTGGGGCGCACTGTTTTGGTGTAACCACGACCAACCGCGTGTGGTCAGCCGCTTTGGTGATGATCGCCACCATCGCGTTGCCTCCGCCAAAATGCTCGCCACCGCGATTCATATGCAGCAAGGCACGCCTTACGTGTATCAAGGGGAAGAAATTGGCATGACCAACCCTGGCTATCAGCGTATTGATGACTATCAAGACGTTGAGAGTCGCAACATGCACCGTCTGCTGTGCGACCAAGGCATGCCAGAAGGGGAAGTACTGGCCATTCTGGCGGCACGCTCGCGCGATAATTCACGCACGCCTATGCAGTGGGACAGTTCAGCAAACGCCGGTTTTACCACAGGTACACCGTGGCTAAAGCCTGCGCCTAACTATGCTGACGTCAATGTCGACACCGCACTGGCGGATAAAGACTCGGTGTTCTATCACTACAAGCAGCTGATTTCCCTGCGTAAAACCTTACCCGTGATCCGTGAAGGCGATTATCAGGACTTGTTGCCTGACCACCCACAACTGCTCGCCTATCGTCGCGACAATGGCGATAGCCAACTGGTGGTGGTGTGTAATTTTTATGGCGAACCGGTCACGGCGACCTTGCCTATCGCCCCTGCCCCGACCGCAGACTTGGTGAGCCATAATTACCCAGAAGCCAAGCCGTTGATGCCAGAAATGCAACTGGCCCCCTATGAAGCCTTGGTGTATTTGATTAATCCCGCTTAACCGACAAAAAATGGCACGCCTTGGCGTGCCATTTTTCTACCACAATGAGTGGCTTTGATTACTGGCGCAGCGCTCGCTCGCCACGTGCAATGCCCACTACGCCACTGCGTGCAACTTCAATAATCTCGGTAATCTCACCCACCGCGCGAATAAAGGCATCCAGTTTGTCACTATCACCGGTCAACTGCACGGTGTAAAGCGAGTTCGTGACATCGACAATCTGCCCGCGGAAAATATCGGCGGTGCGTTTTACCTCCGCGCGGGCAAAGCCGCTGGCTTTCACTTTCACCAACGCCAGTTCACGCTCAATGTGATCGCTCTCGGTGACATTGCTCACTTTTAGCACATCAATCAACTTGTGCAGGTGCTTTTCGATTTGCTCGCGATCCGCGTCGCTCACTACCGAGGTGGTGATATTCAAGCGCGATAAGGTCGCGTCATCGGTCGGTGACACCGTGAGCGACTCAATGTTGTAGCCACGCTGAGAGAATAATCCCACTACCCGCGATAAAGCTCCCGGCTCGTTTTCCATTAAAACCGATACAATACTGCGCATTAGGTTCTCTCCGTTTTGCTCAACCACATTTCATTCATCGCCCCGCCGCGTACCTGCATCGGATACACGTGCTCAGTTTCATCGACATTAATATCGACAAAAACTAAGCGATCTTTCATTGCCAGTGCCTTTTCTAGGCCGGCTTCCAGCTCAGACGGATGATTAATGCGCATCCCCACATGACCATAGGCCTCAGTGATCGCCGCAAAGTCCGGCACCGAGTCCATATAGGAGTGCGAGTGGCGACCTTGATAAATCATATCCTGCCATTGTTTCACCATCCCGAGGAAACGATTGTTAAGGTTGACGATCACTACCGGAATGTCGTATTGCAACGCTGTCGACAGCTCCTGAATATTCATTTGAATACTGCCATCACCGGTGACACACACCACCTGCGCGTCCGGTAGCGCAAACTTCACCCCCATGGCGGCGGGAAGCCCAAAGCCCATGGTGCCCAAGCCACCCGAGTTAATCCAACGACGTGGCTTATCAAACGGATAATAAAGTGCGGCAAACATTTGATGCTGGCCGACGTCTGAGGTCACATAGGCCTCGCCATGAGTGAGGCGGTACAAGGTTTCAATCACCTGCTGCGGTTTAATCCGCTCAGGATCGGCGACATACTGCAAACACTGGCGCTCACGCCAAATTTGAATATTGTGCCACCAGGTGCTGATCGCATCACTGTCATTGCTGCCACCTTGCTCCACCAGCAGCTTGACCATGCTATTTAATACCGCATCCGCCGAGCCAACGATGGGAATATCCGCGGCGACGGTTTTAGAGATGGTGGAAGGGTCCACATCAATGTGCATGATGGTGGCATCGGGGCAGTATTTTTCTAAATTATTGGTAGTGCGATCGTCAAAACGGACACCAATACCAAAAATTAGATCGGCTTGGTGCATCGCCATGTTCGCTTCGTAGGTGCCATGCATGCCCAGCATGCCCAGCGAGTGTTCATGGGTGCCGGGAAACGCCCCCAGCCCCATCAAGGTGCTGACGACGGGAATGTTTAGGCTTTCTGATAATTGACGGATTTGTTCACCACAGTCGGCCATGATGGCGCCGCCACCGACATACAGCACCGGCTTTTTCGCCGCCAACAGCGCTTTTAAACCACGCTTTATCTGCCCTTTGTGTCCCGAGGTGGTCGGGTTGTAAGAGCGCATGCGCACACTGTCAGGGTACTGATATGGATGCTTTTGTGCCGGGTTCAGCATGTCTTTGGGAATATCGACCACCACAGGGCCAGGACGTCCCGTCGCGGCAAGATAAAAGGCTTTTTTAACAATATTGGGAATATCTTCGGCGCGTTGAACTAAAAAGCTGTGTTTAACCACCGGGCGGGAAATCCCCACCATGTCACATTCTTGGAAGGCATCATTGCCAATCAGGCCGCTCATGACCTGGCCAGAAAAGACCACCATGGGGATCGAGTCCATGTACGCGGTGGCAATACCGGTAATCGCATTGGTTGCCCCTGGGCCTGAGGTGACCAGCACCACGCCCACTTCACCCGTAGCCCGTGCGTAACCATCGGCCATATGCACCGCGGCTTGTTCATGACGCACCAACACATGGTCAATATCACTCTTTTCGTGTAATGCGTCGTAAATATCCAGCACCGACCCGCCTGGATAGCCAAAAATATGTTTTACGCCTTGATCGATCATGGAGCGCACGATCATCTCGGCACCGGATAACATTTCCACTCTACGCCTCCCTGTCTGCATAGTTAGGACTTACTTTTAGCCTAATCTTGCCCCTTACGCTTGGATGTACTGGTGGCCACTCACCACGCGGACATCTAAACCAAATACTGGCGGTAAGGCGGCGTTAGATTGTCATTTGGCCTGCTTCGAATGAAGCTGCAATCAATGTAACGTTTTATTTGCAAAACTGTCTATTAGCTAATCAGTATTTACATTTTTAATCTAAATGTTGAGTGAATGTTGCTGGTTTACGCTGACCAAGGGGGATGAAATTGGAAATATCCACTATAAAATCGCCACTTTGCCAGATTTGCTATCCAGACATGAGGAGAAAAGAGGGGGAAAAGGCATAAAAATATCAGGAAAAAAGGAAGATTCTCAGCCATGAGAAATCTTCCTCGCTTTGGTACACCAAACTAACGCTGATACATCGTATTAATGTGATCTTGGTAACGTGAAAGGATCACTTTGCGGCGCAGTTTCATAGTCGGCGTGAGTTCGCCACTGTGCATGCAAAAGCCCTGCGGCAACAAGGTAAAGCGTTTGACTTGCTCAAATTTGGCCAATTCATGTTGCAAGCTCTGCAAACGCTTTTCAAACAAGGCCACCACATCAGCGTGTTTTAGCAGCTCTTTACGGTTTTGATATTCGATATTGGCCGCCCTCGCCCACTCTTCCAAGGCATCGAAGCAAGGTACAATCAAGGCAGAGACAAAATGACGCGCCTCAGCCACCACCGCAATCTGGTCGATAAAGTGATCACGTACCAAAGCGCCCTCTACCCGTTGAGGCGCGATATACTTACCGCCAGAGGTTTTCATTAGCTCTTTGATTCGGTCGGTGATAAACACGCTGCCCTTGGTATCGAGATACCCCGCATCGCCGGTTTTCAAAAAGCCATCCTCGGTAAAGGTCGCCGCCGTCGCATCGGGTTGATTAAAGTAACCCCGCATCACCATCGGCCCACGCACTTGAATTTCATTATCCGCCCCAATCCGTACTTCTGCGCCCGGCATCGGATGGCCAATCGATTGAGGGTCAAAGCAGGTATCGTCCCAGCAAGAAACCGTGGCGGTGGTTTCGGTCATGCCATAACCGAGCTTGACGTTAATGCCGATTGCATGGAAAAACGCGCCGATGTCAGGGTCAAGACGCGCCCCACCGCATGGCATCAAGCGCATCTTGCCACCCAATAGCGCACGTAACTTACTGAGCACCAGCTTGTCGGCCAACGCCAATTGCCATTGCTGACGCCGCGACAGTGATTGACCAGCGCGTAATTGCGCAGCATGACGTTCGCCTTGGCGCAGGGCCCAACGGAATAAATGCGGTTTAACGCCAGTGGCCCGACTGAGTTTGTCGTGAATAGCACCATGGATTTTTTCGTAAAAACGCGGCACTGCACACATCACCGTCGGTTTGACCTCGGCCAATGCCTCACGCACCTGAAGCGGGTTGGAGAGGTAGCAATTGACCGCTCCGCGGTGAAGCACGTAATAGCTCCATGCGCGCTCAAACACATGGGAAAGTGGCAAAAAGGCCAAGGACACATCATCCGGTCTTAGTGCCAAGACTTGGTCATGCACCTCCAACTGCGCCGCGATATTGGCATAATCCAGCATCACTCCTTTCGGATCGCCCGTGGTGCCGGAGGTATAAATCAAGGTGGTCAGATCGTCCATGCATCGTGCGTCAATGCGCGCCTCTAATTCGGCTTGGTAGCCACGATCGTCTTGCAATAACCAACTGGCCCAATCCCACACCTTGGGGTGCGTTGGAGCCGTCGTCTCTTGGCTTAGGGCAATCACCCCTTTGACATTAGGACAGTGTTCGAGAGCAGCCACCGCGATCTCTCGTTGTTCGTCACCGACGAAAACCCATTGCACGTCCGCATCATTGATAATGTGTGCCGCTTGCTGAGCGGTGCTGGTGGCGTAAATCGGCACAGGTACGGCGCGAATTTGCAATGCGGCGTAATCTAACATTGCCCACTTTTCGCTGTTCGGCGCAAAGATAGCGATGGTTTGTTGAATCTCACACCCGGCATTTAACAAACAGCGTGACAGCTGATCGATTCGCTCGCCCATTTGACGCCAGCTGAGGCTTGCCCACTGTGACTGTTGCTGAAAACGAATGGCTTCGCGTTCACCTTGGGCGCGAATCTGCTCGCGGATGCGAGTAACGATATGGTTTTGGGTGTTCACTGTCTCTCTCTTGGTTCGCATTTTTGGCGAACACATGTACGCTCAATAATGACAGCGAGTGTACCGAGCGCACGACCAAACTCAAGAAAAATTGAGTGAATGCTCTAGAGAAAGTGTAAAAACGTGATTCAACCTTGTGGAAGCGGCTGATCGACGCACTTACCGCACAGCGCGCTACCGAATCAAGCGTTGCAACCTAAGTGGGTGTGGATCCATACGTATTGATGAGCGATTAAAGTCCAAAATCGACTCCTCAACCGTTTCTGGGTAATCCACCTGAGCCCATAGATGGTGAAACAGGCTGCGTGTCTGACTTAGCTCGCCTTTCACCAGCCATTCCGCCAATGCTTGAGCAACATCCGGGTAGCCAATCGCGCCCACCTTCGGTGCCTGCAACCATTCGCGTACCGCACTCGCATCCAAGCTATCCATACTATGTGCTAGCCCAAGCTGAGAAAGTGTGGCGACATTACTCAACTGTTCAAACTGACCAGACAATGGCTTTAAAAGGAGCTTTTTCCCTAGGCTTAACGCCTCGGAAGGGAGTTCAAATCCCCCATTGGCAATCACGCCCTGGCACTGATTTAGCGCTGTGTGAAAGCTTTCTTTGCCTAAGGGCATGAGCGTTAGGTTTTCACGCTGATAGGGCGCATTAACCTCGGGGTGAAAGCAGATAAAAAGTTGGCTAAAGCGCAACAACAACTCACTCACCGCAGATAAAGATTCAAAGGGAAGATACACCAGCACCGCCCTCTCCGCAGCCGGCGGTGTCACCGCTTTATCTACCGGAGTGGTATCAATAATCGGAGGTAAGATCGGTTGGTTAAAGTGATACCAGTGCAAGCCAATGGCATAGTCTGTTGGAGCAAAATAACGCATGATCATGCGATTGATCAGCGTTTCTCCATGTTTGGGCACCGCGTGAGAAAAAGCCGCTTGGTGGCTGATCGCCACCGATGGTACCCCTTGCTGGCGCGCCGCCCACGCACTGATGGGTTCAAAATCAGAGATGACCTTATCGTAGCCTGATACATCAAGCTGGCGAATATCGCGTCGTAGCTGCGCCAAGTGATTGTGTCGCGCGGTGGCGAGCATATCAATTTTGCCATCACGGCTGACAAAGCTCATCCCAGTAAATGTGCGATAATCGCCAAATGGCGCCATATCAAAATAGCGCTCGGCAGGCCGCCCGGAAAAAACAAAATCGACGTCGACATCGTATCCGGCCAAGGCACGCGCCATCGCACGGGCACGCGATATATGCCCATTACCGGTTCCCTGAACACCGTATAAAAGCTTCATTAAATACCTGTTATTCTGTAAAGATCGAAAGTGATACTGTGTGCCAACGTCGCGCACATCAGCCCTAATCCAGCGCCCACCACGATATCGCTCACAAAGTGCACGCCCAGTAGCACGCGCGAAATACCGATTAGGCTGGCCCAAATGAACACCAAAAGGGTTAACGAAGGGAAGAAGGTGCTCAGCAATGAGGCCATGAGAAAAGCGGCGGCCGTATGGCCTGATGGCATACTGTAAAGATCGGAAGGCGTGATAAAGGCGGGCAACTGCGAAGGGCGTGCGCGCCGAAAGCTGCGTTTAAGTACCCAGTAAATCGGCAGCTCGATGGCAAAAGCCGTCAGTCCGGTGAGCAAAAACCAGAGCCCGACCGCCTCATGAAGCCACCAAGCCGTGAAGCCAATCACCAAATAGAGGGGGCCGTCACCGGAACGGGAAACGGCACGGGCTATTTTTGCTGTGCCAGCGCTAAAGCGATGCGATAGACAAAAGGTCGACACCGTGTGATCGAAGCGTTGAATCGCGGTAAAGCTTCTCATCCTGCCTCCCAATGCGGCGAGCTGATGGTTAAACTCTAGTCAGCCGGTATGACAGGTCGGTGACGTTATTGGGTCATCTCGATGAATTTACGTCGCCGCTTGATCTCAGGGACGTTGGGACAAGTAAAAATAATGAAGACTGGATAAAGCCGCGCCAGAGCACAGCACAAAAATCTAACTTTTAGTTTTAAATCCAGTTTAATTAACCAGTTTTTTACCTTTGCATTGCGCAGAAAACGGGTTTTGTTTTTTTCAGATTGACGCTTTCCCCATCGCTCTGTTATTTCTGGTAACAGAATATTTACTGACGGACATCAGCATGACATTGTTTCACCTACGCCTCATCCTCCTTCTTATCGTGACCCAGTCGCGCGGGTAGGTTTTGGGCAGAAAACAGTGAATGCCAAATCTCAAAAACCCGCGCCAGACGCGGGTTTTTTTGTATCTAACGTCGCCAAAATAACATCAAGCGCCAATTAAAGAGCCCTTCAAAGCGGCCAGCAAACACAACAGGGAGTCACCCATGAGCGAGAACAGCCAAGTTATTCTGTTTGATACCACCTTACGCGACGGCGAGCAGGCGCTGTCAGCCAGTTTAACCGTCAAAGAGAAATTGCAGATCGCCCAAGCCTTGGACCGCATGAAGATAGACATTATTGAAGCCGGTTTTCCGGTCTCCTCACCGGGCGATTTTGAATCCGTGCGCACTATCGCCGAGCATATGCAACATGCGCGCGTTTGTGCCTTGTCTCGCGCGGTCCCCAAAGACATCGATGTGGCCGCCGAGTCCCTCAAAGCCGCTGACGCCTTTCGTATCCACACCTTTTTATCCACCTCGACCATCCATGTAAAAGACAAGCTTCGCCGCAGCTATGATGACGTGGTCGAGATGGGGGTACGCGCCGTCAAACATGCGCGCCAATACACCGACGATGTAGAGTTTTCCTGCGAAGATGCCGGGCGCACCCCGATTGATAATTTATGCCGTATGGTCGAAGCGGCGATTGATGCCGGCGCGACCACGGTCAATATTCCCGATACCGTCGGCTACACGGTTCCCAGTGAATTCGGCGATATCATTGCGACCTTGTTTAACCGCGTGCCTAATATCGACAAAGCGGTGATTTCTGTCCATTGCCATGATGATTTGGGGATGTCGGTCGCCAACTCTATTGCCGCGGTACAAGCTGGCGCTCGCCAAGTGGAAGGCACTATCAATGGCATCGGTGAACGTGCGGGGAACTGCGCGCTGGAAGAAATTGCGATGATTTTAAAAACCCGCGCCGACTTGTTAGGCGTAGAAACAGGGTTGAACCACACCGAAATTACCCGCACCAGCAAGTTGGTTAGCCAGCTTTGCAACATGCCTATTCAGCCCAATAAAGCCGTCGTCGGCGCCAATGCCTTTAGCCACTCCTCCGGTATCCACCAAGATGGCATGCTGAAAAACAAAAACACCTACGAAATTATGACGCCAGAGTCGATTGGTTTGGGCAAAAAAGCGCTTAACCTGACCAGTCGCTCCGGCCGTGCCGCGGTGAAAAGCCATATGGATAACCTTGGCTACAGCGAACAAGACTACGATTTAGACACCTTGTATCAGTCATTCTTACAGCTGGCGGATCGCAAAGGTCAGGTATTCGATTACGATTTAGAAGCCTTGATGTTCTTCAATAATCTTAAAGAAGAGGACGACTTTTATAAGCTGAACTATTTGGGCGTGCAATCGGGCAGCTTAATGGCAACCACCAGCATCAAGTTGCAATGTGGCGATGAAGAGAAGCACGAAGCAGCCACTGGCAACGGCCCCGTCGATGCGCTGTATCAGTGTATTTACCGCATTACCGATTATGATATTGAGCTGGATAAATTTGATCTGACCGCCAAAGGGGAAGGGGAAGATGGCCTCGGCCAAGCTGACATCATTGCCAACTACAAGGGTCGTAAATATCACGGCACCGGAGTGTCAACCGACATCATCGAGGCCTCAGGCGAAGCGTTATTGCATGTGATCAATGCCATCTATCGCGCCGACAAAATCGCTCAGATTAAGGAACAATCCCACTTGAAACAGGAGACAGTATAACCATGGCCAGCGCACACCAGATTGCACTCTTACCCGGCGACGGTATCGGCCCCGAAGTCATGACGCAAGCCGAGAAGGTGCTTGATGCAGTTAGCGAGCGATTCTCACTCACTTTGGAGCGTCAGCATTATCCGGTGGGGGGAGCCGCGATTGACGCCCATGGCTCGCCGCTGCCCGAGCAGACCTTGGCGGGATGTGAAAAAGCCGATGCGATTTTATTTGGTTCAGTGGGCGGCCCAAAGTGGGAGCATTTACCGCCCAATGAGCAACCGGAGCGCGGTGCCTTGCTGCCGTTACGCAAGCACTTTGGTCTTTTTTGTAATTTGCGTCCGGCGCAAATCCATACCGGTCTCGAAGGCTTTTGCCCACTGCGCGCCGATATTGCCGACCAAGGCTTTAACATCGTGGTGGTGCGAGAGCTGACCGGCGGGATTTATTTTGGTGAGCCCAAAGGGCGCGAAGGCGAAGGCCGCGAGGAAAAAGCGTTTGATACCGAGGTTTATCATCGCTATGAAATTGAGCGTATCGCCCGTATCGCCTTCCAGTCGGCTCAGTTGCGTAACAAGCAAGTGTGCTCAATCGATAAAGCCAATGTGTTGCAAAGCTCGATGCTGTGGCGTGAAGTCGTGGAAGAGGTGGCCAAGGACTATCCAGATGTCCACTTAAGCCATATGTATATCGACAACGCCACCATGCAGCTGATTAAAGACCCATCGCAATTTGATGTGATGCTGTGCTCGAATATTTTCGGCGATATCATCTCCGATGAGTGCGCCATGATCACCGGCTCGATGGGCATGCTGCCATCCGCGAGCTTAAACGCGAGTAAATTTGGTTTGTATGAGCCCGCCGGCGGCTCTGCCCCCGATATCGCGGGGAAAAATATCGCCAACCCGGTCGCACAAATTCTCTCCGCCGCGTTGATGTTGCGCTACTCGTTAGGCGAAGAAGACGCAGCCTGTGCGATTGAGCATGCAGTCAGCCAAGCACTGGCGGCCGGTGAGCTGACCGCCGATCTGGCAGGCAACCATCCTGCATTGAGTACTGAACAAATGGGCGATCGTATCGCCGCCTATATCCGCCAAGGCGCAGAATAATTACCCGTAAGGATACGAGCTATGTCGAATGCAAACACTCAGCAAGGCGCCAAGACCTTGTATGAAAAAATCTATCAAGCCCATGTGGTCACCGAGCAGCCGGGCGAAGCGCCACTGCTGTATATCGATCGTCATTTGGTGCACGAAGTGACTTCCCCACAAGCCTTTGATGGCCTGCGGGAAAAAGGGCGTCCGGTGCGCCAAGTGAGCAAAACCTTCGCTACCATGGATCACAATGTCTCCACCGAAACCAAAGACATTAACGCGTCTGGAGAAATGGCGCGCATCCAAATGGAGACGCTAGCCAAAAACTGCGACGAATTTGGCGTCACCCTGTACGACCTAAATCACCCTTACCAAGGCATTGTCCATGTCATGGGCCCCGAGCTTGGCATTACCCTGCCCGGCACCACCATCGTCTGTGGTGATTCGCACACCGCGACGCATGGTGCCTTCGGCTCCCTCGCCTTTGGTATTGGCACCTCAGAAGTCGAACACGTACTCGCCACCCAAACGCTTAAGCAATCCCGCGCCCGCACGATGAAAATTGAAGTCACGGGCAAAACTGCCCCCGGGATCACCGCCAAAGATATTGTCCTCGCGATTATTGGTAAAGTCGGCCACGCAGGCGGCACCGGACATGTGGTGGAGTTTTGTGGGGACGCGATCACCGCCTTGTCGATGGAAGGGCGAATGACGGTCTGCAACATGGCCATCGAATTAGGCGCCAAAGCTGGCCTGATCGCGCCGGATGACACCACCTTTGCCTATTTAAAAGACAAGAAATTTGCTCCTAAAGGCGAGCAATGGCAGCAAGCGGTCGCTTACTGGCAAACTTTGCACTCGGACGCCGATGCACAGTTTGATCGCGTGGTCACCCTCGATGGCAGTCAAATCCATCATCAAGTCACTTGGGGCACTAATCCCGGCCAAGTGGTCAGTGTGCATGATACCGTGCCTGCCCCTGAGACAATGACCGATCCGATTGAACGCCACTCAGCAGAGCGCGCGCTAAAATACATGGGACTGGCACCGGGACAAGCCATCAACCAAATCAGCATTGATAAGGTCTTTATCGGCTCTTGCACCAACTCACGGATTGAAGACATGCGCGCGGCCGCCGCGGTCGCCAAAGGACGACGCGTGGCAGATAGCGTCCATGCCATGGTGGTGCCTGGGTCCGAGCAAGTGCGCGCCCAAGCAGAGCAAGAAGGGCTGGATGTGATTTTCCGCGACGCTGGCTTTGAGTGGCGCTTACCCGGCTGCTCAATGTGTTTGGCGATGAACAGCGATCGCTTGGGCCCCAAAGAGCGCTGCGCGTCCACCAGCAACCGTAACTTTGAAGGCCGCCAAGGCCGTGAAGGCCGCACCCACTTGGTCAGCCCGGCGATGGCCGCCGCCGCTGCTATCGCGGGTCATTTTGTCGACGTTAACCAATTATAAGGAGGCCTTATGTCAGGCATACACACTCACACCGGCATTGTTGCTCCATTGGATGCGGCGAACGTCGATACCGATGCGATCATTCCCAAACAGTTTTTGCAAAAAGTCACCCGTACTGGCTTTGGTCAGCACCTGTTTCACGATTGGCGCTTTTTAGACGATGCGGGCAAGCAACCGAACCCCGAGTTTGTGCTTAACCAAGCGCGCTATCAAGAGGCAAGCGTGCTACTCACCCGCGAGAATTTTGGCTGTGGCTCGTCACGCGAACATGCCCCCTGGGCGCTGGATGATTACGGCTTTAAAGTGATTATCGCCCCCAGTTTTGCCGATATTTTCTATGGCAACTGTATCAACAACCAAATGGTACCGGTGACCCTTGAAGAAGCCCAAATCGATGCTTTATTTGCGTATGTAGCCGAAAATGAAGGCGCGACGGTAACCCTGGATTTGCCCGCCCAAACCATTCGAGCCGGTGAGCACTGCTTTAGCTTCCAAATGGATGATTTTCGTCGTCATTGCCTGTTGGAAGGCTTAGATAGCATTGGCCTCACCCTACAGCACGATGCTGAGATCTCGCGCTTTGAGCAGCGCATCCCGGACTTTTTGTCATAAATCCCCGCTTTAGCCCACTCCACCAATAAGCGCGATCCTCGCCGCGCTTATTGGTCAAGCCCCACTTTTTTCCATTCACCATGAAACCAACAACGCATTTGCTTGGTCTAGTCTGAAAAGAAGGCTTGCTGAAAATAAGGACGGGCAATGCAAAAACGTTTGATACTTCTATTCTGTTTGGTTTTTCCGCTGTTTAGCCAAGCGGCCCCCAAAGCAGAGTATTGGGCGATGTGGGATGCCCATAATCCTGACAGCCAGGCGACCTTCACTCATCACAGCTGGCAAGTATTGCTCGATAAGTATTTGCAGCCTCAGGGGCAGCACACCTTATTTAACTATGCGGCGGTCACCGACGCTGACAAGAAAGCCCTCGATCATTATATCCGCATGCTCACCGCGCGCGACCCGCGCACCCTGACCAAAAACGAGCAATACGCGTATTGGGTCAACCTTTACAATGCGGTCACCGTAAAACTGATTATCGCCGAGTACCCGGTCAGTTCCATCACCAAACTCGGTGGGCTGTTTAGCTTTGGCCCATGGGATGATGAGGTGGTCACGGTGGCAGGTGAACCCCTTACCTTGAATGATATTGAGCACCGCATTCTGCGCCCACTATGGCAAGATCCGCGTACCCACTATGCGGTTAACTGTGCCAGTTTGGGTTGTCCAAACCTGCAACCTAAGGCCTTCCAAGCAAACGCGCTTGAGGCACAGCTCGAACAAGCGGCCTATCGTTTTATTAATAGCGATAAAGGGGTAAGTCAGCAAGGCGATCAATGGCAGCTTTCTTCTATCTATGAGTGGTTTGAGGCTGATTTTGGTGGCGATAAGCAAGGCGTGATCGCTCACATAAACCAGTATCGCGATATTCCATTGCCACAAGAGGCAACATTGGAATACGACTACAACTGGGACCTTAACCAACTCGCTGACTAAAAGGCTTGGTTAACCCTAAGCCAATCAGTACAATGGCTTGGTACTCATTGGGGAGCCTCATGGCTGAGATTGCGCTCTGCGCTAGACCCATCGAACCTGATCCAGCTAACACTGGCGTAGGGATTGAGACTTGATGTTGCCATCAACTTGCCTCAACACCCACGCCCAACTTAGGAGCGTGCTGTGAAAGTTTTTACCTCTGTTCTCACTCTGATTTCTCTGTCGCTGTTATCACTCAGTGCCCGCGCCGCGGACCCACTGACCGTGTATACCTATGACTCCTTTATCGCCGAATGGGGCGCAGGGCCCAAAATCAAAGCCGAATTTGAAAAACAGTGCGATTGCCAACTGGAATTCGTGTCTCTCGATGATGGCGCCGCTTTGCTCAATCGCCTACGCATTGAAGGGGAAACCACCCAAGCCGATATCGTGCTCGGGATGGATACCAATTTAATGAAAGAAGCCGAGCGCAGCGGCATTGTTGCTGAGCATGCAGTCAATACTGAGCGCCTGCAAGTGCCTGGCGGGTGGGACAACAACTACTTTATCCCTTACGATTACGGCTATTTTGCCTTTGTGTATGACACTACCCGCTTGCTCGACCCGCCCAAAAGCCTCAAAGCCTTGATTGAAGAGCGTGATGACATCAGTGTGATTTACCAAGATCCGCGCGTCTCAACCGTCGGCCAAGGCTTAATGCTCTGGATCCAAAAAGTGTATGGCGATGACAACCAACAAGCATGGCGCGAACTGGCTGATAACACCATTACCGTGACCAAAGGCTGGACCGAGGCGTACAACATGTTCCTTAACAAAGAAGCCGACATGGTGCTTTCTTACACCACTTCACCGGCCTATCACCGGGTTGCTGATGAGGACGACCGCTTTGCCGCTGCCATGTTTGAAGAAGGCCACTACATGCAAATCGAAGTGGTGGCAAAATCAGCCTACACGGATCAACCGGAACGTGCAGACGCGTTTTTACAATTTATGCTCAGTGATGCAGCTCAATCTGTGCTCCCAACCACGCAGTGGATGTATCCGGTAACCGATGTCAACCTGCCTGATGCCTTCTACACCTTAGACAAGCCGGAGGAAAGCCTGCTATATCAGCCTGATGAAGTGATGGGCAATCGCCAGCAATGGGTGCGTGACTGGCAAACCGCGCTGGTTGAATAGCCAAGATGCTCAACCCTTCTCGAACCTGGCCGGGCAGTATGGCGGCCAGCTTAGTCGTGGTTTTGATTGGCAGCGCACTCTGGGCGCTGTTCTCTCACAGCCACGACCTAGTGCTCACCGCGTTGTGGCAAGATACCTACCTGCGCCATGTCACCTACTTTAGCTTTAAGCAGGCGACCTTATCTGTGATGCTCAGCGTTGGGCTTGCGATACCCGTCGCCCACGCCCTGTATCGCCGGCAGTTTCCAGCCAAGGCATGGCTGCTTAAGCTATTTGCCATGACCTTGGTGCTACCGGTATTGGTGGGGGTATTTGGACTGGTTGCCATCTATGGCCGCAGCGGCTGGATTGCGCAAGCCTTCGCGCACTTTGATGCGACGATGCCGTTTTCTATTTATGGTTTAAGTGGCATTTTGCTCGCGCATGTGTTTTTTAATCTGCCATTTTCCGCCCAACTCATGGTGCAAGCGTTAGAGGGGATCCCCGCTGATCAACGTCGTCTTGCTACCCAGCTAGGGCTGAAAGGCTGGCAGCGCTTTAAGCATTTAGAATGGCCGTATTTACGCCAAAGCTTGCCTCATATCGTCGGGCTGGTGTTTATGTTGTGCTTTACCAGCTTCGCCACCGTGATGGCACTGGGTGGCGGACCTAAAGCCACCACGATAGAGCTAGCCATTTACCAAGCCATTCATTTTGATTTCGATTTACAAACGGGTGCTGTCCTTGCGCTTTGGCAAATGCTCTTGTGTGGCGCCATCGCATTTACCGTGCAAACCTTGACGCGCCCGCTGCCGAGTACGCCCAGTGAAGTGCTGCCTCTTCCCGCCTCTTTGGATAGCCGTGCCGCCAAATGCTGGGACAGTCTATGGATTGGCCTCGTTTTGCTACTGGTGTTACCGCCGCTGGGCGTGGTGATTGCACGTGGGCTCAACCCCAGCGCATTAGCGGTACTCGGCGATGGCGCACTGTGGCAGGCGACACTGCACTCCCTCGCCATTGCCTCAGGGGCAACCAGCTTTGCCTTTGTGCTTGCAGCCGCAGTGATCCTCGCTAGCCGCCACTGGCGCTTACACGGACGCAAAAAACAGGCGGATGGGATAGAAACGCTAGGAGCCATTATCCTGGTGGTCCCGAGCATCGTGCTCAGCACCGGGCTTTTTTTGCTGTTTCGCCAGTTTAGCGACGTATTCAGTTTAGCGCTGTGGCTAGTGATGGCGGTGAACGCGCTGATGGCGCTGCCTTATCTCATAAAAGTATTAAGTGCCCCCGCGTTTCAGGTTGCCCAGTCTTACCATAATCTGTGCGCCACCTTAGGCGTAAGAGGCATCACGCGTTTACGTCTGATTGAGTGGGACTGTTTACGTGCACCGATTGCACGCGGTATCGCGGTCAGTTTTGTGTTATCGATGGGTGATCTCAGTGCGATAGCCCTATTTGGCAGCCAAAACTTTCAAACCCTGCCCCTGTATTTATTTCGCTTAATGGGCAGTTACCAAATGGAAGCCGGTGCTGCTGCAGCGATGCTGTTACTGCTCACCAGCTTGGGATGTTATGCCCTGCTTACGCGCCTTATCCAATGGAGACACGCATGTTAACGCTTTCCAATGTCCATTACCGTTACCAGCAAGATTGGATGATCTTTGATGCCAAGATAGCGCCGGGGGAGATTGTGGCTGTGCTCGGCCCAAGCGGGGCGGGAAAGAGCACCTTGTTATCCTTGATTGCCGGGCTGATCGCGCCAGATAGTGGCGAGATCACCATTGATGGCAAGCCCGTCACCACGACGCCCGCCCACCAGCGGCCATTGTCTATCTTGTTTCAAGAGCACAACGTCTTTACTCACTTGTCGGTATTCGACAATATGGCCATTGGCTTGTCGCCATCACTGAAACTTACCGCTTCCCAGCGTGACAGCATTCACCAGGCGGCCCACGCCGTGGGTTTAAATGACTATCTGTCACGTCTGCCCGGTCAACTATCAGGCGGCCAACGCCAACGTATCGCACTGGGTAGAAGCATCGCACGTAACCAGCCTTTATTGCTGCTCGATGAGCCCTTTTCAGCGCTCGACCCTGCGCTAAAAAAGGATATGCTGGCATTGGTCAAGCGTACCGCCCAAGCACAAGGCACGACGGTGGTGATGGTCACTCACCATCCCGAAGATGCCCAAGCCATTGCCTCTCAGTTTCTTTATCTCGATGAGGGACAAGTTCGTCTTCATCGTCCGATTGAGGCGCTCAATCATCCGCCAGAAATGATGCAAGGTTACATGGGCACCGCTGACGATTCGTTTTGGGTGGCATCCCCCTGATAGGCTTCTATACTAAGGAAAACACGGTAGATTCCAAGGGGGCGTCCTGTGGCCGCCAGCAGTATCCAGATTCTCGACTCGATCGTCGACTTTACCGCTAAAACGGAAGTCGACGCGATTACTAAGAGCTTGCTGACCTCGATTACCGAGCTTACTCCGGTAGGCGAAGTCGTACTGCTTGATTACTGCGATGATATGCAGCCTGCCTTTACCGTACTCGGCACCAACGACAACAGTGCGTTTCAGCAAGAGAATATCCATCAAATTGACGCGCTTTTGGCAGAGTGCCTTGCGTCCCAAGCGGTTATTCAACACCACACTCATGATCATGTATTGATTGCCGTTCCCATCTATTATGAGAAAGAAGATGGGGTCAGCGGTATTTTGTGCGGCCGCGCCAAAAGCCTTAGCCAGGATCAACGTGCTTTGGTGGCCGGACTCACGCGCATTTATGAGAACTACCAGCAGATTATTATGGCGAGCGAACGTGACAGCTTTACCAGCTTATTTAATCGTAAAGTCTTATCTAAAAAGCTGGATCTGATATGTGATCGCTTAGCGCAAAGCGAGGCGACGCCAGACAGTGACGCTGACAGCGCTCTCTCACCTTGGGTGTGCATTTTCGATGTCGACCACTTTAAGCAAGTCAATGACAATTTTGGTCATGTGTTTGGTGACGAGGTCATCTTGTTACTAGCTTCACTAATGCGCCAGAGCTTCTCTTCACAAGACACCTTGTTCCGGTATGGCGGCGATGAATTTGTAGTGCTATTTCAGCCCTGCTCGCGGGCCATGGCCGAACAAAAGGCCAATGCCTTTATTGCCAATGTCAACGCGCGAGACTTTGGTGCCGCCCAAACCGTGACCATTTCCATGGGCGCGACACGGATTGAACATGGACAGCTGAGCACCAGCGTCATCTTAGGCTATGCCGATCAGGCGCTTTATCACGCCAAACAAAATGGCCGTAACCAAGTCGCTTTTTATGATGATTTACTGCAGTCTGGGGTGGTCAAAACCTTTGTCGCCGAGGACGATGTTGAATTGTTTTAGGCAATGGATGAAGGTGGCGGCCTGATAACCGCCACCTGATATCAGCTATAGATTCTCTTCGGCAAACTCAGCCAAGCGACTGCGCACCACGCCATTGAGGTACACACACGCACTGCCTTCAAAGTTTTTAAACCGCTCAACAATATAGGTCAGCCCAGATGTCACTGGGGTCAAATACGAAGAATCGATTTGCGCCAAGTTCCCCGAGCACACCAACTTGGTCCCCTCCCCACACCGAGTAATAATGGTTTTAAGCTGAGAGGCGGTGAGGTTTTGGCACTCATCCAAAATCACGAACGCGTTTTGAATCGAGCGGCCACGCATAAAGTTAATCGATTTAAACTGCAGATTCGCTTTCTCCATGATGTAACGCATCGAGCCATCGGTGCACTCATCGTGCATGTGCAAGGCTTCTAGCGTATCGGTCACGGCCCCTAGCCAAGGCAACATTTTCTCTTCTTCGGAGCCCGGCAAAAAGCCAATTGACTCGCCAATATCTGGAGTGTTGCGGGTCACGATGATTTTATCGTACATCCCTTTTTCTACCACCTGCTCCAGCGCGGCGGCCATCGCCAGAATGGTTTTACCACAACCTGCCGGACCGGTGAGGATCGCCAAGTCGATACTCGGATCGAGCAACGCATCCATCGCCATCCCTTGGTAGATATTTTTCGGTTTCACATCCCACGCAGCGCGATGCATCAATCGCTCTCGGCTCAGATCTTTAATCACCGCTTTATCGCCATCAATGGCTTGCACACGCGCGGCAAAATCGTCACTGTCATCTAACAGGTATTGGTTAACAAACGGCGTATCGAGAAGCTCTGACGGCAACGTATGTAGGGTCTCTGTGCCATAGGCTTGACTATTACATTCTCCCACTTTATCCCAAAAGCTGCCTGTAAATTGGTGGAAGCCTTTGGTTAGCAGTCGCACATCATCAATCAGCTGATCGGTGCGGTAGTCCTCCACATACATCACCCCCGCCCCTTTGGCGCGCAGGCGCATATTGATGTCTTTGGTCACCAATACCACTTTGCGGGGGGAGCGCTTAGTTTGCAGGTACAACACCGCATTGAGTATGCGGTTATCACCCGCTTTATCGGCAAAGGCATGGACGGTTTCTTTGATCTCAAAATCAGCGAGGATCGACACCGTCCCTGTCGCATCGCCTTTGCCAACGGCAATGCCCTCGCCAATTTCGTCAGGAGTGGCCTCTTTAAAAATATCTTCCAGCGCACGGATCGCCACACGCGCATCGCGTGAAACATCGCGTTTGCTATCTTTAATCCGGTCAAGTTCTTCGAGGACGGTCATGGGGATCACGACATCGTGTTCTTGGAAAGAGTAAATCGAGAAAGGCTCGTGGAGGAGAATATTAGTATCAAGTACAAACAGCTTCCGGTCGGCGTCGCCCATAGGCACCTCCTGTATCGGCAGTTCACTGTCGGTGACAGCGCTTAAAATAAGCGTAGACCTGGCCGTTGGGATGCGCCCAACTTGTTTTACTGCGCCAGCTCACGCTTTTATCTTTGCCGTCACTTGATGACGTTTGTATGTCAATCTACCTCTTTGCCACTATTGATTGAGTTTCATCGTGACCCTCCTCACAAGTTCGAGTACTATTGGCGGCCAATTTTTTCAGTGCCACACTGAATAGCAGAGTATTTAAACGGTGCCGTCGTCAACGGCGCCGCGTCTTTCGACAATCGAGTTAATTCAGAGGTTTTCCCTTATGTCATTTGCGCTTGGACAACGTTGGATCAGTGATACGGAGCATGATCTTGGACTCGGCACCGTGGTGTCCGTTGATGGCCGTACCGTGACCCTAATGTTTCCTGCTAGTGATGAAACACGGCTGTACGCCAGCCATGATGCGCCCGTGACCCGGGTGATGTTCAACCCCGGCGATGAGGTAGAAAGTCACGAGGGCTGGACCATGACCGTCTCGCGCATTGAAGAAAACGATGGGGTGTTGACCTATTACGGCCAGCGTACCGACACAGGGGAAGATGAGGTCGCACTGCGTGAGATCTTACTCAGCCACCAAATTCGCTTCAACAAGCCGCAAGACAAACTGTTTGCTGGCCAGCTCGATCGTATGGACCGTTTTGCCCTGCGTTATCGCGCGCTGACCAATCAGCACCAGCAACTGCGCAGCCCATTACGCGGTTTAACCGGCATGCGTGCTGGCCTGATCCCCCATCAGCTTTACATTGCCCATGAAGTCGGTCGTCGTCATGCACCGCGCGTACTGCTCGCCGATGAAGTGGGGTTGGGGAAAACCATTGAGGCAGGGATGATCATCCACCAGCAAGTGCTAGCGGGTCGCGCGGAACGTGTACTGATTGTGGTGCCCGAAACCTTACAGCATCAGTGGCTGGTGGAGATGATGCGCCGCTTTAATCTGCATTTCTCGATTTTCGATGAAGAGCGCTGTGTGGAGGCTTTCGCCGACGCCCCCAACCCCTTTGATACCCAACAATTGGTGTTGTGCTCACTGGAGTTTCTGCGCAAAAACCGCCGCCGGGTGGAACAAGTGTGTGATACCCATTGGGATTTATTGGTGGTCGACGAAGCCCATCACCTCACTTGGGCACCCGATGCGCCGAGCCGCGAATATCAAATTATTGAAAGCATCGCTGAGCACACCCCTGGCGTATTGCTGCTCACCGCGACACCAGAGCAATTGGGCCAGCAAAGCCATTTTGCCCGCTTGCGCCTGCTCGACCCCGATCGCTTCTATGATTACGACGCCTTTGTTGAAGAAGCCCAACAATACGCGCCCGTGGCTGAGGCGGTGGAAGCGCTGCTGGACGATACGCCACTGACCGACGCGGCACAAGCTGGGATACGTCAGCTATTGCAACACGAAGACCTGTCAGCACGTTTGGCCCAAGTGCACAGTGACGACGCAGAAGAAAACGCCCAGGCGCGCCAACAGCTGATTGATGATCTGATGGATCGCCACGGCACTGGACGCGTCTTGTTCCGTAACACCCGAGCGGCCATTAGCGGCTTCCCCAGCCGCCGCCTGCATATGCAGCCACTGGCGCTACCCAGTCAATACCAAACCGCCATGCGGGTCGCCGGCATGATGGGCAGCACCGGATCAAGCGAACAAAAGGCAGTGCAAAACCTATACCCAGAAGATATCTATCAACAGTTTGAAGGGGATAGCGCGAGCTGGTGGGGCTTTGATCCACGTATTGATTGGCTGTTGGATTACCTAAAAGCCCACCGCAGCGAGAAGGTGCTGATTATTTGCTCGCGGGCGCAAACCGCACTGACCCTAGAGCAAGCGCTGCGTGAGCGCGAAGGTATTCGCGGGACTGTATTCCATGAAGGGATGTCGATTGTTGAGCGTGACAAAGCCGCGGCTTACTTTGCCCAAGAAGAGGGGGGCGCGCAGGTCTTGATCTGCTCGGAAATTGGATCGGAGGGGCGCAACTTCCAATTCGCCCATCAGCTAGTGATGTTCGACTTACCGATGAACCCCGATTTACTTGAGCAGCGTATCGGCCGTCTTGACCGTATTGGCCAGACGCAAGATATTGCCATTCATGTCCCGTATCTTGAAGGCACCGCTCAGACCATTTTAGCGCGCTGGTATCACGAAGGCTTAGACGCGTTTGAAGATACCTGCCCCACCGGCCGCGCGGTGTTTGAGCAATATGGCGAGACCTTGTTAACGCTGCTCGCGGCCAATCAACAGGATGACGCGCTGTCGGCGCTGATCAGTGACAGTGCAGTAATGAATCAGCGCTTAAAAGCAGAAATGGAAGAAGGCCGAGATAAGCTCCTCGAAATGCACTCTCACGGTGGGGAAGCCGCTAACCAACTGGCAAACACCATTGCCGAGCAGGATGGCGACACTAACTTGGTCACTTTCACCTTGGGGCTGTTTGATACCATCGGAGTTAACCAAGATGACAAAGGCGAGAATGCCTTGGTGGTCAAACCGTCTGAACACATGATGGTACCCAGCTATCCAGGACTGCCTGCCGATGGCTGCACCATTACCTTTGACCGCGATACCGCATTGAGTCGCGAAGATGTTCAGTTTGTATCTTGGGAGCACCCGATTGTTCGAGGCGGCATTGATTTGCTGCTGAGCGAAAACATCGGCACTACCGCGGTATCACTGCTCAAAAACAAGTCACTGCCGGTAGGCACGCTGTTTGTCGAGCTTATCTACACCATTGACGCCCAGGCGCCGAAATCGAGCGGTATCCACCGCTTTTTACCGCAAACGCCCGTGCGATTGCTGCTTGATGCCAACGGCAATGATCTGTCCACCAATGTCGAGTTCGAAAGCTTCCATCGCCAGCTCAGTCCGGTAAATCGCCACCTCGGCAGTAAAATGGTTAACTCGGTACAAAGCCAGATCCACAACCTGATTGAGAAAAGCGAACCACTGGCAGAGAAAGCCCTCGGCGAGATCCAAACCCGGGCGCACCAAGAAATGGAAACCGAGCTCCAACAAGCCTTAGCGCGTTTAGAAGCACTCAAAACGGTCAATCCGAATATTCGTGATGATGAGCTAGACGCATTACGCGAGCAGATAAGCACCTTGTCGCACCATATTCAGCACGCTCAAATTGAGCTTGATGCGCTGCGCCTTGTTGTGGTTAGCCACCAATAAACCAAAGTGAGACGGGGCCTGATGGCCCCGATAACCCTATGGCAATGACTGAATACCATCCACCGACGGATCCTTGGTTAGATATCCTCTATCAAGACACGGATCTGGTGGTGATCAATAAACCCAGTGGCTTGCTGGCCAATCCTGGTCGCAATCCCGAGCATTACGACAGCGCATGGTCGCGGGTGAAAGCCGAATTTCCCTCCGCCGAGCTGGTTCACCGCTTAGACATGTCCACCTCAGGCGTGATGGCCTTTGCTGCCCATAAGGAAGCAGAACGCAATCTTAAAGCGCAGTTTCGCGACCGCATCCCCACCAAGTTGTATTATGCGGAAGTATGGGGACAACCAGAAAGCCATGAAGGCATTATCGACTTGCCGTTAATTTGTGACTGGCCCAACCGCCCGCGCCAAAAAGTGTGTTTTGAGCATGGTAAGCCCTCGCAAACGCACTATCGCTGCTTACACACCTTCTCCCAGACCAGTTTGATGGCTTTGTACCCACTGACTGGGCGCTCTCACCAGCTTCGTGTCCACATGCAGTCTTTGGGGCATAGCATTGTCGGCGATGAGTTTTATGCTTGCCCAGACGCGCTCGCCTATACCCATCGACTGCATCTTCATGCTGCCGAGCTTAGCCTTTTGCATCCAGCGACCGGAGAAACCATGCATTTCCAAGCTCCCTGTGATTTTTATCCCCAGATGCCCAATAACCGCTTGGCCAATGAGTATCAATTGGCCGTACCACTTGCGAGCACAACGACGGATTCACAGGCCAGCTAGCTGAAACCATTGCACAACATCGCGATATCTCGCACCCTAGAGCCATGGATTGAGACTCGGAGATCAACATGGCTCAGCACGACCCCGTCAATATCATCTTTCTCGACCGCAACACTATCCCAGCGCATATTGTCCTGCCCACGCCCCAGCATCCACATCACTGGCAAGCCTACGGTGAAACGCAACCCAGCGATGTGATCGCGCGCTTACAACACGCTGATATCGCCATAACCAACAAAGTGGTGATCGATGAGACGGTGCTTGCCGCCTGTCCTAACCTCAAACTGATTGCGGTGGCTGCCACTGGGGTAAACAATGTCGACTTAGCCGCCTGCCAAGCCCGTAGGGTACAGGTGTGCAACGTACAAGGTTACGCCACTCAGTCGGTACCTGAGCATGTCGTCGCCATGATTTTTGCCCTTAAGCGACAACTGCTCGGATACCACCAGGACGTACAAAACGGTGAATGGCAAAAGCAAGGACAGTTTTGCTTTTTCACTCATCCTATTGGCAGTGTGGCCGGCAGTACATTGGGGATCATTGGCAAAGGCGCATTAGGTGAGGCCGTCGCACAACTGGCGCGCGCCGTCGGCATGAAGGTGGTTTTTGCTGAGCACCGAGGGGCGCAGGCATGCCGGCCTGGCTATCTGCCTTTCGAACACGTGTTACGCCAAGCCGATGTGCTCTCCTTACATTGCCCACTCACCGATAACACCCGTCATCTTATCGACCAAGACACGCTGGCGCTGATGCCAGCGCATGCCATATTGATCAACACCGGACGTGGCGGCTTAGTCAACGAGGCCGCACTGCTACAAGCACTGGAAAGCGGACAAATTGGCGGTGCTGGATTGGATGTGCTGAGTAAAGAGCCGGCCCCTGATACTCACCCGCTGATCGCCGCATCATTGCCCAACCTGCTGGTCACCCCCCATATCGCATGGGGCGCAGATGAAGCGGTTAACCGTCTCGCCAACCAACTGATGGATAATATTGATGGTTTTTTAAGCGGCTCGCCGCAACACACTCTGATTGAATAGCGCACAAGCCCGCTACATATCGCGGGCTTTTTTCACCACATCGTAGGCTTGTTGGATCTCTTGCGCTTTTTCTTTGGCCAGTTCCATCATTTCTGGTGGCAAGCCTTTTGCCATCAATTTGTCGGGATGGTGCTCATTCATCAGCTTGCGATACGCTTTTTTCACTTCTTGAGAGGATGCATTGGCATCAACCCCTAGCACATCATAGGCATCATCAATCTCACTTTGCCGTGGTGGTGCGCCCGGGCCATCGGTTTGATGCTGCCAGCCGCCTTGATAACCTTGGCTGAAGCGAAACGCGGCTTCTTGCATCCGTAACCGTTGCTCCAGTTGCTGCGGCGAAAAGCCCAGTTTCTCAGCAATCACATAGAGTAGTTCCCGCTCTTTAGGATGCAGCTCGCCATCGGCAAACGCCGCTTGTATCTGCATTTCCAAAAAGACACGCGACAAATCACGCTGCCCCTGACTTAAGGTGCGAATACTACTGAGAGTCTCATCAAGCGGAAAGTCACTGTCTTTGCCCTCACGGAACGCCTGCTGGGCCAACTGCCTGGCTTCACCTTGCAGCTGCATTCGGTCCATAAATAAGCTGGCGAGACGTATTTCGTCCTGAGTGACTTGCCCTTTAGCTTTGGCGATATGCCCCATCACCGCAAAGGTACCGTGGAAAAAAACACGTTGCGCTTGCGGGCCTTGGGCACCAAAACCGCCGAAACGCGCGCGCTGTTTCGCTTTATCAAACTGATGACCTAAGAAAAGGCCAAGAAGAAAACCGATTGGGCCTCCCAACAATGTGCCGAGAATTGCACCAATCACCTTGCCATTTAGTCGCATGCCATGGTCTCATTGCTAGTTTCACACCCTGAACATTTACAGGTGATGCCGGGCGTAAATTGATTTATGATAATCGCATTTTGCAGCCAAAGCATACTGATGCGTTGCCTTCGTGTACACCACGCAATCAGATAAAACAGGAATGTCTTCTTCAATGTCACCGACTGCACGCAGCTTTTTAGCCACCATGATTAGCCTGGCCCTTTATGGCCCAGCCCTTGTTTTTGCGAATGCGGAAACATCCAGCGAACCTTGCCCCGATAGCGAGGCGCGCTGTATTCCAGCGAGTGAGCAAACCCAAGATGTGAACAATGCACCCATTCGCGTGGTGGCCGATCGCGCTGAAGCGCAAACCAATGAAAAAGCCATCTACAACGGCAATGTCGAGGTGACCCAAGGCCATCGTAAAATGACCGCGGATACCGCGACCTTGCGCGATCCAGAACGGATCGTCACCGCACAAGGAGATGTGGTGTTCAATGACGGCCAAATGATGGTGACGTCGGACTATTTACAAGCCAATTTAGAAAACGAAGACACCACGCTCAATAATGCCCAGTACAAGATGCTATGTACGCCAGGGCGAGGGGAAGCTAAGCGGGTATTTAAAAACGGTACCACCTTCTACGAACTGGAAGATGGCACCTATACCACTTGCCCGGACGAAGACAAAAGCTGGCGTTTTTCTGCTTCTAAGATAGAAAAAGAAGATAGCAGCCTGTTTGCTGACCTTTATCATCCACGGTTTGAGGTGATGAATGTGCCGGTTTTTTATCTGCCATACCTGCGGGTGCCGGTCGAAGACGGTCGACTGACGGGCTTTTTATACCCCTCGGTCTCTTGGAGTGATCGCGACGGTATCGAGATGGAAACGCCATTTTATTGGAATATCCATCCGCAACTTGACGCCACGATCACGCCCAAATATATGTCGGAACGCGGCGTACAACTCAATACCAATGTTCGTTACCTTACCCCACTCGGCTCAGGCTCGTTGTACTCAGAATATATGCCTGATGACCAGCGTAACCCAGACCTTGACGCACGCTGGGGCTTTAACTGGACACACAGCGGCGTACAGGGCCACTGGCGCTATCAAGCCGATTACAGCAAGGTCAGTGACATTACCTACTTCCAAAACATTGACTCGGACGTGGGTAAACGAGAAGACAATACCTTGCTGCAAACCGGTGAAATCAGCTACCGCGGCTTAGATTGGAACAGCACTGTGCGTGTGCGGGACTTTCAACCGCTCACAGAAAACACCAGTGTGTATCGTTTGATGCCGCAAGTGGATTTTAACTACTATGCGCCGCAAGTGATGCCATGGTTGGACATCAGCGTCCCCGCACAATTTAGTGTATTTGCTAATGACGACCCCAATAAACCTGAAGCGACGCGCACGCACCTGGCGCCGACCTTGACCATGCCCTTCACGCGTCCTTGGTTTAATGCCACGGCCGAAGCGAGCATGCTCTACACCCATTACGATCAACGCTTTGACAACGCCATGCCAGATGCCGAGTCCACAGCGACCTTGAGTAAATCGGTGGAGCGTAAAATCCCAACCGTAAGATTGCATTCCGGCGTGGTACTAGAGCGTAACTTTTGGGCGATGGGGGGACACTTTAGCCAAACCATTGAGCCTCAAGTGCAATATTTGTACATCAAAGACGTGGAACAAGGGGATATTTATAACCCGGTCAACTTCAGTGGCGGCGGTTACGATACCGCACGCTTACAAACCGACTACTATGGGCTATTCCGCGGCAATCAATTTAGCAGCATTGATTATATTAACCCGGCTAATCAGCTAACCTACGGGGCGACCACCCGTTTTTACGACGGTGGTTATAAAGAGCGACTCAACCTGTCGTTCGGGCAAATTTATTACTTTGATCAGCCCTCCAACCAAGACGCAGAAACCTTCGATTATTCGTCTTGGGCGCTCGAAGGGGAAGCCAATATTGATGACTACCTGTTTTTACGGGCATCCATGCAATATGACAGCAACCTCAGTGAAATGCAGTTTGGTAACGCGATTGCCGAGTATCGCCACCAACAATTCTACGCACAAACCAGTTATCGCTATGTGGCACAAGAATATATTGAGTCTACCTTGCCGAACCGAGATATCAGCGCACTCACCGATGATGGCCTGTCCCAAGCCGGGGTGGTCACGGGCTTCCCGCTATGGGGAGGCCTCAGTTTTAAAGGCCAATACTGGCGCGATCTCACTCAAGACGTGATGCTAGAAAACCAGTTTAGCCTGACCTATCGCTCTGATTGTTGGGTGGTCGGCTTGAGCTATAACGAGTACTTACTCTCACGCTCTGATATTAATACAGACCCAGAATACGACAATAACGTCACCCTCTCATTTAGCCTCCTAGGGCTAGGGGCTGATAGCGGCTTTAACTTCAGCACAGACTCAGGCAACGCCTTGGGTTATCGCAATCCTTTTGCGCTGAAGAACTAACCCGCTTTATTGTGGTCTGGACTGTTGAACCTATGAAAAGAAGTGGACAAAGCATGAACAAATGGAGTCACGCCCTCATCACTGGCGTTTTAGTGTTGCTGACCCCCTTAACGCAAGCGGCACCTCAAGAGCTGGATCGCGTGATCGCAGTGGTCAATGACGGCGTGGTATTACAAAGTGATATGGCGGCGATGCGTCGCACCGTAACCCTTAATGCCGCCAACAGCGATCGCGAATTACCGCCACAAGATGTGCTTGAAGAGCAAATGCGTGAGCGGCTGGTTATCGAGGAGCTACAACTGCAAGAGGCCAAACGTTTAGGGATCCAGATAGACGATAGCCAATTGCAACAAGCAATCGAAAACATTGCTAAGGAGCAGTCTGTCAGTGTGCAAGCCCTGCGAGAAAAAATGGCCGAGCAAGGTGTCGCATGGGCACAATACCGTGAACAAGTGCGTCGTGAACTTACCATTTCCGAAGCACGTAACGCGCAAGTACGCCGCCGAATCAGTATTTTACCGCAAGAAGTCGAAACGCTTGCCAGCCAGTTAAATGAGCAAAAGATGCAAAAGGTAAAATACAAACTTTCGCATATTCAGCTCAAATTAGACGACGATGCCAGCAAAGCTGAGCGTGAAAGCGTAAAAAAACAAGCTCACCGTCTCGTTGATACCCTGCGCCATGACGGTGATATCGCCGAGCTGGCGATGGAATACTCCAAAGGCCCTAAAGCGCTAGACGGCGGTGATTGGGGCTGGTTGCGCCGAGAGGAAATGCCGACTATTTTCGCCGACCAGATCACCAACCAAGGTAAAGGGGCAATCATCGGGCCGTTTAGAAGCGGGGTTGGCTTCCATATTCTCAAAATTGACGATGTACAAGGACTAGAAACTGTCGCCGTCACCGAAGTGAAAGCGCGTCATATCCTGATCAAACCATCGATCGTGCTGAGTGATAAAGGCGCGCAGAAAGAGCTCAACCAATTAACAGATCAAATCCGACGTGGTGAGCAAAGTTTTGCTGATCTCGCCAAGCAGTACAGCGACGATCCAGGCTCGGCAGTCAATGGTGGCGACCTAGGTTGGTCCACCACCGATGCCTATGTACCCGCCTTTAAGGCGAAAGTTGATGCCCTGCCAGAAGGCCAAGTCAGCGAACCGTTTAAAACCGTACATGGCTGGCATATCGTCGAAGTCACTGATCGTCGTGAAGTGGATAAAACCGATGCGGCTGTGAAAAATCGCGCTTACCGCATGCTATTCAATAGAAAGTTCAACGAAGAAGCGCAGGCCTGGCTGCAAGAGCTACGCGCAGGGGCTTACGTCGAGGTGATCACCGATGACAGCTGAGCGTATCGCGATTACGCCCGGAGAGCCTGCGGGCATCGGGCCTGATCTTGTCTTGGCCATGGCGCTTCATGCCTGGCCTCATCAGCTTGTCGCGGTCGCGAACAAGCAAATGCTGGCTGAGCGCGCCAAGCAATTAGGACTGGCCATCAGCTTACGAGACTATGATCCCAGCACTGAGCCGCAAGCACACCAGGCGGGCGAGCTTATCGTCGCAGAGACGCCGATTGGTGCGGCGGTGACCCCTGGTCAATTAGATGAAGCCAACGGCCGCTATGTGCTCGATACCCTGACTCGCGCCGCGGAAGGAAACATGAGCGGTGAGTTTGCCGCGATTGTCACCGGCCCAGTTCACAAAGGGATCATCAACCGTGCAGGGGTATCTTTTAGCGGCCATACGGAGTTTTTTGCCCAGCACGCCAATGTCAATCAAGTGGTGATGATGCTCGCCACTGAAGGGTTACGTGTCGCCTTGGTCACCACCCACATTCCCTTGGCCTATGTCTCCAAGGCCATCACCCGTGAGCGCTTGCACGATGTTATCGGCATTTTGCATCAAGACTTACGCGAGAAGTTTGCGATTGCACACCCTCGTATTTATGTCTGCGGCCTGAATCCTCATGCCGGAGAGGGAGGCTGTTTAGGCACAGAGGAAATCGACACCATTGAACCGGCCCTCGATGATTTACGCCAACAAGGGATGGATTTAGTCGGTCCCCTACCCGCGGATACGCTTTTCCAAGAAAAGTACCTGCAAGATGCCGATGCTGTACTGGCGATGTATCACGACCAAGGCTTACCTGTGTTAAAATTCAAAGGATTTGGGCGCTCAGTGAATATTACCTTGGGCCTGCCTTTTGTCAGAACATCAGTAGATCATGGTACCGCACTGGATTTAGCGGGTACCGGTACGGCGGATACAGGAAGCCTGCGGACGGCCATCTCCCACGCCATTGAATTAGTAGATAGCAAGCATGAGCGATAAAGTCCATCAAGGCCACCGTGCCAGAAAACGTTTCGGGCAAAACTTCCTCAATGATCCTTACATCATTGACGGCATTGTATCAGCCATTAACCCCCAATCCGGCGAGAACTTAGTCGAGATTGGCCCAGGCCTGGGCGCGCTCACCGAGCCAGTCACAGAGCAGGTCGACCACCTAAACGTGGTAGAGCTTGACCGGGATCTTGCCGCGCGCTTGCGCAGTCATCCTTTCATGGGCCGTAAACTCACGGTGCATGAAGCCGATGCGATGGCCTTTGATTTTGCCGAGCTTGCCAAGCAAGGCCCGCTACGGATTTTTGGTAACCTGCCATACAATGTCTCTACGCCGTTAATGTTCCATTTGTTCTCTTTTGCCGACCAAGTGCAAGATATGCACTTTATGTTGCAAAAAGAGGTGGTGAATCGTCTCGCCGCTGGTCCTGGCACCAAAGCCTACGGGCGTCTTACCGTCATGGCACAATACTACTGCCAAGTGATCCCGGTATTGGAGGTGCCACCGAGTGCCTTTAAGCCGGCACCGAAAGTGGACTCCGCGGTTGTGCGCTTAGTGCCACACAAAACCTTGCCACATCCAGTCACCAATTTGTCATGGTTAGAGCGCGTGTGTCGTGAAGGTTTTAATCAACGCCGTAAAACCATACGTAACTGTTTTAAATCATTGGTTAGTGTCGATACATTGACCGAGCTTGGTATCGACCCTAGCTTACGTCCTGAGCACATGACCTTGGCGCAGTTCTCCAGCTTGGCCAACTGGTTAGATGCCAATCACTCATCATAAACAGGAGCCTTGATTTGCAAGCCACCGAACAATCGCAATTCGAGATTCACGTCGCGACACAATATGTGGAAGACCAATCTGAGCCTGACAATGAGCGCTTTGTCTTCTCATACACGGTCACCATTGAAAACCGCGGCGATGCCCCTGCGCAACTCATGCGCAGAAAATGGCTCATTACCGATGCCAATGGTAAAGAGCTAGAAATAGAAGGAGAAGGCGTTGTCGGCGAGCAACCCAAGATTGCCGCGGGGGAAAAATACACCTACACCAGTGGCACCATCATCGAGACGCCTGTGGGTGTAATGCAAGGTTTTTATACCATGCAAGATCAAGACGATCAGTCGTTTAAGGTCGATATTGCACCGTTTCGTCTCGCGCTGCCAAACATTCTCCACTAATCCCAACAGGGAGGCATATGGCGACCTATCTTGTCGGGGATATCCATGGTTGTGAGCGCACATTACGTGCGCTTCTCACTCAGGTCGATTTTTCCCCAGATAAAGACATCTTGTACTCGGTTGGGGATTTGGTCGCACGCGGCCCCGACTCCCTCAACGTGTTACGTTTCTTTTATCAGCTCGGGGACGCGGCGCGCGTCGTCTTGGGTAACCACGACTTGCACTTGCTGGCCGTTGCCCATGGCATAAAACCGATTAAAGGCAAAGACAATACTCAGTCTATTCTTGATGCGCCAGATCGGGAGCAACTCCTCGGCTGGTTGTCTCAGCAGCCGCTCCTGATGGATGTCGCCGCGCCAGACGGTGGCTTTTTGCTGGCCCATGCAGGCATCAGCCCGCAGTGGGACAAAAAGACCGCTGTCACCTGTGCCAATGAGGTAGAAGCGATACTGCGCAGTAACGAGCAGCGCTGGTTGCTGGAAAACATGTATGCCGACAGCCCCGATCAGTGGGATCCATCACTGAGCGGCCTTGACCGTTATCGCTATATCATCAATAGCTTTACCCGCATGCGTTTTTGTTTCCCAGATGGTCGCCTGGACATGCAATGCAAGCTGCCACCTAGCCAAGCGGCTGACAGCGGTTTATTGCCTTGGTTTGAGGTGCCAGCGCGCCAGCCGCTTGATCAGTCGGTGGTGTTTGGCCATTGGGCGGCGTTAAATGGCACCATCCAGCCCAAGCTTTATGGGCTAGATACTGGGTGCGTATGGGGCGGCAAGCTCACGCTCCTTCGTTGGGAAGATAAAGCCTGCTTTACGTTAGCGGCAGAAAATAGCGCTACTTAGGCACGATCCCAGACAGTAAAAGTGATGGGGTGGGCGTTTTTATCATCCACTGGATGTGAGCCGACCTCTGTTTTCTTCCACCCTTCTCCCCACTGCGGGAAGCGGGTATCGCCGTCGACGTCAAGATCAATAAAGGTAAGATACAAGCGGTCAGCACGGGGCAAAAATGCCTGATAAATGGTACCGCCACCAATCACCATGACCTCCTCATACTCGGCCACGGTTTTAAGCGCTTGTTCTGGCGAGCGCACGACAGTGACACCCTCTGGCTGATAGTCCGGGTCGCGACTGATCACAATGTTCGGTCGTTTGGGCAGCGGACGACCAATTGACTCAAAGGTTTTGCGCCCCATCACCACAGGATGACCAAGAGTAGTACGTTTAAACCACGCTAAATCTGCCGGCAAATGCCACGGCATTTGGTTATTCTTGCCAATCACTCGATCGTTTGCCATCGCAGCCACTAAACTGACGCGCATTACAGGTACCCTTTTCTTCAAATCACTGGTCGGCGACGATAAAACAATAACCCTGGCATCGCAAGGCCAATGGCCAGTGCCGAGAGAATGAACCCCGCGGTGGTCAGGTTTTCAATTAGGCTCGCCCATAAAGCAGGGCTATAGCCTTGATTGTTGATGGTTACCAACGCAATCATCGCTTTAAACGCGTAAACGCCGGGGATCATCGGGATAATTGCCGCCACGGTAAACACCTTGGGATGCGCCAAAAAGCGCTGCGACCAGTACACACCTAAAAAGCCAATCGTGGTTGCGCCTGCCAGCGTGGCCCATTCAATGGCGACCCCGGATTCCATCAGCACAAAGCGCAAACCATGGCCGACCGCACCGCCATAGGCACAGTATTTGAGCGCCTTAACCGGTACATTAAACACTAATGCAAACCCCACCGCGGGGATCATGGCAAAGAACATATCTTCCAGTAAGGCGAGCAATAAACTCATAACCATCCCCATGCCCCCACAAGACTCATGGCACCAACAATACCCAGCGCTGTTGCCAAGGTGAGCAAGGATGCCATCGTCCAACGAGCGATCCCCATATCGACAAAGCCTTTGACCATATCTGATACCGCGTTTATCAACGGATAGCCGGGGACGAGCATTAAGACTGATGAGGCCATGATAAGGAAGGGTTCGTTACCCCAATCCATTATCGTGCCCACGCTGGATATCAAGGTGGTGACCATCGCGGTGACCGCGAAAGTGAGAAGCGGATTAAAGTGACGGTGGGCAATCAGTTGGCGCACTCGCATGCCGGTTGCAGACGCGATAAACGTGAGTGCAAACACCACGGCATCGCCGCCCGCTAATCGACTGAAAGCCGCACATGACAAGCCTATCATCCCCACCACCAGCCAAGGTGGATAGCGAAAGGGCTCGATCCGACTTAAGCGCTTGCGCACCGCCAAAGCATCGAGGATCCCTTTCTCGGCCAAAATGACCGTGCGTTGGATATCGGTCACCACTTTCATGTTGATCCCGCGATCGGGGCAACGTCTGGCGGTGGTGATACAATGACCTTGACTGAGCGTGGTGACCACCAAAGAACTCGCCGATAACGCCAGCTCAACGCTATCGAGTCCTAGTGCACGTCCTAAGCGAATACTTACATCACTGACCAGCTTACTTTCCGCGCCATGCTGTAATAGTCGCTGCCCGACTTCAATCACTAAACGCGATATAGCACGTTGCTCTGGCTCGGTTAACCGCTTTCCCACCTTAAAAATCCCTCTTACATTGCGCCTATCTGCTCGCAGTATTCATCACCGACTCGCTGCGGTCTTTGATACAAATAAAGTTGCGATCAGATTATCGCCAAATCGGACATAAAAAAAGCCGCTACAGACGTAACGGCTTTTTAGGATTAAGGCTTGTAGATGATCTCGACGTCGTAGTCGTCTTCGTTCCAATCATCCCAATCATCGTCGTCATCGCTTTGATTGAGCTGCTGTTCGTGGTGATCATCCCACTTGAACGCCACCGTCTCATCTTCCGGCTCAACCTCAGGTTTCGGCGCAGGTAGCGCCTCGATCGATGCCATCAGATCGTAAATAAGCGGTTGGACGTTCGCTTTGTTAATCGCGGATATCGCGTAGTATTTGTCATCCCACGCCAGAGCTTCTAACACACGCTCAATTTGCGCCTGTGCCTCGTCTTCTGGCATCAAATCCACTTTGTTAAATACCAACCAACGCGGTTTATCCGCCAGCTTTTCGCTGTATTGGTTCAATTCATCAATAATGGTGAACGCGTTATCGACCGGATCGGTACCATCAACGGGCAGCAAATCAATCATGTGTAACAACACACGACAGCGTTCCAGATGTTTCAAGAAGCGAATACCCAGTCCCGCGCCATCAGCCGCACCTTCAATCAGACCAGGAATATCGGCCACCACAAAGCTCTTGTCAGCCGCGACACGGACCACCCCAAGGCTAGGCACTAACGTGGTAAAGGGATAATCAGCCACTTTCGGTTTTGCCGCCGACACCGCACGAATAAAGGTCGATTTACCCGCATTCGGCAAACCTAACATCCCCACATCGGCCAACAACAACAACTCCAAACGCAGCTGACGGACCTCACCTTTGGTTCCCATGGTTTTTTGTCGTGGGGCGCGGTTGACGGATGATTTGAAACGCGTATTGCCAAGGCCGTGAAACCCACCTTTGGCTACCATCACTTTCATGCCATGTTGGGTTAAGTCGGCAATCACCTCACCCGTGTCTTCATCCACAGCCCGGGTACCAACAGGCACATTGAGTACCAAGTCTTCACCGCGTTTACCGGTACAGTTCCCCCCGCGACCGTTTTCACCACGCGCTGCAGAGTGAAAGCGCTCAAACTGATAATCGATCAGGGTATTGAGGTTTTCGTCGGCTAGCAGATAGACATCACCACCATCACCGCCATCACCGCCATCTGGGCCCCCTTTAGGGACATATTTTTCCCGCCGGAAGCTGACGGTCCCATTGCCCCCGTCCCCGGCATCGACGCGAATAATCGCTTCATCTACAAACTTCATGCTAACTTCTCCGCACCAATTGCTAAAACGCACGTTTATTGCAACTAGCCTTATCCCAGATTAGTGAATGGCGATCTTATCGATCTTAGGATCATTTTTCTGCTTTGACCGACTTTCCGCGCCTCTCTGATCAAACGCTCATTGACCGGTGATCACCAGACACAATAAAAAGCCCCGCCAAAAGGCAGGGCTTCAGAAATTCGCTTGGCGTTGAAGCTTATTCAGCTTCGATAGTAACGAATTTACGGTTATGACGACCTTTGGTCTCAAATTTCACTTTGCCATCAGACAGAGCGAATAGAGTGTGGTCTTTACCGCAACCTACGTTAGTGCCTGCGTGGAATTTAGTACCACGTTGACGAACGATGATGTTACCTGCTAGTACAGACTCACCACCGAAGCGTTTAACACCTAGGCGTTTACTTTCTGAATCGCGGCCGTTTTTAGTAGAACCGCCAGCTTTTTTGTGTGCCATCTCTTCTCTCTCCTACTCTTAAGCGCTGATGCCAGTGATTTTGACTTCAGTGAACCACTGACGGTGGCCCATGTGCTTGCGAGAATGTTTACGACGACGGAACTTAACGATATTCACTTTATCGCCGCGACCGTGAGTAACAACTTCTGCTGTTACTTTTGCACCGCTAACAAAAGGCGCGCCAACTTTAACGTCTTCGCCGTTTGCCACTAGCAATACTTTGTCAAGTTCTACACTTGCGCCAGTTTCAACGTCTAGCTTTTCCAAGCGAATAGTCTGGCCTTCGCTTACTCGGTGTTGCTTACCACCACTTTGGAAAACTGCGTACATGTTTTACTCCGCATTTCCGCACGGCCTGCTGCAATATTAAGCAACAAGGGGTGCGCATATAATTCATCAATAGGGCGCGAATTCTACGGCAGAAATTGATTTGAGGCAAGAGGGGAAAGCAAGAAAATTGGTGAAAAGGTGCTCAGCATTAATTCCCACACATTTTCCCTGTGCGAGCGCTATCTCGTCGCCTGTCATCTGGTGTACTATGCCAAGCTAAATACCCGCTCTGGTGCCGATACTGACGAAGGTTTCACGCCATTCTGAACGTATTAACGTGCAATATTTCGCCTCTTGCTGCTAGTGAGTTGTGATTTATTTCGTTAGCTCGGCAGGCAAGTAACTAGGACAACGCCCGGATATATTCATGGATTTCAAATCAATCCAAGCCTTAATTAGTGATGACATGGCGCAGGTCGACCAAAAGATCCTCGCCCAGTTAAACTCTGATGTCGCGCTAATCAATCAGCTCGGCTTTTACATCGTTAACAGCGGTGGCAAACGACTGCGCCCGATGCTCGCTGTATTAGCGGCGCGTGCACTTGGTTATCACGGTGACAAACACACCACCGCCGCCGCGTTTATTGAATTCATTCATACCGCCACCTTGCTCCATGATGACGTGGTCGATGAATCGGACTTGCGCCGTGGCAATGCAACCGCCAATGCCTTGTTTGGTAATGCGGCCAGTGTGTTAGTCGGTGATTACATTTACACCCGCTCGTTTCAAATGATGACCAGCCTACGCTCGTTACGCATTCTGGATTTAATGAGTGAGGCTACCAATGTGATTGCCGAAGGGGAAGTATTACAGCTTATGAACTGTAATGACCCTGATACCACAGAAACCAGTTATATGCAGGTCATCTACTCTAAAACCGCGCGTTTGTTTGAGTCAGCCACCCAGATTGGCGCGATTCTTAACGAGGCGGACGCAGACACGGAGAAAGCCCTCCAAGACTATGGCCGATATCTTGGAACAGCGTTCCAGTTAATAGATGATGTAATTGACTACACCAGTGCTGACAATGAAATGGGCAAGCAAACGGGTGATGATTTGGCAGAAGGCAAACCAACGCTACCTTTGCTGCACGCGATGCAACACGGCTCTGAGGAAGAAGCGGCGATGATTCGTACCGCCATCGAAAAAGGCAATGGCCGCGATAAACTCGAGGCGATTTTGGCCTGTATGGACGCCTGCGGCTCACTGGCGTATACCCGAGAGCGTGCCGAGCAGGAATCAGAAAAAGCCATCCGTGCGCTCGATATATTGCCAGAAACCCCGTATAAACACGCCTTAGTGGCATTGGCGCATTTAGCGGTTGACCGCAACACCTAACGCAATTTAAGCCCCTCAGCCAAACTAAAAAGCGGCGCTATTGCGCCGCTTTCCTCACCAAGGTCGAATGTCCGCTATTTCGCCGCGAACTCTTCGCCCATTTTGATATCTTTACGCAGCGTTTCCAGCATCTTGTCCATCGCTTGTTGCTCATAAGCACTTAGCTCACCGATGCTGAGGATCTCGTCGACTCCCTCTTTACCCAGACGTACCGGTTGAGCGAAGAAGCGGGCGTGCTGACCGTCGCCTTCAACATACGCACATTCCACCACGTTTGATTCACCTTGCAGGGCGCGCACCAGCGAGAGGCCAAAGCGACATGCTGCCTGACCCATTGACAAGGTTGCGGAGCCACCACCGGCTTTAGCTTCAACCACTTCAGTGCCAGCGTTTTGAATGCGCGGTGTCAAGGCTTCAACCTCTTCTTGGCTAAATGTCACGCCTTTTACTTGTGACAATAGCGGCAGAATCGTCACGCCTGAGTGGCCACCGACAACAGGAATAGACACTTCGCGTGGATCCATCCCTTTCAGCTCACCGATAAAGGCTTCTGAGCGGATCACATCCAGCGTGGTCACGCCAAACAGTTTATTTTTATCGTAAACGCCCTTGGCTTTCAGCACATCGGCGGCAATCGCCACCGTGGTATTAACCGGGTTAGTGATAATACCTACGCAGGCTTTTGGACACACATCAGCAATCTTTTCCGCCAATGATTTCACAATGCCCGCGTTCACATTGAACAAATCAGAGCGATCCATACCCGGCTTACGGGCCACCCCTGCAGAGATTAACACCACATCAGCCCCATCAAGTGCTGGCGTTGGATCTTCGCCGCTATAGCCTTTGATGGTGACCGGCGTGGGGATGTGACTCAAGTCAACCGCTACACCTGGCGTAACAGGAGCGATATCGTACAAGGCCAGGTCGGAACCGGCTGGTAAATTGTTTTTTAGCAGTAGGGCTAGAGCCTGACCAATGCCTCCCGCGGCGCCAATCACAGCAACTTTCATGTCGTTCTCCTTTCGATATTTCTTATAGTCCGGATCCGGTCCGGCTTCTGTTCGGGCACAAGTCGCCCATCAATGGTGCGAACTGTTGCTTCATCATATGCCCGCCCCTACCCCCACTCAAGCCTCAGGCGGTGATGATCAGCCTAAGCTCTCATTTTTTCGCTCTCCCTTTGTTTGTCGCGGAGCGTCTGGTCAGCAACAGTGATATTGTCGCCATTTTACACCCTCAGTGATTGCCCCTCGTTGCATGTATATGCAAAATAGCCACTCGTTTGTCATTGCGAGTCTGCCGTCATGCGTAACTCAGAAAAACAAGACCAATTGGTTCGAGCGTTTAAAGCGATCCTCAAAGAAGAAAAGTTCAGTTCTCAGGGTGAGATTGTCGAAGCCCTACGTGCTCAAGGATTTGAGGGCATCAACCAGTCGAAAGTATCACGCATGTTGACCAAATTCGGCGCAGTGCGTACCCGCAACGCCAAAATGGAAATGGTCTATTGCTTACCGATCGAACTCGGTGTCCCCACCACCGGCAGCGCCTTGCGCGAGCTGGTGATGGAGATCGACTATAATGAGGCTGTGGTAGTGATCCATACCGGGCCAGGGGCCGCGCAGCTTATCGCACGGCTTCTCGACTCATTGGGCAAGGCCGAAGGAATCCTGGGTGCCGTGGCCGGAGACGATACCATCTTTATCACGCCCACCCGCGGTACCAGCACAGAAGCCTTATTTGAGGCGGTATGCGATCTGTTTGAATATCATTATTGATTACCCTATCAGGCAGCGCGAAGCCGCTGCCTACCTGCCTTATCTCACTTTTGAGTCATTGCAACGAAAGTAAAAGCGATAACATCGTTTTAATTTTTTGATACCCCTCTGTTACTATCTGCTTTTAGCTGCCACACACTGTTCACGTTTTCGTTAAACGTCAGTGAGACTGCGAGCGTAGCAGTGGGCTGCAGACAGGCGAGTCGCTCATAGATAGTGACGCAGCCGGGTATGCATTTCTCGGGACACTGTAGCCGCATCAGCGGTGCATATGATAATAAGGACAAACTGCATGACGAAGACACATCAATCGTCTCCTGATGTGCAAGACATGGTGGCGCAAGCAGATACTGGCGCACGCTCACCGGATGGACTATCAGGACGTATTCTTTGGCTGGTACCACTTTGCTGGTCCCTGTTTCAGCTTTGGTATGCGTCGCCGCTACCTTTCGCGCTCGACTTTGGCGTACTCAATAATACCGAAGCTCGCTCGCTCCATTTGGCGTTCGCGATGTTTTTGGCCTACACCGCCTACCCCGCGCGTAAGACCTCCCCCCGAGATCGGGTGCCATTACTCGATTGGGTATTTGCACTAGCGGGTAGTTTAGCCGCCGGTTACCTCTTCCTTTTTTATAATCAACTTGCAGACCGTGCTGGCGCTTATACCTCGTTTGATATTACGGTTGCCGCCATCGGTATGATTCTGATGCTTGAGGCAACACGCCGCGCCCTTGGCCCACCGCTAATGGTGGTGGCAGGTGTGTTCTTACTCTATACCTTTGCCGGCCCCTACATGCCGGACGTCATCGCTCACAAAGGCGCGAGCTTGAACAAAGCCATGTCACACTTGTGGCTGACTACTGAAGGCGTCTTCGGGGTGGCACTGGGCGTCTCTACCTCGTTTGTATTCCTGTTTGTCCTGTTCGGTGCCTTGCTCGACCGCGCCGGTGCCGGCGGCTACTTCATTAAAGTGGCCTTCTCACTACTCGGTCACATGCGCGGTGGCCCCGCCAAGGCCGCGGTGGTCGCGTCCGGCCTGTCCGGTTTGGTCTCGGGTTCTTCGATTGCCAACGTAGTGACTACCGGGACCTTTACCATTCCCTTGATGAAACGCGTGGGCTTTCCAAGTCATAAAGCCGGGGCGGTGGAAGTGGCCGCCTCGACTAATGGCCAGCTCACCCCACCGATTATGGGGGCGGCGGCATTCTTGATGGTGGAATACGTGGGCATTTCCTACGTAGAAGTGATTAAAGCCGCGCTACTTCCCGCACTGATCTCTTATATTGCTCTGATTTACATCGTGCACCTAGAAGCCTGTAAAGCTGGTATGGAAGGCTTACCACGCCGTCATACCAGCACGGTACTGCAAAAACTGTTCTCGTTTATGACGGTGTTTGTTGGCTTGTTGGTGCTCAGCGCGGCGGTCTACTACGGTATTGGCTGGACCAAAGACGTATTTGGTGCCATGGCAACCGTGGTCATCGGTATCCTCACGCTGATTGCCTATGTGCTGTTGGTGCGTTACTCCGCCCAGTATAAATCGCAAGCAGCGGAAGACCCCGCGGCGGCTGATTTATCCGAGGTCCCCGAGCCCGGCCCCACCGTGCGTTCTGGCTTATACTACCTGCTACCAATCGGCGTATTGGTATGGTGTTTGACCGTGGAGCGCTTCTCGCCAGGCCTGTCTGCATTTTGGGCGACGGTGTTTATGATTTTTATCATTCTCACCCAGCGTCCACTCATTGCCTACTTCAACCAGCGCACTAACTTTAAAGAAGAAATTCGTGACGGGGGCGTTGATCTGCTCGAAGCCTTTGTGACCGGTGCGCGCAACATGATCGGTATCGGTGTCGCCACTGCAGCGGCCGGGATTGTGGTGGGTACGGTCACCCTCACTGGCATCGGTTTGGTAATGACAGACTTCGTCGAGTTTATCTCCGGCGGCAACATCTTCCTGATGTTGCTGTTTACCGCGGTGATCAGCTTATTGTTGGGGATGGGACTACCGACCACCGCCAACTATATCGTGGTCTCCACCCTGATGGCGCCAGTGATTGTTACTTTAGGCGCACAGCAGGGGCTGATTATTCCACTGATCGCGGTGCACTTATTTGTGTTCTATTTCGGTATTCTTGCCGATGACACACCCCCTGTGGGGTTGGCTGCCTTTGCGGCCGCGGCCATTGCTAAGTCCGATCCCATCCGCACCGGTGTGCAAGGTTTTACCTACGACATCCGCACCGCCATCCTGCCATTTATGTTTATCTTCAACACCCAGTTGTTGTTGCTCGATCTCGATGGCCCCTTCCACCTGATTTTGACCATTGTGTCGGCGACCATAGCAATGCTGGCGTTCTCTGCCGCGACACAAGGTTGGTGGATGACTAGAAACAAATGGTGGGAAACCGCCTTATTGTTATTGATTACCTTCTCCCTTTTCCGTCCAGGGTTTTGGTGGGACGAAGTGTATCCGCCGACGACCAGCTTCCCAGGCACAGAAATCACCCGTGTAGCGGAGCAACTACCAGAAGGAAAGCCGCTGCAGCTTGAAGTGGAAGGGGAAAACTTCTTTGGTGAGCAAGTCTCCAAACATGTGGTATTGCCCGTGGATCATAGCCTTGAAAGCGGTGAAGCCCGCATTAACGACACAGGCTTAATGCTTCGCGAGGAAGACGACAAGTTGTTGGTGGATATGATCCAATTTGGCAGTGACGCTGACAAAGCAGGGATTGATTTTGATTGGCAAATCAAAACAGTGACTATCGATAATGTCCGGCCATGGAAAGAGTGGGTGTTTGTCCCTACTCTCTTGCTCTTAGCATTGTTGGGGTGGAATCAACGCCGCCGTATTCGCCAAGCCTAATAACAGGGGGACGTGTGTGACACGTGCCCCTTTCTTTTATAAGTGCAAAGGATATCGCTATGTATAAACATATCTTGGTTCCGGTTGATTTGAACGACGAAAGCTTTGCAGATACCGCGGTCGATCACGCTGTTTGGCTCGCCAGCCAGTCAGGTGCCAAAATCCACCTGCTCACTGTATTGCCCGGCATTCATAATTCGATGGTCGCCTCTTACTTCCCTGAAGAAGCCGCCAATAAAATGAAACGCGACATGAAGCGCAATTTACAAGGATTTGCGGATAAATATGTCCCCGAAAACGTGGCCTGTCAGGTGTCGGTTGAAGAAGGTAAGCCCTACAAGGGGATCATTAAAACGGCAGAGCGCATCGGCTGCGATTTGATTGTGATGCCAAGCCATAAGCGTTCACGCGTCAATAAAATGATGCTGGGCTCAGTTGCAGCCAAAGTGCTCGAAGGTGCCAGTGTCCATGTAATGGTGTTAAAACCTTAACCATAGGGTTCAGGCACGTCGATGCGTGCCTGAGCATTGTTCACCGCTGGCGTTGATCATAGCCCCAGCGAGGCACCAAGGTTTGTTCGGCCCCCAAGTGATCTAAAATGCGCGCCACCATAAAATCCACTAAATCATCGATCGACTGAGGCTGGTGATAAAAGCCTGGCGCGGCAGGCATAATGGTGACACCCATCTGCGATAGCTTGTGCATGTTTTCTAAATGCAGCGTTGAAAACGGGGTCTCGCGCACCACCAAGAGCAACTGTCCGCGCTCTTTAAGTACCACATCCGCCGCTCGTTCGATAAGGTTATCGGACAAACCATGGGCAATGGACGATAACGAACCTGCCGAGCAGGGGCACACCACCATTTGCTTGGGCGCTGCCGATCCCGAGGCGACCGGCGAAAACCAATCTTCTTTACCACAAACGATCAGTTTGTTGCTATCACATTGCAGATGTTCGGCTAATATTTTCTGTGCCGCTTGCGGGCCTGACGGAAGTTTCAGCCCATGCTCGGTCGCTAACACCACACGTGCGGCCGACGAGATCAATAAGAAAACCTGATAATCTTGTGCGAGCAAGCACTCGAGCAAACGTAGACCGTAGGGCGCACCGGATGCGCCTGTCCACGCTAAGGTTATTCGTTTATCCGCCATAAACCGCCTCCTTACTCGCCAGAGCTGTTAGCAGCTTGTCATGAATGCCACCAAAGCCGCCGTTGCTCATCACCAACACGGTATCGCCTGCTTGGGCGTGCTCAGTCAGTGCAGTCACCAGTGCATCAATATCGTCATGTCTATGCGCCGGCTGCGTGCAGTTGTCCACCACCGCTTCAAGCGACCAATCTAGCCCTTGCGGTTGATATAAGAACACCGTGTCCGCACGGGCCAACGACGCCGCTAGTGTATCCTTGTGAACCCCTTGCTTCATGGTATTAGAGCGTGGCTCTAGCACAGCGACAATGCGGCCATTACCCACTTTCGCGCGCAACCCCTCAAGGGTCAGGCGAATCGCCGTCGGGTGGTGGGCAAAATCGTCATACACAGTGACACCGGCTTGCTCCCCCCGCCACTCTAGACGTCGCTTGGTATTGATAAATGTCTCGAGCGATTGGCAGGCCAAATCAGGTGTCACCCCCACATGACGCGCTGCCGCGATGGCCATCAACGCATTACGCACGTTGTGATCACCGACTAAATCCCAGCTCACCGTCCCCACGAGTTCACCGGCAAAGTACGCGTCAAATTGACTGCCAGCTGGGTCTTTTTTCATGCTCTGCCACTGGCCATCCGGCCCGGCGTACACACACTCACTCCAACAGCCCATCGCCAACGTGTCCGTGACATTGGTATCGTCTGAGGGCGCAATAATTTGCCCAATCCCCGGCACGGTACGCACCACATGGTGAAATTGTTTCTTGATCGCCGCCAGATCATCAAAAATATCGGCGTGATCGAACTCAAGGTTATTGATCACCAAGGTTTTCGGTTGGTAATGGATAAACTTAGAGCGCTTATCGAAAAACGCACTGTCATATTCATCCGCTTCCACCACAAAAAACGGGCTATCGCCTAATCGCGCCGACGCGTTAAAGTTACTCGCTACCCCACCAATCAAAAAGCCGGGGGCGTAGCCACAGTCTTCTAAAATCCACGCCAGCATGCTGGCGGTGGTGGTCTTTCCATGGGTGCCAGATACCGCCAGCACCCAGCGGTCTTGCAGTAGAAAATCATGCAGCCATTGCGGGCCAGAGGTATACGGTAAGCCTTGATTGAGGACCGCCTCGACACAAGGGTTACCACGGCTCATGGCATTGCCAATCACCACCAAGTCAGGTGCAGGTGATAGCTGGACAGGATCATAGCCTTCGATAATATCGATTCCCTGAGACTCAAGTAGCGTGCTCATCGGGGGGTAAACATGGCTGTCAGAGCCCGTCACCCTGTGCCCCAGTTGTTTTGCCAGCATGGCTGCGCCACCCATAAAAGTCCCGCAGATGCCTAAAATATGAATATGCATAGCCTTCACTGTATTGTTGATTGTCCTGTCGTTTGGCGCAGGCGGTTATTATGCCTTGGATTAACGCTTGGGTCTTATCGCTTGCGCGCATCTGACATGGTTTTTATGTCGCGATCACACTTCCCTGGCCTGATTCATTTCTTCAGTACGATTAAAAAGTCACGAAAGCTAGAATAGCGGCGATTCCAAGAGGCAGCTCACTGCCCATGTATCCGATTGCACAAGAAAGACAGTTCATCATCATTAAGGATTGAGAATGCCCGACATTAAGACCCTCGGCGAGTACATTGTTGAGAAGCAACACGCGTTTCCGCATGCCAGCGGTGATTTATCTTCTCTTCTCGCCTCCATTCGTCTGGCCGCCAAAATTGTTAACCGTGAAATCAACAAAGCCGGCTTGGTCGACATTGCTGGCGCGATTGGCACGGAAAACGCGCAAGGTGAAGAGCAGCAAAAACTCGACGTTTATGCCAACGAAAAATTTAAAGCCGCGATGGAAGCGCGCGACCAAGTGTGTGGCGTCGCCAGTGAAGAAGAAGATGACGCGGTTATTTTTAATAAACAGCTTAACCGTAATGCCAAATATGTGGTGCTCATCGACCCGCTGGATGGCTCCTCTAACATTGATGTTAATGTGTCTGTTGGCACCATTTTCTCCATCTATCACCGCGTGTCACCGGTAGGAACACCGCCCACCGAAGAAGACTTCCTTCAACCCGGTCACCGCCAAGTCGCCGCCGGCTATATCATTTACGGCTCATCCACCATGTTGGTTTACACCACGGGTGATGGTGTACATGGTTTTACCTACGACCCTTCGCTAGGTTTGTTCTGCCTGTCTCACGAAAACATGACCATTCCTAAAGACGGCAACATCTACTCCATTAACGAAGGGAATTACATCAAATTCCCACAAGGCGTCAAAAAATATATCAAATACTGCCAAGAAAACGTCCCACAGGAGAAACGCCCTTATACGTCACGTTATATTGGCTCCTTAGTCGCCGACTTTCATCGCAACCTGCTCAAAGGTGGCATTTACCTCTACCCCAGCACGCTCGCCTATCCCAATGGCAAGCTACGCTTACTGTATGAGTGTAACCCCATGGCCTTTATTATTGAGCAAGCCGGCGGCAAAGCTACCGATGGCACCCAGCGCATCATGGACATCGCGCCGAATGAACTTCATCAACGCGTGCCTTTCTTTGTTGGCTCAAGCAATATGGTCGATAAGGTCGAAGAATACCTCGACACTTATCCGGATCATGACGACGAATAGGCGCAAAATAGACACCTAACGCCAGTCTTCCATGATAAAGAGGCGGCCAATACGGTCGCCTCTGTTATTTTCACGCTTGGCGGTTATAATTGGCACACACTTTTTCATTAAACAAAAGGACATCCCATGAGCCTGAACCAGGTCCCTGCGGGCAAAGAGCTGCCTGAAGATATTTATGTGGTGATTGAGATCCCAGCCAACGCCGATCCGATTAAGTATGAAGTCGATAAAGATAGCGGCGCCGTTTTCGTTGACCGTTTCATGGCAACGCCTATGTTCTATCCATGTAACTATGGCTATGTGAACCACACCTTGTCTTTGGATGGTGACCCTGTTGACGTACTGGTTCCAACCCCATTCCCATTAGTGCCTGGCTCAGTGATCCGCTGCCGCCCTGTTGGCGTGCTGAAAATGACCGATGAGTCTGGTGAAGATGCCAAAGTGATCGCGGTACCGCACAGCAAGCTCACCAAAGAGTATGATCACGTGAAAGACGTGAACGATCTGCCTGAGCTACTGAAAGCACAAATCACGCACTTCTTCGAACGCTATAAAGAGCTAGAAGCCGGCAAGTGGGTGAAAGTTGACGGTTGGGAAGATGCCCAAGCGGCAAAAGACGAAATCCTGTCTTCATTTGAGCGCGCAAAACAGTAATCAGCCGCTTCAATGAAACACTGCCCGCGAGCCTTCGCGGGCTTTTTTTTGTCTCTACTTGACCTCAAACTGATAGAGCAGATCCACTGCCTGATCGACACCAGACACCGCTTCCAGATAAAGGTCTTGCATCAGTCGATAGCGCACCGTGAACACACCAATTGCATCGAAGATCCCCACGCCGTATTTCACCTCTAAATCGGGCAAGATATAACCGGATACTTCCACTTTTTGCTCGTCGCCCGCGCCTGAGGTATCGAGAGTCAGATCCTCAACCCCAAACGCCTGACCAATCTCCCCGACCAACTTGCCACTTTGCGCTAAGCCCAAACCAATCAGCATCGAGGTCATATTGGCATCACCGGCACCAGCATCAAGCGCGCGGCCACGTAACAAATAGGACAGGGCATTGGCCTGCGAGCCAGCCGGGTCCATAAATACAGTCGCCACCGGGTCATCAGCGGGCCCCGTTAAGCGGATCCCTGCCGTCACATCTCCTTCAATACGTTCAGGGTTTCGAATCGCTTCCACTTGCAAGTACGGCTGATCAGCGGGGCCATTGAACAAGATCTCGCCCTTTTTAATCAGCAAGTCTTGGCCAAACGAGCGATAAGTACCATCAAGCAAGCTCACATTCCCCACAATCAAGGCGCCTTGCTGATTGTTTTTAATATTAAGTTCGCCTGACAAACGAGATTTCAGTCCAAACGCCGCTAACTGTACATCTTCCCCCAGTACGAGTTGCACATCAGTCTGTAAGTTAAAGGGCACGGATTCACTTTGCTCAATATCCTCTGGCACATAGTTCTCTTTCAGCAGGACCGTATCGTCCGACACCGTGATGGCAGACTCGGGCAGGTTCTCGACTTCAATCCGCCCCCATGGCACACGAATGTCGCCCCGAATCGTCATATCATGTGGCGTTGCCGATACCGTGAGGTCAGGTGCGACATCCAGCCGCACCATTGGCGGCACATTGACCCGTAAGGTGTCCCCCGCCACGTTTAAGCCAAAGCGCCAGTCGTCCATACTGGGCCATTGCCCATCGCCGTTCAGTGCCAGCACGCCATCCGGTGTCACCAGCTTGCCTTCCACCTTGCCCTGCTTGCCATCCAACGTGAGCGCTAACTGCCCATCGTTCACATCAACAGGTGACGCCAAGCCTTTGACTCGCAATGCCTCAACGGTCAATCCACCATATACATCAGGTAAGGTCAGCGGCCCCTCGACCCGTAAGTTAGCATTCACTTCACCATTAATGTCCGCTTGTTGATCGCTACCCAGCAAAGGTTCGAGCTTGGCCAGTTGAACATCATTGACCGTCACCTCCCCCGTCAAAGATCGGCTTGGCGCCAACAAATCGTTCAAAGTAAAGGCCGAGGCGAGGGTCCCCCCTTCGGACAATGTCAGCGCCAGCGCGCCTTGCAATTTATCCTGATGCCAACGCGTATTGAGATTGGCATGTTGCCAGCCAATCACCAGCGGCGTATCGGCCTGCTGGCGCAGATCGCCATCCGCGATATCAATCGAGGCCTGTACATCCGGTGAGGCGTCAGGCTGCCAGCGTGCGTGAATCGCGGCATTGGCACGTGTATTGAGCTGCCATTCCGGCGGTAAGAAGGCCGCGATTTGCGCCGCTTCAAAGCCTTCAATCTTAGCGGCCACGTCCCCCTGCGCGCCGACGGTTGCCGGTTGCGATAAGCACAAGGAAGTCGCTTGCCACTGCCAACAATGCTCGCCAACCTCGGTTTGCATATCGGAAAAACTAAACGCAATCGGTGCTGCGCTTTGCTGCACAATGTCGCCAAGATCGTCCACGTTCACCGATGTATCAAACAACCTCCCTTGCCATCCTGTCTCTCGCGCCAGTGCGCCTTCAATACGTAGCGCGCCAGACGCTGGGGCACCTTGCCAGCGCAAATCCAGCTGATGCTCGCCTTCATCACCGCGCACGGATAAATCGAGGTTATCTAAGCGCACGGTTTGATAGCGCCCGCCTAATACCGATACCGTCAGATCGCCACCCAAGCTGTCTTTCAAGGCAAGATTGCCGTCTAACGTCAGCTGATTGATGCGCACATCTTGCCAACGCAGCTGCTTGGCTTGGAGTGCGAGTTTGGCATCTGGATGTGCAAACGGCCCGCTCAGCTTTGCATCGCCGCGGATCACGCCAGTGAACATAGGCAAGGATTGCGACAAATCGGCAATATCGACCGACAGTCCCATTTGCCACTCATCACGCACTTGCCCCTGTGCCGTGACTTGGTTGGGGCCGTGCGACAGGGTCAGTCCCGATGTCGACACGCTCGGCTGGCCATCGCCATCCCGGTCATGCGCATTAAGGGCGCCTGCGACTGCCAGTGGCAGTTTTTGCAACGCCCCATGCACCACCAACGTGGGCACAGACACCTCCCACCCGCCTTGGGCGGTTAAGCGGCCACGATGGCTGATTGCACCGGTTAAATCCCCCGTAACCTCCGGCCATTGCTGCTGAGGTTGAATGTTGGCAAACCCTAACTCAGCTTGCCAAAAAGGCACGCTGGACCAATCCACGCTGGCACGCCCGGCCACCTTGCCCCCCAGTGTGTTGGCCTCCAGCTGCGAGAGAGTCAGCGCCGTTAGGCTACCTTGACCGGTCAAATTCAGCTGGGTGGTCGGCACGTCAGGGCCATCGACGCCGGTTTGTAAGCCGAGCTGATAGGCAGACAAGTCACCATCGGCGTGAAATTGTAGCTCGCGTAATGCCGCGATCGCTTCCCCCGTCAGCGGCCACGCCAATGCTTTGCTCTCCAATTGCACGGCAAAAGGTAAGTTTGCCGCCAGCAGGTTTGCTTCTCCTTCCAGCGTCGCCGTCACCGGGCCGCGCGCGCTCGCGTTTAGCTTAAGCGCGGCAAGACTTCCTGAGGCCGACAGCGATAAAGCTTGGCCTTGAAGCGGAGCGAGGTTGTTGGTCAATTGAGTTTGCAAGGTTAGTGGGTACTCACCTTTAAGTATGATATCACCCGCAAGGTTTGCCGTGCCTTGGGGAGCAGCCACCGAGACGTTATCAATCGTCACGGTGCTGTCTTGAACACTGCCCGCCAGGGATAACGATGAAAGTGTTTGCACTGTGCCCGCTTCAATCCGCGTATCTTGTAGATGGAGCTGTTCCACCTCGATAGACAGCGGCAGCGCCACCGTGGGTAGTTTCAGCCCCGGATAATGCCATGGCGGGCTTGCCACCGCGCTATCCGGTTTGCCGACCGCTTGGTCGGTATTTTCTTGAGGCTCAGTGTCGCTCGGTAGGCTCACCACCAGCTGCTGCCAATCCGTCGGCGATAGGGTTAAGGTGTCGCCAACAAAATGTACGCCTCCTTGCAGCTGATGCCAACTGACCGACTGCTCGGCAACCTGAATCGCCACATCGTTAAAGGCAAAGGCATTAACATGGATCGGCAGCGGCGCTTGGATAGCCGGTGTGGAGACGTCTTCCGATGATGTTGCCTCCTCAGTCGCGGGCAAATGAATATCAAGGGTGACTCCTTCGACGGCCAATTGGTCAATACAGATCGCAGGCGTCAGTAAGCACTTACCTTGGATAACAAGCCTGAGCTGTTCGGCGTTCAGTTGCAGCAGCGCATCATCATAGCGCACCCCTTGCAGTACAAACCCGGAAAGTAGGCTGCCGTCGGCCTCATCAATCGATAAAGCAGGCAGCGCTTTCTGCGCGCCCCACACCCCTACCTGCAAGCCCACAGGCGTAAAAAGTGCGGCCGCTACCAGCCCCACCACAGAAAAAAGACTGATTAACGTCATAAACGTTAGTCTGACCAACCAACGACTCATAATTCAGGCCCTAAGGTAAGGTGTACACGAAAATCATCACCGTCATTATCAAAACCATGTGCGACATCAAGGCGAATCGGGCCGACCGGCGATGACCAGCGAATACCGGTACCAGCCGCACGCTTCCACGATAAACGACTGGTCCACGCGTCACCGCCATCGGCAAATAGCGCCCACCACCAATTGCCGCCAAGGCGATATTGATACTCTAACGTCCCGGTCAACATATAGCGCGCACCGCTCAGCTGGCCGCTTTCATCACGCGGAGAAACGGTCTCGTAGCCATAGCCGCGAATACTGTTGTCCCCCCCGGCGAAAAAACGCAACGATGGCGGCGCTTCACTAAATTCTTCAGAAATCAGAGCGCCACCATCGACGCGTAATAAACCGCGATGGTTTTTGTTCAGGCTACGAATCCACGCACTCCGCCCTTGCAAGCGCACCAAACTAATATCTGACAACCAAATCGGATCGGCCGCTTCCAATGTAATCGATTGCTTATCTCCCCAATGCGGCATTAATCCACCGCGTGCACGCGTGCGAGTGAAATTGATCCCAGGCAGCACCACGCTGACGCTATCTTCATCTTGCCCTTGGGTGTAGTCTTCATAAAGCCAGCGTAACGAGACACTGCGTTGCCAGCCGGTGTCATACAGCCAATGTCTAGAAACCGACGTCGACACCTCAAGGCTGGAGGTGTCGCGTTGTTCGGTGTTTTGTAACCCTAACTGCACTTGATAATACTCGCGGGAAACATCCTCCAAAGGGACCTTGTAGGTCGAGGTCAACGTCTGCTCAGGCTCAGAAATCGCGAGTGATGTGGTGATACTGTGGCCGCGTGAGTTATACCAAGGCTTGCGCCAGTTAAACTTGAACCGTGGACCAATGTCAGTGGAATACCCGACACCGGTTTCAAACTTATTGCGCGCTTCCGGGGTCAAGTTTACCTTGATGGGGACTTCATTATCTTCCGCTTGCTCCATGTCCGCTTGCACCAAGGCACTGGAGAACCAACCGGTATTCGCGAGCGCTTGGTTAAACTCTCCCAGTACCGACACACGATACGGCTCACCCGGGGAAAAATCACGTAGGGTGTCGAGACGCTGCAACTGAATTTGCGCGCCTTGGTAGCGAATCGCACCAAAGTGATAACGCTTGCCACTGGCAAAGTGAAGCCGAATAAAGGCCTGCTGACGATCAGGCGCGACCTCTAATCGCGTTTGCGTAAAGCGACCATCAAAGTATCCCTTTTTCACCGCCAAGCTTTGAATCTGGCTTTTTAGCGTCTCGTAATCATTGTGATTGAGCCTCGCGCCCGGCTGCGGCCCGTCAGCCTTGAGAGCATGAAAATCGTCATCCATGCCCGCTTCACCGCTAAACACCACATCCACTTGCGCCAAGCGCACAGGCTCACCGGGGTTAACCTTGACGTTAAGCGTGGCATCACCGTCCATGTGAGTGGCAATCTTGGGTTGATAAAACCCCACCGCTTGCAGCGCTTTGCGCACATCTTTTTCGACGCGAGCAATAAACCGGTAGGAGCCATCCCGCTCTTCTGGGGCAATCGCCGCAAGATAGGTCTCGACGTTATCTTGTGCAATGCCATCTAGCCCTTCAATATCTATGTCGACATCCGCACGAGCCATACTAGACATCAAGCTGATAGCGATCGCGAATAGGGGGAATAACCGTATATTCATGCAGTGAGATCCATTACCCGGGTGTCGCCCGGCTAAATTGATGATATCTTGCCATATTACGTGTTGAGCGGGGCAGGAGGCCAGCACCATGTTGTTCATAAGGTGCGGGATCCATGCCTGAATGCCAACCATTAACGCGCATAGCAGCACGCATTGCGCTTTTTCATCACAGCAGTCAAAGGATGCCTATGTCGATGCAATCTTCCTTTACCCAACCTGACAATGCGATAGCGGATCGACCCGATCCGATTATTCCAGCCGAACCGCACGCGGTATTTAATCAGCCTATCACGGCCATGCCAGCGTCTGGTCAAAAACAGGTCATTTTTGGTATGGGCTGTTTTTGGGGGGCCGAGCGAAAGTGGTGGCAACAGCCGGGTGTGGTGATGACATCGGTGGGATACAGTGGCGGTGTTACCCAACATCCGCGCTATCAAGACGTCTGCACAGGACAAACCGGCCATGCCGAAGTGGTTAACGTGATTTTTGACCCGTCCGTAGTGAGTTTAGACACCCTACTGGCGGAATTCTGGGAAAACCACGACCCGACCCAAGGTATGCGTCAAGGCAATGACGTCGGCTCGCAGTATCGCTCCGCGATTTACTACTGTGATCCCGCGGATCAAGCCAGTGTCGAAGCGAGCCTGGCCACTTATCAAGCGGCATTGAGAGATGCCGGTAAGCCAGATGCGGTGACCACCGAGATCGCACCGGCCGGCGCGTACTACTTCGCGGAAACTGACCACCAGCAGTACTTGCACAAAAATCCGCAAGGCTACTGCGGCCTGGGTGGCACAGGGGTTTGTTTCCCACCGCAATAAGCCTTTGCTCAATGGCGAGGCATAAAAAAACACGTCCGCTTGGACGTGTTTTTTGAGTGTGGCGATGTTTATGCAGTAATGGCCATGGCTTTAATTTCTTTATTCACCTCAGTCATTACCGATAACGCTCGTTTGTCACTGTGCCCCGGCGGCAGTAAACGGCCACCATCAAACTCAAACGCGCCTACACCTTCGATGTAGAGTCGGCCCTTAAAAAATCGTTTCACATACCGCGCAATCTGGGTTGGTCGATATTGACGAAAGATGCGAAGCATAAGGATCCCTTTCTTGTTCTCAAAGTCTGTCTAAGCAGACCGAAACGGCAATTCATTTCTTTCACCGTCACGATGACCGTGTGATATTGCCACCTTGGAGCGCCAAATATTATCTGGCAATCTCCGCGTAAAAAGCTAAGCAAGCAAAGTGCCATCTCAATAAGATGGCAATCACAGCATTAGAGCCTGCTTGCGAACAGAAGTTCCCGCTTTAGAGAAATACGTTTTGCGGCACAAGTTCGATCGACACAGAAAAGTCCGATCTTGCGCACGGAATCACCCTAGATACTTGGCACAAATCACCGTGTGACGTAACCATAGATAACTTGGCACCTGATGCCAAATAGTACCCACAAACATGGATGATCAATAATGAAAAAAACCACCCTACTTGCTCTCACCTTTGCGTTATTCTCCGGCACGAGTATGGCGCACACGCTCCAAAATGGTGCACCCTTACCGCCAGCCAAGGTCGCCGAGCACGGCGAATTGACGCTGAATGGCGACGATATCGTTTATCAAACTTGGCAAACCGAACAATTGCCGGGCAAAGTACGCGTGATCCAGGCCATCGCCGGACGCAGCAGTGCCAAGGAAATGAATGCCCCCTTGATGGAAGCCATCACCGCCGCAGACTTTGACGATGCTCGCTACCAAACCACCACTATCATTAACCAAGATGATGCCATGTGGGGCACCGGTGGCTTTGTCAAATCATCAGCCGAAGACAGTAAACGTGAGTTTAGCTGGTCATCGATTGTGCTCGACGAAAACGGCAATGTCGCAGAGGCATGGCGCCTAAAAGAAGAAAGCTCGTTAATTGCCGTATTGGATGACCAAGGCTCGGTACGCTTTGTCAAAGAAGGCAAATTAAGTGCCGACGAAGTGAATCAAGTCGTCAGCTTGGTCACCCAGTTAGTCAACCGATAACAACCACGCGCGGGGACAGCCCGCGCTGTCATTCAACACTTGGCGTTGATGATGATAATTGTTATGTTATCACATTACTTATGTGGCACGGAAATTGGCATGTCTCGGCGATTGATCGTCCATCTGCTATTTGTTTTGATGCTCAGCCAAGCTGGGCTGTGGGGAGAGCATCATCTCGATACTTTCACCCCAACGCATCATAGTGAGCACTGCAGCGCCTGCCATTTGGTGCCGCCAGCCCTCTTAGCTTATGCGGTCTCAGCACCTGTGCCCACCTATGTGGTCAACGCAATTGTTACCCTTGCAAAGCCACCACGTGCTTACCACACCGCCATTGCCTTTTCAGCTCGCGATCCACCTAGTCGAATAAATTCCCTCATGATTTAACCCATTTATTCACTAGGAGAACCCAATGAAAACACGTTTTTTACCCAGCATTATCGCCATGGCCGTTACGATGGCTGCGACGTCGGCACTCGCCGAAGAAGCCAATTACCAATCGTTTGACGCCCACGTGCACGGTGAAGTGGCCGCTAGCCTCGCCCAAGACGGTGAGCGTGTGCTGATTGAGCTGACCGCGCCCGGCCATGATGTGGTTGGGTTTGAGCACCACCCGAAAAATGCCGCCGATCAGCAAACGCTCGAAGATGCCTATGCGCTGCTGCGTGATGGTGAGAAACGCTTCCAACTTGCCGAAGCGGCGAATTGCCAGCTCGCCGAGACCAAAGTCACCAGCAGTTTTAACGACTACAATGAGCATCACGGCCATGAGGAGCATCATGGTCATGATGAACACCACGGTCATGACGAGCACCATGACCACGACGAACATCACGGCCACGACGAGCATCATAACCACGACGAACATCACGGCCACGATGAGCATCATAACCACGACGAACATCACGGCCACGATGAGCACCATGACCACGACGAGCACCACGGCCACGATGAGCACCATGATCACGACGAGCACCACGGCCACGATGAACATGATGCTCACCATGACGACCATCATGGACATGACCACGGTAACCACAATACCTTATCCGCGAACTATCAATTCGTTTGCCAAAACCCACAAGCCTTCACCGAATTGAAAACTGATTGGTTTAGCCTGTTTCCCAACACAGAAACCATCAAAATTCAGGCCTTTACTAATGATAAGGTCTGGGTAGACACCTTGAATCGTGCCAAGTCGCACATCCAGTGGTAGGGAAAAAGGAGGCGGGGCGCGTTAAGCGCCCCTGTCAGGCATGATTACCATCGAACAACTGCGTTTTACGTGGCCAGATCAGTCTCAACCGATCTTAGACATCGATAGCTTTGCGGTCGGTGAGGGCGAGCATGTATTTTTAAAAGGCCCCAGCGGCAGCGGGAAATCCACGCTACTGAGCCTGATTGCAGGTATTCATACCCCACAATCGGGTGTGTTGACAGTCAATCACCAAGCGCTGACGGCACTGAATGATCGCCAGCGGGATCAGTTTCGCGCTAACCATATTGGTTATATTTTTCAACAATTTAACCTGCTACCGTACTTATCTGTGCTTGATAATGTCACTGTGCCGCTGCGCTTTTCTCACGCGCGACGTCAAGCACTTCACCACTCCCCGCACCAAGAAGCCGGCACCTTACTCGATCGATTAGGCTTACCGGCTAGCTGCTACCATCAGCCAGTCACTGCGCTGAGTATCGGCCAGCAACAGCGGGTCGCAGCGGCACGCGCATTAATTGGGGCACCAGCGTTAATTATCGCTGACGAACCGACCTCTGCGCTTGATGCGGACACCCGCAATACCTTTATTCGGTTGCTGCAAGACCGATGCCGAGAAGCCAACAGCAGCTTATTGTTTGTCAGCCATGACAGCCAATTGGCGCCCTTATTTGACCGCGATGTCTCGCTTCCCGCGCTTAATCGCGCCATACATCGCGAGGAGGCCAACCTATGATTTCGCTTTTAGGATTGGCGGGGCAAAGCTTGAAGAATCGCCGCGCCACCGCACTGCTTTCTTTACTGACCGTCACCATTGCCGTGGTGCTCTTGCTCGGGGTAGAGAAGGTGCGCACCCAAGCTAAAGCCAGCTTTGCCAATACCCTCTCCAATACCGATTTAATTGTCGGTGCCCGCTCCGGCCCCATTAATTTACTGCTCTACTCGGTGTTTCGTATTGGTAACGCCACCAACAATATCGGCTGGGACAGTTATCAGCGCCTTCGTGAGCACTCGGATGTAAATTGGACCATTCCCATTTCACTGGGGGACTCTCACCGCGGCTTTCGCGTGGTCGGCACCACCAATGATTACTTTGCCCATTATCAATATGGTCAAAAACAACCACTCGCCTTTCGCCAAGGCGGCCCATTTTCCGGCTTATTTGATACCGTGATTGGTGCCCAAGTGGCGAAAGAGCTGGGATACAAGATGGGCGATAGCTTGATCATTGCCCATGGACTGGCCGACAAAGGCTTTAATCAGCATGACAACTTGCCCTTTACGGTCACTGGGATCTTGGCACCCACTGGCACCCCCGTCGACCGCAGTGTGCATGTGTCGCTCGAAGCCATCGAGGCGATTCATGTCGGCTGGGAGAGTGGCGCGCGACTCGGCCAAGGCCTGACTCAAGCGCAAGCGCAGCAACGCAAGCTACAGCCGGAGCAACTGACCGCGGTGATGGTGGGCTTGAACAGCAAAATCAAAACCTTCGCTGTCCAGCGTTGGGTCAACACCTATCCACGCGAACCATTAACCGCGATTATGCCCGGCATTGCCTTGCACGAGCTGTGGGGCATGATGCGGGTTGGCGAACAAGCCCTGCTGGTGATCTCTGGCTTTGTCGCCGTCGCCGGGCTTTTGGGCATGCTCTCAAGCCTGCTCACCAGCTTGAACGAACGTCGACGAGAAATGGCGATCTTACGTGCAATGGGCGCGCGGCCTTTGCATATTATTTTGCTTTTGGTCAGTGAGGCGGTCGCGATTACTCTCGCGGGGATCGTCTTTGGCGTGCTCCTGCTTTATGGTGGACTCGCGCTGGCGCAGCCTTATATTCTCAGTGAATTTGGCTTGTTCTTGCCACTCGACTGGCCGTCTTCTTACGAGCTATCACTGATGGCCGGTGTGTTGGTCGCTGGCTTTATCGTGGGCTTGCTCCCGGCTTGGCGCGCCTATCGACAGGCGCTCGCTGATGGCATGACAATTAAGGTATAACAGATGAAAAAACGGATAATGCTCGGACTTATCGCCTTGCTTAGCAGTCTTTTTGGCTCTCAGGCTTGGGCAAATAGCGAACCACTCACGCTGGATTGGATTGATTTGGTGCCTGAGCATGAACGTGCTCAATTTGATAGCCGCGGGATGCCGGAAATCAGCCACGACAGTGAGAATCCACAAAGCCTGGTCGGCTCTGTTCGCCCAGAGCTCAACAACAGCCAAGTCAAAATCCCTGGCTTCGTGATCCCACTGGAAGGCGACGATAAAGTGGTAACGGAATTCCTACTGGTGCCCTTTCTTGGCGCCTGTATTCATGTTCCACCCCCGCCACCCAATCAAATTGTTTATGTAAAGTTTGCCGGCGGCGCGCCGATTCAACAACTATGGGATGTGGTCTATGTCGAAGGCACGCTGAAAACCGAACATGTGAGCCATGACTTGGCAGAGGTGGGTTATGTGCTACAAGGCACCGAACTAACGGACTACGACGACGGATAAGTCCCTATCAATCAGTGAGCCTGATCGGCGCACCCGATGTTGTCAGACAATATAATGAGACAAGATCGCCAGTGCGCCAATGTACACGGCAATCAGTAGCAGATTGATGGGGTTGAGTTTTTGCTTGCGCACACGCATCCCTATGCTTGATTGTTAACGCTCATAATGTTAACAAATTTAATCTTTAATTAACATATTTGCCAGCACTAAATTTGCTGACAATCAGTGTGAGAATCGCATGGCAGAGCAAGACAAACCCGAGGTCGTCGACGTCCACCCCGATAAACGACAACATCAGGATCACAAGAATAAAGAAGACGCGGATCTGCGTGGCAGTAAAGGGCGACTAAAAGCCATTGCCAGTGAATATTATGTTGATGCGCGCCTGCAAGAGGTTGAGCAGGAAGATCTCGCCCATCGCAGTGCCACCCGCCAGCGTCATGTGATGCAAAAGCAGCAGGCTAACCTCGAAGCCATCATTGCTCTGACCTACGACCAGTGTCATAGCGAAACCGCTCAGACCCCGGACCCAGATTGGCTGGTTCGTTTTTTCGATTTAGCCCGCAATATTCACGGCCATGCAATGCAGCAGTTGTGGGCGAAGATTCTCAAACAAGAAATGCTCCGTCCCGGCAGCACCTCAATTAAAGCACTGACCATTCTCGAGACTATGACCCAGCGCGAAGCGCAAGCACTGCAACGCGCCTGTGCATTGTCCAGCACCTTTGGGCAAGACAGCACCAAAAAGCTAGTCACTGGTTTTCGCCGCCGTCAAGGCTTGGTACAACTGCTACGCCCAGAGCCGCCTCATAAGCTCTCGCTGGGTCACTACCAACTGTCTTACACCGACTTAATGCTGTTGATGGACTTGGGGCTGATCCTGCGCACCGAGCTTGAATCTGGTGTGATTGAAATGCAGCCAGCGATGCCGCTTAAACTGCAAGACACCCAATACATGCTCACCCCGCTCCACAAAGGGATGCGTCTTTATTATTACCGCTTTAGCCCCACTGGCCATGAGCTAGCAAAACTGGTCGGTAAACGCGTGCATCCCGATTATCACCACGCCATTTGTGAATTACTCGCCGAAGGCTTTGAGATGCACAGCGATGTGGGTGATACGGTCAACACTCACGCTTAATCTGACGAGCGCAACACCCCGCGCTCACGCAGTACGTGAAGACAGGTCGCCACATGCTCGGCGACGCTGAGATCACCGCTTAAATGGATCGCCGGTGTTCGCGGTGGCTCATAGTCGGAAGATATGCCGGTAAACGCCGGGATCTCGCCGGCACGTGCCTTTTTGTACAGTCCTTTGGGGTCGCGCTGCTCACACACCACCAGCGGCGTATCGACAAAGACTTCGATAAACTGCCCCTCTGGCAAACGCTCGCGCACCCGCTCTCGCTCCGCGCGAAACGGTGAAATAAAGGCACTCAAGACAATCAGGCCCGCATCAGTCATCAACTTAGCCACCTCGCCAATTCGGCGAATGTTCTCGGCTCTGTCCTGATCGGAAAAACCCAGGTCGCGACATAGGCCATGGCGAATATTATCGCCATCCAGCAAATAGGTATGGTGCCCTTCGGCCACCAAGGCCGCCTCCAGCGCGCCGGCGATGGTCGATTTGCCCGAGCCAGACAAGCCGGTAAACCAAAGCACCACGGGTTGTTGCTGTTTTTGTTCACTGCGCTGGGCTTGGTCAACATGATGCTGATGCCAGATCACATTGGGATCGGTTGACGCAGATACAGTGTCAGTCATGAAAGTCTCCGCTATTTCGTTGGCCACGCCATGATTAAGGGGCGACCGCCGTTAAAGGAAAAACAATCGGTAACAAGGTGAGCACTACTGCGGAATACACCACAGATAATGGCAGCCCCAGACGCAAATAATCACGTAGCTGGTAATTGCCCACGCTGTATACCAATAAATTGGTTTGATACCCGTAAGGGGAAATAAAACTGGCACTGGCGCCAAACAGCACCGCCATCACAAAGGGCATAGGATCAACGCCATACCCTAGCGCCAAGCTATAGCCCAGCGGGAAAGCCAGCGCTGCTGCGGCATTGTTGGTGATAAGCTCGGTGAGCAACAAAGTCAGCAAGTACACGGCCACCAGCGCCCCTATCGCGCCCCCTGCGCTAAAGGTCGCCATAAACCAATCACTAAAGCGTGCCGACAGCCCTGACGCCAACATCAGTTGTGCCAATGTCAGCGCCGCACCGACAATCACCACCACCTCAACCGGAAAGCGGCGTTGTAAATCGTGCAAGGAAATAATGCCGGTGACCAGCAACACCACCAAATACGCGGCTAAGCCATTGAGCAGTGGCATCGGGGTGAGCAAGGCCGCGCCAATCACCGCGACAAATCCTGCCAGTACCGCAACGCTTTTCCGCTCGGAAAGACGGGTACTGGCTTCCAAACCATTAAAGAGCACGAATTCACGCCGCAGCGCTTGGCTGTCTTGGCGAAAGGTTTTGCCCGGCACCAACACCAGCGTATCGCCGGCATGCAAAGGAATATTACCCAGCCCACCGTCAAGTTTTTCATGGCCGCGACGAATGGCGACCACCACAGCATCAAAGGTCTCGCGAAACCGGGCGGCTTTGAGGGTTTTGCCACAAATGCTGGCGCTGTGGCTCACCACCACCTCAATCAAATTTTGCCCATCAATGTGATGCTGGCCGAACAAGGTCAAGCCAGGGATCTCTTGTAAGGTCGCAACACTTTCCACATCGCCGGCAAACTGCAACTTATCACCGGCCAATAACGGCGTCTCCGGACACACGGGCGCAATGACGCCGTCTTGACGATGAATTTCGGCCAAGTACAAACGCCGTAGTGCTCGCAAGCCATTGTCTGCCACGCTTTGCCCACATAGGGGCGAGTCGGCGGCTAGCCGCGCTTCGAGCACATACGGCAAGCTCTCTTCTTGTTCACCATCCTGGCGTGGCAACCGGTAGCTGAACGGAATTAACACCAACAATCCTGCCACCAGTGCGGCGGCACCGATGACCGTTGGGGTGAAAAATCCCAAACTGGGAAATCCCGCCCGCTCAACAAAGCTGTTCACAATGAGATTGGTGGACGTGCCAATCAGCGTCAGGGTGCCGCCGAGAATGGCGCTGTATGACAATGGGATCAAAAGCTGCGAGGGTGAGTGACGTCGGTTGCGCTTGATTGCGCCAATCATGGACACCACCACCGCAGTGTTATTGACCAGCGCCGACAGCAGCGCACTTGAGATGCCTAATTTAGCAATCACAGTGGGGAGTGCGCCGTGCGACGCCTGTCGCGCGACCCAGCTGGTCAGATGGGTTTTCTCTAGCGCACAAGAAACCAAAATCAGCAATACCAAGGTCAGCAGTGATGGCGCGGTAAAGTTCGCCGTCAGCGCTTCAACCGAGGTCAGCCCAGTTTGGAACGCCACAAACGCGGCCCCCGCAAACAAGAGCGCAGGCTTTAATCGAGTGAGCACCAAGCCGGCGACAATCGCCACCAGCAAGGTGAGTACCGTGGTTTCCTGCCAACTCATGGTCTATCCCAGTTGACGCAGATCCCGCGCTTGCCAATGCGGAAAGTGCTTGCGGATCAGCTGGTTTAACTCAAGCTCAAACGCTGAGAACGACGAGGTGGTTTGCGGCTGCGTCTCAGCCACATGACGGATCATCCCCGCGCCGACCGTCACATTGGTGAGGCGATCAATCAGGATAAAGCCACCGGTATTCGGGCTATCGTGATAGGTATCCAGCGGCACCGCTTCGCTCAGGGTCAAGGTGCAACGACCAATACCATTGAGCGGCAAGGTGTCTGCGTCATGGGTGTTAAGCGTATTCACATCCACCCCATAGGACAGCGCCTCAACCTGCGCCGAAGTTTTCTTGCTGGCCAACTTAATCTCGTATTCGCGCCCCGGTGCCAGTGGAGTTTGCGTCATCCACACCACGTCGGCGTCAAACCGTTGACCCACCGCCACGTCATCATCCGCTCGCACCAAGAGATCGCCACGCGAAATATCAATTTCTTTATCCAGAGTGAGGGTAACCGCTTGACCACTAAAGGCAAATTCTCGGTCACCGTCAAAGGTGACGATGCGCGCGACCTTCGCGGTAAGCCCAGAGGGGAGTACCTTAACCTCATCACCCACATGCAACTCGCCACTGGCAAGGGTGCCCGCGTAACCGCGAAAGTTCAGATCCGGTCGATTGACATACTGCACCGGAAAACGGAACGCGCCCGTCCCGCGCGATTTTTCAATGTCGATGGCTTCTAGCTGGCTGAGTAGCGGCTCGCCTTGATACCACGCCATCGCGTCACTGGCATTGACCACGTTGTCGCCTTCCAGTGCCGACAAAGGCACCATAGACACTGACAAGCCGGGGTTGAGCTGATCGGCAAACGCCAGATACTGCTCTTGAATTTCATCAAACCGAGCTTGGCTATATGCCACCAAGTCCATCTTGTTCACCGCTACCACAAAATGCTGAATACCCAGCAAGTTAGCGATATACGAGTGGCGACGAGTCTGATCCAAGATGCCGTGACGCGCGTCGATTAAGATCACTGCCACATCACAGGTCGACGCACCGGTGGCCATATTACGGGTGTACTGCTCATGGCCGGGGGTATCGGCGATGATAAACTTACGCTTGGAAGTGGAGAAATACCGGTACGCCACATCAATGGTGATCCCCTGCTCGCGCTCAGCTTGCAGACCGTCTACCAGTAGCGCCAGATCCGGTTTCTCGCCCGTGGTGCCAACACGCTGGCTATCGGCATGGACGGCCGCAAGCTGATCTTCATAGATCTGCTGCGAGTCGTGCAGCAAGCGGCCAATCAAGGTCGATTTACCGTCATCGACCGAGCCACAGGTCAAAAAGCGCAATAAACTTTTGTGTTGGTGCTGTTGCAGATAACCCTCAATACCCAGATCGGCTACCTGTTGTTGAATTGCTGGATTCATGACTGCTCCTTAGAAATAACCCTGACGCTTCTTGCGCTCCATGGATCCGGACTGATCGTGGTCGATCGCCCGCCCTTGACGCTCACTCGAGGTGGCGACCAACATCTCTTCGATGATCTCTGGCAAGGTATTGGCATGTGACTCGACTGCCCCGGTTAATGGGTAGCAGCCCAGGGTGCGAAAACGCACCGATTTATGGGTCACGGTTTCGTCGGGCCCAATCGGCATCCGCGCATCATCCACCATGTACAAGGTGCCATCGCGCTCTACCACTGGGCGCTCGGCCGCTAAATAAAGCGGAACAATGTCGATGTTTTCCAGATAGATGTATTGCCAAATATCGAGCTCAGTCCAGTTAGAGAGCGGAAACACGCGAATACTCTCGCCTGGGTTCACTTGCCCGTTATAGTTGCGCCACAGCTCTGGCCGTTGGTTTTTCGGATCCCAGCGATGGTTCTTATCACGGAACGAATAGACACGCTCTTTGGCGCGGGATTTTTCTTCATCCCGACGCGCGCCGCCAAACGCCGCATCAAACTTATGCTGATCCAGCGCCTGCTTCAGCGCTTGGGTTTTCATGATATCGGTGTGCTTGTCGGAGCCGTGATCAAAAGGATTGATCCCCTGAGCCATCCCTTCTGGGTTTTTGTGCACAATCAGATCTAGCCCGAGTTCCTTAGCGGTGCGATCGCGAAAGGCAATCATGTCGCGAAACTTCCAGTCGGTATCGACATGCAGCAGTGGAAACGGAATCTTTCCGGGGTAAAAAGCTTTGCGCGCCAAATGCAGCATCACTGACGAGTCTTTGCCAATCGAATACAGCATCACGGGGTTATCAAACTCCGCCGCGACTTCCCGCAGTATATGAATGCTCTCGGCTTCTAACTGCTGGAGGTGTGTGAGTGTTTTTGCATCCATCCTAACTATCCTTTAAGCGAAGTTAACCACAGCGGTGGGGGCTTGCGTGGGGTCGGCATCGCTTACCGCGCGCCCCTCGCCAAACCATGTCAGCTGACCGGCGAGTGCCGCCACTTCACCCACCACGATGAGCGCGGGCGACGCAGCTTGCTCCGCCAGCGACGGTAAGTTATTGAGTTGACCGGTAAACACTTTCTGCTCCGGACGCGTGCCGTTTTCAATCACCGCCGCAGGCGTATCCGGCGATCGGCCGTGAGCCATCAGTTGGCTTTGAATATGGGCCGATTTCATCAATCCCATATAAATCACCAAGGTCTGACGCGGGCGCGCTAACGTCGCCCACTCCAATGTGTCTTGTTCTTTTTTCAAATGACCGGTAATAAACAGCGCGGTCTGGGCGTGATCGCGATGGGTGAGCGGAATACCGGCATAGGCCGTCGCCCCAGCAGCAGCGGTGATCCCGGGTACCACTTGAAAAGAGACACCGGCGTTGGCTAGGGTTTGTAATTCCTCACCACCGCGGCCAAACATGAAAGGATCGCCCCCTTTTAAGCGCACCACCCGTTTTCCGGCTTGAGCATGCTCGACCAACAGGCGATTGATGTCGTCTTGGCTCACACTGTGGTAGCTCGCCCGTTTACCCACACAAATCAGCTCTGCGTCTCGGCGGCACAGTTCCATAATCGGCTCAGCCACTAGGTAGTCATAAAGCACCACATCGGCTTGCTGCATCAATTGCAACGCGCGCAAGGTCAATAGCCCAGGATCTCCCGGACCGGCGCCAATCAAGGCCACTTCGCCTTGGGTGGTGATTTGTCCACTCAGCTGCTCCAGCGCCTGCTCGGCTTGCTGGTGTTTGCCTGCCGCGACTAAATCGGCAAACCGACCACTAAAGGCGGCCTCCCAGAATTTGCGCCGGCCGGTCAAAGTCGGAATGCGCGCTTTCAGTTTGTCGCGAAACGCACCCGCCATCGCTGCCATCTTGCCGATATGCTGGGGCACTAGGGTTTCAATCTTCTCACGGAGCATCCGCGCCAATACCGGCGCTTTGCCGCCCGATGAGATGGCAATAATAATGGGAGAGCGATCCACTAATGAGGGGACAATAAAGCTGCATTTGGGGGTGTCATCGACGACATTGACCAAGATATTGCGGCTATCAGCGGCAGTGGAGACCAGCTCGTTGACTAAAGCATTATCGGTCGCCGCAATCGCCAACATGTTTCCGTCCAGATGATCGGGACGAAACGCCTCGCGCAACACCGTCAGCTTTCCTTGCGCGTGTGCCTCCGCAAGTTCATGGTCGACGTCAGGGGCAACCACAGTGACCGCTGCGCCTACCTTGAGCAACATGCGCGTTTTGCGCCATGCCACTTCGCCGCCGCCAACGACGAGGCAAGGACGATGTTTAAGCTGAGCAAAGAGGGGAAGATAATCCATGATCGCGCATTCCCTTGATGACAATGCAGCCACTATATCGCCCCACATCTATTACTTGAAATTCTATAAATTCATTTTTTATTCTTTTTTGTGCTTAATAGAGTGAGCGTCACGATAACGGAAAGGATTAACGATGACTGAGATCGCAAAGCGTGCATGATCCTTATGTTAAGCGGTAACCAAGACTGATAAGCCGATCAATCGCACAGCTTTTCAGGTATGAGAAACGGCATAATTCATCTGCCTGATAACTAACGCACACTTTTCACTGGAGACTCTGTTATGCGTTTACTGCCTTCTGCTGTTGCCACCGCGGTGGTTGCTGGCCTATTTGCCGCCTCTGGTACGGCGCTTGCCGACACCATTAACCTGCGTGTGATTGAAACTACCGACATTCACACTAATGTGATGGATTACGACTACTACAAAAACAAACCGTCACAAAAAATCGGCTTGGTTCGCGCCGCCACCGTGGTCAAACAAGCCCGCGATGAAGCACAAAACGCGCTATTGGTGGATAACGGTGACCTTATTCAAGGCAGCCCAATGGGCGATTATATGGCCAGCAAAGGTATCAAACCCGGTGAGGTGCATCCGGTATATAAAGCGATGAACTTGCTCGATTATGAAGTGGGTAACATCGGTAACCATGAGTTCAACTACGGCCTAGCTTTCTTAAAAGAGTCGATTAACGACGCCAACTTCCCGTATATCAACGCCAACGTATTTGATGCGGAAACTGGCGCACACTACTTTGACCCGTATTTAATTAAAGAATACCAACTCAAAGATGAAGACGGTGATGCCCACACCATCAAAGTCGGTTACATTGGCTTTGTCCCGCCACAGATCATGACTTGGGATAAAGCCAACCTTGAAGGTAAGGTCATCGCCAAAGACATTAAACAAACTGCTGAAAAACTCGTCCCAGAGATGAAAGCCAAGGGTGCAGACGTGGTGGTGGCCATCCCACACTCTGGCATCTCCCAGGCGCCGTATAAAGCGATGGCTGAAGATTCAGTGTATTACCTCACCGATGTCGACGGTATTGATGCCATTGCCTTCGGTCACTCGCACGCCGTATTCCCAAGTGACGACTTTGCCAATATTCCCGGCGCGGATATTGAAAAAGGCACCATCAATGGTGTCGCCAGTGTGATGGCCGGCCGCTGGGGGAGCCATGTCGGGGTCATCGATCTTGCCTTGGAGCAAGTGGACGGCCAATGGCAAGTCACCGATAGAAACGCGCATGCGCGACCGATTTTTGACCGCGCCAACAATAAAGCATTGGTTGAAGCCGATGAGGCGATGCTTGACGCGGTAGAGGCCGATCATAAAGCCACACAAGATTTTGTGAATCAACCGATCGGCAAAGCCAATGATGTGATGTACTCCTACTTAGCATTGCTCCAAGACGATCCGACTGTGCAGATTGTTAACCTTGCGCAGCAAGACTATGTCGAGCGCATGATCCAAGGCGACCCGGATTTGGCTGATCTTCCGGTTGTCTCTGCCGCTGCGCCCTTTAAGGCCGGTGGACGCAAGAACGATCCGACCAACTTTACCGAAGTAGAAGCCGGTCAGCTCACCTTCCGCAACGCCGCCGACTTGTATTTGTACCCCAATACCTTGGTGGCGCTGAAAGTCTCTGGCGCCGAACTCACCCAATGGCTGGAGTGTAGCGCCGGCCAGTTTAATCAAATCGAACCAAACGCAGAGCAGCCGCAATCGCTGATCAACTGGGACGGTTTCCGCACCTATAACTTTGATGTGATTGATGGGGTGGAATACCAAATTGATATCACCCAGCCCGCGCGTTACGACGGCGATTGTAATGAAGTGAACCCAGACGCATCACGGATCGTCAACCTCACCTATCAAGGCGAGCCGGTTGACCCCGAGCAAACCTTCTTGGTGGCGACAAATAACTACCGTGCCTACAGTGGTAAGTTCCCTGGCACCGGCAGCGATCATATTGCCTTTGCCGCGCCGGATGAAAACCGTACCGTGGTCGCTAACTACATCAGTCGCGTGAGTGAAGAGGAAGGAGAGGTGACCGTTAGCGCTGACAATAACTGGTCGATTGCCCCGGTTAAGGGAGAGGCCGTGGTGCGCTTTGAAACCTCCCCGAGTGCGCAAGCGGCGCAGTTTATCGAGCAAAAAGGCCACTGGTCGATGACGCGAGAAGGGAAAGATGCGGTCGGATTTGCCGTTTATCATGTTGATTTAGGCCAACCTCGCCAGTAATTAACACAGAAAGATAAATAGCCTTTGAATACCGCAGCCTGTCTGCGGTATTTTTTATGTTCAATCAAGAGGAAATGACATGGAATGGCAACAGGCAACCTTTGATGCGCTGGATACCCGCACCTTATTCACACTGATGAAATTGCGTGTTGATGTGTTTGTGGTCGAGCAAGCCTGCGCCTATCCAGAGCTGGACACGCACGATACCGCGTCAGATACCGTGCATTTAATGGGCTGGCTAAACGGCGAGCTTGCCGCCTATGCCCGCATTCTCGCCCCTGGGGTAAGTTACTCAGGGAGCAGTATTGGTCGCGTGATTATTGCGCCCACTCATCGCAACGGGCAATGGGGTCATCAGCTGGTCCGCCAAGCCATTCAAGTATGCCAACAACAATGGCCCGAGCAGAATATAGAAATAGGCGCTCAAGCACACTTACAACGCTTTTACCAAAAACACGGTTTTGTCGCGTTTTCCGACGTTTACTTAGAAGATGGTATCCCCCATATCGATATGCGTTTAGCGGTCAGTGAGACGTCTGCCGTTTAAGCAAAAAAATCCCGCTGAATCAGCGGGATTTTTTCATCTATTGGCGGTTCGACCTATTTAGTTAGACGGAAACGCTGCATAGTGCTTTGCAGTGATTGCGCCAATTGGCTCAGTTCGCTACAAGCTTGCGCGGTTTGATCGGCGCCACCCGCCACTTCTTGGGCTGAGTCATTGATGCGCTCGATATTGCGGCTTAGCTCATCCGCTACCGAGTCTTGCTCACCACAAGCACTGGCGATCTGCATACCCATATCAGCAATATTTTCCACTGAGGTTTCAATCCCACGCACCAATTGCTGCGCCTGATCGCCCTGCTCCACACATTGCTCGATGCTCTCACAACTTTGGGTAGTAGCATTGCTAGCCTGAGTTGCAAACTGCTGTAGTTTCTCAATGATGGTGGTGATTTCACCGGTCGAGTCTTGCGTCCGGCCCGCCAGGGTGCGCACTTCATCCGCGACCACCGCAAAGCCACGACCAGACTCACCCGCACGTGCCGCCTCAATTGCCGCGTTCAAGGCCAACAAGTTGGTTTGCTCAGCGATATCACGAATCACATCCACCACCATGTTGATTTGTTTCGACTGCTGATCGAGCTCACTCACGGTATCGCCGGTTTGACGCATGTCCTCGGCAACTTTACGAATCGAAGCTACCATACCGTCAATGTCTTGTGCGCCCATGCGAGACTGCTCACTCGCTTCATTGGCCGCGGTGGATGAGCTCTCGGTGTTCTGCGCCACATCCGCCACGGTGGCTTTCATTTGCGCCATCGCGGTCGCCACTTGCGACACTTCGTGTTGCTGATTTTGCATCCCCGTCGAGGTTTGGCTCGATACCGCACTCACTTCTTCGACCGCACTGCTTAGCTGGGTTACCGCGGCAATTACTTCTTCGATTAAGCTGCGCAGGCTGTCTTGCATAGCGATACTGGAATCGGCCAATTTACCCATTTCATCATTGCCAATCTGGCTACGATCTAACTGGTAAGTCAGGTCGCCCTTGGCAATCGCAGACGATTGCTCCATCACCATACGTAGCGGATTAATGATCGCGCGGGTGAAGACCACCGCTACCACAATCATAAAGGCGATCACCGCAAGCAGTACCCCGATAATGGTCATGCTCACTGTCGACACTTGATTCAGCATGGAGGTGCGGTTTGAGGTAATAAAACCTTGGGTCAGCTCAGACATTTCTTTAAGCGATTTATCCAACTGGCCAAAGGTGCCAAACGAGTTAGATAGGATTTTTTGCGCCGCGGTCAGTTGTCCTGCTTCGACTCTGTCAGGAAAAGCACTGAGCTCTTGATTGTATTGGTCCCAGTGATTTTGAATACGAGTAAAAATAGCACGCTCGTTGTCATACCAAAGGCTTTCTTCATACGCATCAAGCGCGCGGCTGTAATCGCGCTTCATGACATCGATTTCGCCCAAGATTTCACGCCGTGTTGCTGGATCGTCAAAGGTGAGCACCGCATACTGATCTTGACGAATACGTATTATCTCTTCATTGAGTCGCTCGATCTCAAGCACTGCAGGGAGGGTATCGTCAGTAAAGTTCAGCATATTATCGCGCATGCCGCTGACTTGGGTAAAAATGTAAAACCCAAAGATCACCACAGCGATACCAATTAGGGAAAAAGCCGCCGTAAACTTTTTACCAATAGATAGATTTTTCAACATGGAAAAGCGAGTCCTCAACAAAATAGTGATTAGCGTGTTAATGCCTAGACATCCATGTTGAGGCGGGCTTGCGTGTCTGTCCTACACAGCGGCACGAATGCTAGCACAAAAAATAACCAAAGTGTGATGAGAGACTCATTATTTTTGCAAAAAGTCTGTCATACAATGATGGCTGATTGAGTAGACATTCTTGCCCTGAACAGCAACTTATCCCTTTTCCGCCCCAATGGTGTAGCGTATTCGGCCCTATTGACCGATTTATAAAAAGTAGATCAAAAATCGTCCGGCAGCGACTTTAATCACACATCGAGTAGAAAAAGACAGAACAAGGCTGAGATAAAGAGAGGCTGAGTACCGAAAGCACCCTGTTACTGTGCTTTCGGTTGGATTCTTGACATCAAAAGACTAACGCTGGCGAGCAAACCCGCCATCAGACAAACGGAAATAGAGTACCGATTGCCCTTTCTCGGTTTCGATTTGCAGAATATCTAACGCACCACTCTGTGTACGTTTAAAGCGGATCCACTGCCCTGGCTGGATGCGACTAATCGGCTTTCCCTCACCTTCAATATTAGCAATCGCATACAGATCGGTTAACGCTAAATCGTAGCGACGAAAGACTTTGGCCAGCGTGTCACCGGGCTCAATTTGATGGCTCACCCAAGGGCTATTTTCTGTTTTTTCAGCTTGTTGAGTCGCAGGTTCAGCGGTTGACGCCGCGACGGACGAATCATCTTGCGACGCAGACGACGCATTCGTCCCCGTATTCAGGGCGACGGGTTGACGAGTTTGCGGCGAGGGGGCTTTGGGCGAGGGGCTGGGAAGCATAGCCAACACCAATACAATCGGGATCAGCACTATCAATAGGCGTCGATGTAACACAGGAAGACGTCGCCAAAGCTGTTTTAACGGCTCCAAACCAGGTAGACCATGGTTCAAGTGGGGCCGGTTTGTCCACTTCGCGTTAAGTTTCTCTCGCCATCCAGCACGCAGTTTGTTCCAGTGTGAACGCATTGCTGTTAACTTCATTGCCACTCCGCGCATGTTTTGTTGTTTTGTCCTCATCTTGGACGCCTTATTGGCACAAAAGTTTACCCACGAAACCATCACCTGTTATCCTTTCACACTTTATTGACGCAAAAAAGAGAGACGTTATGTCTGACGTACAACTGGAAACTGTCGAGCAGAAGGCGAGCTATGGCATCGGCCTACAAATGGGTCAACAGCTTGCCGGTAGCGGCCTAGAAGGCTTGCACGTTGATGCGATTGCAAAAGGCATCAGCACCGCGCTAGCTGGCCAAATGCCAGAGATTGAAATTGACGACATCAATAACGCATTGCGTGAGCTTCACACAAAAGCGGAAGAAGTTCGTCAAGAGGCTGCAAAAGCACAAGCGGCAGAAGGCGATGCCTTCTTGGCAGATAATGCCAAGCGTGAAGAAGTGACTGTGACAGAGTCAGGTTTGCAGTACGAGGTGCTGGTACAAGGTGACGGCGAGATCCCAACCAGCGATAAGCAGGTGCGTGTTCACTATCACGGTCAATTGGTTGATGGCAGCGTATTTGATAGCTCAGTCACGCGTGGCGAGCCGGTTGAGTTCCCTGTAACAGGTGTGATTAAAGGTTGGGTTGAAGCCCTGCAAATGATGCCGGTTGGCTCTAAGTGGAAGCTGTATGTACCACAAGATCTGGCCTACGGCGAGCGTGGCGCTGGCGCAGCCATTCCTCCGTTTGCCGCTCTTGTGTTTGAAGTTGAGCTACTCGACATCCTGTAATCGCTGACTGAATACAAGCGCCCAATCAGGAATGAGAAAAGCGATGCCTCGGCATCGCTTTTTGTCTTTTCATCTAGCGTTATTGCACGTACTCACGTGGGTTCACCGCGCCCCACCAGCTATAGATTTCTGGGAAAATCACATCCGCCTTGGTCTCATACTCGACTGCTCCAATGGTTTGCTCCCCTTGCTGACCGAATAGCACCACTTCGTCATTAGGGGCCACCTGATCAGCAATATCCGTAATATCAACCATAATAGTGTTCATTGATGCAACGCCAACAACAGGCACTCGGTGGCCCTGAATGAGCACATCGGCATCATTACCCATTTTACGTGGGAAACCATCCGAATAGCCGACCGGTAAATTAGCCAGAATAGAATCGCGCTCCAAGGTATAAGTGCTGTCATAACCGACCGTGCTACCAGCAGGCAAGTGGTGAACAGAGGCCACCTTGGTCTTAAAGCTCATGATGGGCGGAAACTCTCGGTTGGTGGGCTGATCGCCGTACAGCGCACCGCCAGGGCGAACCATATCAAAATGCCCCTCTGGTACGTTTAAGGTGACAAACGAGTTCGCGGCATGCAGCAAGACATCTTCACGTTTCAAGTCTGCCTGTTCAATCAACCATTCACTGTTGGTTTTAAATTGTCCCAATTTGCTGCGAACATAATCCGCTTCGTAGTTAGGAAAATGCGTCATGATTCCCACCACGTTAAAGCGCGGGTCAGTGGCAATATCCAACGCGACTTGCTTACCCGCTTCCTCGTTCATCTCGATGCCATTGCGACCCATTCCACCGGCATTAAACGCCATGTGAACCGGAATGGTCATATCATGTTTGTCGGCAAGTTGCCGCATTTGCTCGGCTTGCTCTGCTGAGCCAATCAGCTCTTGCATATTCAATGCTAATGCACTCTCCATTTCCTGTAAGGTCGCAGTGCGCACACGCATGATCTCGCCGGTAAAACCGCCTTCACGCAAGGTCCGTGCTTCTTCATTACTGGCAATGCCAACACAGTCAATGCCACTGGCAATCACAGTGGGTAAAAGACCAGCAATCCCATTGCCATAGGCATCGGCTTTCATGACCACACAAATCTTGGTGCCTTCGCTGACTTGCTGTTGAACACGCTGAATATTGTCGCCAAAGGTGGAGGTACTCACTTCTAGCCAGCCGTTGCCATGCCCCATGTAACGGTTGCCGGTATCCGGCGTTGACGGCGTAGGCGAGGAGTAGTCGATAACGGCGGGCGCCCCAAGGGCAACGACACCGGCGACGGCAAGCGCCACTAAAGAGAATTTTTTGTTCATAAGCTTCACTGTTGGTCACATAAATGGAGCATCCGTGACGTGTTGAATAAAAGCTCGGCGCTTCTATTTATGCCTCCTGGCAATGCGCGCTGTTTATATCACAGAACACGGCACGGCTGACGAATCACTCAATAAAAAAGATAGACAAGTTCCGCGTATTTGAACAAAAAAACGCCACCCTAGGGTGACGTTTGAGAGAAGCGTTGTCGCCGACAAGACTCAACACGCTAGATGCCAGCGCCATCATTCAAGTCGTCTTCGTGCAATCCACATTCGCGTTTTAAGCCAAAAAAGCGCGTTTGTTCATCACGCATTCCTGGCTCCAAGCGCTGGGTAGTATGCACATCGCCCACTGATACATAGCCTTGATCACGCAAGGGGTGATAAGGCAAGTCGTGCTCGCGCAAATAGTCATCCACCGCTTGGTTCGACCAATCAATCACGGGCAAAAACTTAAACACCCCATGCTGAACACTGAGTATCGGCAAATTGGCGCGAGAGTCTGATTGACCCCGGCGCAATCCCGACAACCAGGTGCCGGCGTTTAGCTCTCGCAGCGCACGCTTCATTGGCTCAACTTTGTTGATTTGATTGTATTGGGTGATCCCCTCCACGCCTTGCTCCCACAGCTGGCCATAACGCGCTTCTTGCCAAGCAGGGCTGAGTGCGGCGCGATATACCCGTAAGTCTAAATCCAATCGAGTGGTGAGGGTATCGATAAACCGATAGGTTTCCGCAAACAAATAGCCAGTGTCGGTTAAAATCACCGGAATGTCCGATTTTACTTGGCTGACCAAATGCAGCATCAGCGCGGCTTGCACCCCAAAGCTCGACGACAGGACAAATTGCCCCTCAAGGTGCTCTAACGCCCAGGCGATACGCTCAGGTGCCGAGAGTGTTTCCAAGCTGGCATTGACCTCCGCCAATGCCAAGGCTTGCTGGCTTTTATTCATCGCGGCAATGTCAGCTAAGGCTAACGTCGCGTTGGGTTGAATAGTTTCAGGCATAAAAATCCCTCTTAGAGACATGCACGGGGGCAATCACCTCGCCACGGATCAAGAAATCACCAAAGTGCTCGCCCGGCTCGCGTTCTGTCGCCCAGCGACCAATCAGCTGATCCAACTCCTCGAGGATTTGGCGATCGGTGATATTCTCTTTATACATTTTAGGTATCCGGGTGCCTTCCCAGTTTCCGCCTAAGTGCAGGTTGTAACGCCCAGGCGCTTTACCTACCAAGCCGACCTCAGCCAGCATCGCGCGGCCACAGCCGTTCGGGCAACCGGTTACACGCAGTACAATCGGATCATCTTGTACTTGATGTTTTTGCTGAATTTTCTCCACTTCCGTGACAAAGTCCGGTAAGAAGCGTTCGGCTTCAGCCATCGCCAGTGGACAGGTTGGGAAGGACACACACGCCATCGAGTTAGTACGCTGAACACTGTGTTCGTCATCAATCAACCGATAGCGACGCGCTAACGCTTCAATCTCGTCTTTTTGCGCTTCCGGGATCCCAGCAATAATCAAATTCTGGTTGGCGGTCATACGAAAATCGCCTTGGTGGATCTTAGCGATCTCTGCCATGCCGGTTTTGAGAGGTTTTTCTGGCGTATCACGCAAACGGCCATTTTCGATAAACAGGGCAAGGTGGTATTTGCCGTCAATGCCTTTGGTCCAGCCTAAGCGATCGCCGCGTCCGGTAAAGGTATAAGGCCGGCTTGGTGCAAAGCTCACCCCAGCACGCTTTTCCACTTCCGCTTTGAACACATCCGCGCCCACGCGATCAAGGGTGTACTTGGTTTTCGCATTTTTACGGTTTGAACGGTTCCCCCAATCACGCTGGGTAGTGACCACCGCCTCAGCAATCTGCAACGTATGTTCAAGCGGAATAAAGCCAAAGTCATCGGCACGACGCGGGTAGGTGTTGGTGTCACCATGGGTCATCGCCAGCCCGCCACCAACGAGGACGTTAAAGCCAATCAGTTGTCCGTTTTCCGCAATCGCGACAAAGTTAAGATCGTTGGCGTGCACATCCACATCGTTTTGTGGCGGGATCACCACCGTGGTTTTGAACTTACGTGGCAGATAGCGCTCACCCAAAATCGGCTCTTTGTCTTGGCTACCTTCGACTTTTTCACCATCAAGCCAAATCTCTGCGTAAGCGCGGGTTTTAGGCAGCAAGTGCTCGCTGATGCGCTTTGCCCAATCATAGGCTTGCTGATGAAGCTCTGACTCCACCGGGTTAGAGGTGCACAACACGTTGCGGTTCACATCGCCGGCGGTGGCAATCGAGTCAATGCCATATTCATTCAAGGTCTGGTGCATAAGCTTGATGTTCGGCTTAAGGACACCATGAAACTGAAAGGTTTGTCGGGTAGTCAGGCGAATACTGCCATAGAGCGAGCTTTCACGGGCAAACTTGTCAATCGCTAGCCATTGCTGGGGCGTAATAATCCCGCCCGGCATCCGCGCTCGCAACATCACATTATGCAGCGGCTCCAGTTTTTGCTTTTGCCGCTCAGCGCGAATATCGCGATCGTCTTGCTGATACATGCCGTGAAAACGGATCAGCTGGAAGTTATCATCGGTAAACCCCCCCGTGATCGGATCCTGTAAGTCTTGATCAATGGTGCCACGCAAGTAATCACTTTGCTCTTTCAAACGCTCATTATCGGCCAGTGGGCCCAGTGTATCGCCCGCAAATTTCTGTTCACTCATTAGTACACATCCCTTTGATAGCGCTTATCTTTGCGCAATTCATTAATAAAGGTTTCCGCTTGCTCACGGCTTTGTTGACCCTGTGTCTGGGCAATCTCAATTAAGGCTTCATGGACATCTTTCGCCATTTGGTTGGCATCACCACACACATAGATGTAAGCGCCATTTGATAGCCATTGCCACACTGTCTCAGCACGCGCGAGCAACCGGTGCTGGACATACACTTTCTCAGCCTGATCGCGGCTAAAGGCCACATCCATCCGCGTCAGCAGGCCAGATTTAAGGTATTGCTGCCATTCAACCTGGTAGAGGAAATCGTCAGTAAAGGTGCGATCGCCAAAGAACAACCAGTTATCGCCTTTCGCCTCGCGTTGCTCTCGCTCTTGCAAGAAGGCGCGAAACGGTGCGATACCGGTACCTGGACCAATCATAATGATGGGAGTGTCATCACTGGTTGGCAGTTTGAAGTTATCGTTGTGCTCAACAAACACCTTAACCGTCTCGGCCGCTTCAGCGCGGTGGGCAAGAAAGCTCGAGGCGCCGCCTTGGCGTGATTCCCCGCTCTCATGCTGATAATCCACCAGCCCGACGGTAAGGTGCACTTCGTCCTCCACTTCCGCTTGGCTAGAGGCGATCGAGTACAAACGCGGAGTCAGTCGGCGCAATATCGATTGAAACTGCTCGACATTCAGGTTGACGTCCGCCAGTGCCAGCACATCAATCAGCTGAGTGCGATTCGCGAACTCGCGCAATGCGGCTTTGTCTTCCGTCAATGCGGTGAGTGTGTCGCTTTCCGATAACGCCGCCAACGCTGTGATCTGCTGCGGGTTAGAAGCGGTGATCTCATAGTGGGCAATTAACGCGTCTCGCAACGAGAGGCTGTCACCACCGATATCGACGGTTTCATCGCCACGCAGGCCCACCTTGGCGACGATGCTGTCCACCAGTTCGGGATCATTTTGATACCATACGCCCAACGCATCACCCGGTTGATATTCAATGCCGGATTCATCGAGATCGAGTTCAATATGGTAAACCGCTTTATCTGAGCCTCGTCCGGTAATGCGCTGGCAGGTGAGTAGCTCGGCCGTGTACGGGGATTGTTTGGTGTATTTTGCCTGCGCGGTAGCTTGATGGAGAGGCACCACCTGCGCATCGCCACTGGCCTGAAACTGCTGCTTCACCTCGGCTAAGGTTTGCTCTCGCCAAGCACTGGCAGTGGCTTCATAATCCACATCACAATCAAGACGCGCGACCATCGGCTTGGCGCCAAGCTTTTGCAAGAAGGCATCAAAGTCTTTCCCCGTCTGGCAGAAGTACTCATAGCTCGAATCCCCCAAGCTCAACACCGCATAATGCAGGTGATCAAGTTTGGGCGCTTTCTTGGATTGCAAAAATTCATGCAGCTCAATGGCGTTATCCGGCGGCTCGCCTTCTCCATTGGTAGAGGCGACGATCACAACATGGGTTTCTTTGCCCAGTTGCTTACCTTTGTAGTTATCTGCCGCCACCAATTTGGCTGGGATCCCAGCCGCTTCCGCTTCCTGATGCAGCGCCTCCGCCACGCCTTTAGCGTTGCCGGTTTGTGACGCATACAAAATGGTCAGAGTCTGGTTAGGGGCAGAACTGGCTTGTGGCATAGCATTGGGTGCCGCCGCTTCACCAGCAGGTGTTTGGCTTAACCCCCAAAAATAACCACTAATCCAGGCCAGTTGCTGCGGTGACAACTCCGCCACGGCTTGTTGCAACTGGCCTATTTGCTGATCATTAAGCGGGCTGGTTAACCCGGAGAGATCCTTGAGTAACATGGTGACGACATTCCTTGCTAACATTGCGTGAATGCTAGCGTACCCTCACCAATTAATAACAATAAAGAATAGATACGAATGTTTTATAACGTTTTGTAAGGTAGGTACGTAATCGCGTGTCATTGAGCGGGAAAATAATGTTAGTCAGCAATACGTACTTGCTGAAAACCAATCTCAAGCGCGTTCAAGGTCGCTTGGTCAATATCGGTAAAGCATTGTTCAATCCCTTCAGCATTGGTAAGCGCCATTAAACCGCCACTGGTGTGTCGACACTCAACCACCCACCCTTCGCTATCTAACGAAGGCTCAACGACCGCTTCAATCAAAAGCTGTTGACGGTATAAAGCACGTAGCTGTTCGGCTGTCATGATGCTTTGCCCACTCAATTGGATCACCTATTGAGTTTAGTCTCAGATAAGCAAAGCTGCCATGCGGGAAGCTTGATGCGCAGAGGCGATGTTATCCCCGCCCCTGCTTTTAGGGGTTCTCTATTAAAAGAAGCCCAATGGATCAATGTCGTAGCTAACGAGTAAGTTCTTCGTTTGTTGATAGTGACCCAGCATCATTTTATGTGTCTCTCGTCCAATACCGGATTTTTTGTAGCCACCAAAGGCGGCATGGGCCGGATAAAGGTGATAGCAGTTAGTCCAGACCCGCCCTGCTTCAATCGCACGTCCTACACGATAAGCGCGGTTCATATCACGTGTCCAAAGCCCTGCGCCCAACCCGTACTCGGTGTGGTTGGCAATCGCCAACGCTTCCGCCTCATCTTTGAAGGTGGTCACTCCAATTACGGGCCCAAAGATCTCTTCTTGGAACACACGCATGTCATTGTGCCCTTGCAGTAAGGTCGGCTGCACGTAATAGCCGCCGCCCAAATCCTGATGGCTACCGCCAATTAAGACCTTCGCGCCTTCTTCTTGACCGACCTTCAAATAGCTCATGATCTTATCGAACTGCTCATCGGACGCTTGCGCGCCCACTTGGGTCTCGGTATCGAGCGGGTTACCTTGTTTTATCGTCCCTGCACGCTCAATCACACGTGCGATAAAGTCGTCGTAGATGCTTTCCTGGATCAGCGCGCGCGACGGACAGGTGCATACTTCGCCTTGGTTGAAAAAGCCAAGCAACAGGCCTTCTACCGCTTTATTGATATAGGCTTCTTCTTGCTGCATCACGTCTTCAAAATAGATGTTGGGCGATTTGCCACCCAGCTCGACGGTTGACGGAATGAGGTTTTCTGCCGCACAACGCAGAATGTGGTGACCGACTGGCGTTGACCCCGTAAACGCGAGCTTGGCAATCCGTGGGGACGTCGCGAGTGCCTGTCCGGCTTCGGCGCCATAACCATTGACCACGTTAACCACACCCGCTGGCAATAGATCACCAATCAATTCCATCAGCAGCAAGATGGTCGTTGGGGTTTGCTCCGCCGGCTTTAGCACCACGCAGTTCCCAGCCGCCAAGGCCGGCGCAAGCTTCCATGACGCCATCAGCAAAGGGAAATTCCACGGAATGATTTGTCCTACCACCCCCAATGGCTCGTAAATATGATACGCCACTGTGCCCGCATCCAGCTCCGCCGCGGTGCCCTCTTGAGCACGAATACAGCCGGCAAAGTAGCGGAAGTGGTCGGCGCAAAGCGGAATATCGGCCGCCAGAGTTTCACGCACCGCTTTACCGTTTTCCCAGGTTTCCGCCACCGCGAGCATTTCGAGGTTCGCTTCAATCCGATCAGCAATTTTTAACAGAATATTGGCGCGATCAGTGACAGAGGTTTTCCCCCATGCGTCTTTGGCGCCATGAGCCGCATCCAGTGCCAGATCGACATCATCGCTACTTGAGCGCGGCACTTCAGCAAGGGTTTCGCCAGTGCACGGTGACGTATTGGCAAAATACTGGCCTTTCACCGGCGGCACCCAATCACCTCCAATAAAGTTTTGATAACGCGACTTAAAGCTCACCACTGACCCATCTGTTCCTGGTTTTGCGTAAATCATACTCTTTCCTTATTCCATGTTTGAGTTGATGGCGGAGCACGTACTGCTCTCTCCTTGCCGTTATTACTCAAAAAGCGTGGCAGAGTTTTTTATCGCTGGGTATTAGGCGAAAGTCGCAGTGAGACATGGGCGACAGATGCGAATAGGAGGAATCTTCAGGTATAAAAAACCGCGCCTATGCGCGGTTTTTACTCGTTGCCTTGACGTTCAACCGATTAAAAGTCGAGCTCTGCACCAACAAAGAAGCCAGTCAGATCAAGCTCACCTTTGTTATTGTCAAAATAATCGAAATCGTGATCAATCATCCGATACCCGCCTCGTACGTTCAAATCAGCGGCCACTAAACCTAACTGATATTGCAAGCCCGCTTCGGCATCCAAGGTGCTGGTACCATCAAACTCGCCTTTGCTCACGGTGGCAAATACAAATAAAGGCGTGCCGACTAGACCTACACGTGCATCGGCATAAATGTTCGGTTGCCACTCGTCAAAACTTTGTCCTTGAAACTTGCCAGATTGGAAACGCTGCATATTAATGCCCGCATCCACCGATACGAGATCGTTATCGAGAAACTCGTAGTAGGCAACAAAATCGATTTGGTCAAAATCAACTTTTCCCGTATCTGCTCCATCAACACTCACCGACGTTTGACGGATTTTTGCATTGGGGATCAGCGGAAGTGGGTGCTCAATTGCCGCATAGTAAGAGCCAGCCGTGCTCGCATCATCGGCTTCTACATTATTGACGTCAGCATCCATAAACCAAGCATCAGCGCCGACTTTTCCCCCGGCAAGGGTGGCTGCTTGAGACGGCATGGCCAGTAGCGCGGTAAACGCTGCGGCGGCAAGCGTCATTGAAGTGGTTTTCATGAAACTCTCCACATTGTCGATTAAAAAAGGTCGTCACGCGGAGGCGGCAAAGCCATGCCTTGTCGCCGATTGCTTAGAATAATAGCAAGCTTTGTGCCGAGGTGAAGAGAAAAAACCGCAACAGCATGCGTTTGCTGTGTCAACGCGCAAATTTTGTGCGCTTAGCGGCGACGGAATCGTGCCCAGCGCTTTTCATTGATAATCACTTCAGGCTCACCTTTGCGGCCGCGACGCTGGCGTTTAACCAGCCAAACGACCAAAGCGATCACCAAAAGCCATGGTAGTAGCTTAAGCAGGGTCCCTATCATCCCGGCCAACATCATCACAGCAAAGCCTGCCAGCATGGCCAGCACCATGCCCATGATGCTCACGCCTGTCATGAACAATACAACAGCAAAGCCAATCAGAAAGAGTATTTCGATCATTGCGATCTCCTTGTCTTGATAGCGAGACAGACTTTGCAGGTTTTAGGCCAATTTGTCACTCGATAATTGATCATTAATTCAATAGATTACAGAAATGCCTTCAAGATGAAATGAAGGTGCGGTTAGATTGGCACCAACAAGTGGTGATTTTCACCGGATTAGGCGTCAAGCCATTGCTCGGGGATATGGCTCATTGCAGTGGTCAGTACCTCAATCCCAGCGCCCGGCTTGTGCGCATTCTCGCTGATATAACGGCGCCACTGCCGCGCGCCTGGCATATTTTGGAACAGACCTAACATATGGCGGCTGATATGATTGAGTTGCGCCCCGTGAGTAAGCTGCTGCTCGATGTATGGGAACATCGCCTCGACTGCTTGGCGACGTGTAATGCGAGGGGTTGTCTTACCAAATAAACGCTGATCGACCTCGGCCAACATAAACGGGCTCTGATAGGCTTGGCGGCCAACCATCACACCATCAAGATGCGCAAGGTGCTGCTCCGCCTCCTCAAGGCTTTTCACCCCGCCATTGATGGCAAGCGTCAGGTGCGGAAAATCTTTTTTCAGCTGGTACACACGCGGGTAATCCAGCGGCGGGATCTCCCGATTTTCTTTAGGGCTCAGACCTTTCAACCACGCCTTACGTGCATGCACGGTAAACATATCGCAGCCACTCTTTTCACTGACGATACCCACAAAGTCAGTCAAAAATTCATAGCTGTCTTGTTCATCAATACCAATGCGAGTTTTCACCGTAATAGGCACATCGGTTACTTCACGCATCGCGGCCACGCACTGCGCCACCAGCTCAGGTTCAGCCATTAAGCACGCCCCAAATCGCCCGTTTTGCACCCGATCCGATGGGCAACCAACGTTGAGGTTAATTTCATCATAACCACGCTCGGCCGCCAGCTTAGCGCATGTTGCCAAATCCGCCGGATCCGATCCTCCCAGCTGCAACGCCACCGGATGCTCCTGCTCGTGGTAAGCAAGGTAATCCGCCTTACCATGAATGATCGCACCTGTGGTGACCATCTCGGTAAACAGCAACGTGTGATCTGATAGTAAGCGATGAAAATAACGGCAGTGACGATCGGTCCAATCGAGCATCGGTGCCACGGAAAATCGTTGCATTGGATAATTTGGCTTGAGACCGCGTGAGGCCTGTGTTTTTACTGCATTTGTCATAAGTCTCAATTACTGCGAATTCGGTTAAATTATAGCGAATTTTGATGTACAGTCTCCCTATAGTCTCCCCGAACTGGTAGGACGGAATGGCATCGTACTCTATAGAACACCGTAAACTTGTCAGTGGTGAATCTCGATACCGCTCTCAGGTCGTCATCAAAAAAGGCGGCCGGATTATACACCGAGAGCAAAAAACATTCAGGAAAAAAGCACACGCCGTTGAGTATGGTAAAAAACGGGTTTTCGAGCTAGAAGCCGAGGGCGTGAACAAGTCACAAGTTGTTACGCTTGGCGAGCTTATCGAAAAATACATATACGATGCCGACTTATGGAACAACACGGGGCGCACGAAACGCTACGTGATCGAAATGCTGAGGGACTGCGACATTGCCAATGTGCTCAGCAACGAACTAAAACCCAGCGACATCATCCAGCACTGCAAAAACCGTATAGCCGCCAGTGCTAAGCCAGTTACCGTTTACCACGACGTGGCGTATTTACGTTCTGTGATGCGCAAAGCCAAACCCGTGTTTAATATCGATGCGAACGTTGGCGTGTTCGAAGAAACCATTCCGATACTGGTTGAGATGAAACTGATCGGCAGAAGTGAGAAGCGAACGCGGAGACCGAACGAGAACGAAATCGAGCAACTGCGCGAGGGGCTGCTGCAGCGGCAAAACTTCCGCAAGAACGGCAACGTGCGTATTCCGTTTATTGATATTCTCGATTTTTCCGTGCTTACCTGTATGCGCATTGGCGAAGTTTGCGCACTAACCTGGAAAGACTTAGACGAAAAGAACAAACAGGTGCTAGTCCGTAACCGCAAAGACCCGCGCAAGAAAAGCGGCAACCACATGTTGGTCCCCTTGCTGGGTGAAAGCTTTGATATTGTGATGCGCCAACCAAGAGAAAGCGATCGGATATTTCCGTATAACCCGCGCTCAGTCACTGCCGGATTTCAGCGTGTGCGCAATGCGCTAGGAATTACAGATTTGCGCTATCACGATTTACGCCGCGAGGGTGCCAGCCGACTGTTTGAGAAAGGCTATTCGATTGAGGAAGTGGCGCAGGTGACAGGCCACCGCAACTTAAACGTGCTATGGACCGTGTACACGGAGTTGTTCCCGCATAAGCTGCATGACAAGAAATAAAAAATTAATCTAGCTCTGTCTCAAAATGCATTCAGGGGTGTTTACCTTTCTTTTGTCGCCTTGCAGTCTGGTTTTTCCATTAACAAGAAGCAGGCGAAAGTCATGAACGATAAATTAGATAAGTTTCTGAGAGAAAGAGAAGAAGACACTAATGAAAAGGAGCAGGGGGTAGAAATAAGAAAGGAAAAGTGGCTAGAACAAATTGAGAGAATACTGGCCCAAATTGAGGGATGGTTTAATCACGATAAAATTCATCAAGAAAGAGTCCCCATCGTCCTTAGCGAAGAACTAATCGGTGATTATTCAACTCAGAAGCTAGTGATAGAAATGCCAAATTGTCGCACTGTTACCATAGAGCCCGAGGGCTGCTGTTTTATTGGTGTAAACGGTGCATTTAAGGTTAAGGCTGGTAGTAAAGAGGTAGCGCAAATTCAGCTAACGTCTTTTGGCAATGAAGATGATGGAGTGTACAAGAGAGGGACGCAAACGCCTCAAACTTGGAAGATTTGCTTGGGTGTCCCGGGGGCTCCAAATAACTACCAAGAATTCGATAAAGATAATCTCACAGAGATAGTGATGCGTTCAGCATAAAAATAAGGCGCTGAATGCAGCGCCTATACCAGCCTTTAAAACTGAAGATCATATCTCCGCAAGCAACTTCTCTTTCTTTGCCTGAAACTCTTCATCAGTGAGAACGCCTGCATCCTTTAGCTCTGCCAGCTTTTTGATTTGCTCTATCGCGTCGGGCTGGTTTTGCTCTGGCTCGGCAGCAGGCTGAGAGGGTGATGGGGCATCAGCGCGGCCACGCTCTATCGTATCAACCAGCGCTTGATTTTCCTCTTTGCTGGCGGTGCTTTTAAAAGATAAGTCATCATGACTCGCGTGCATGGTAATGGTTCGGAACCCAAAGGTAGACTTGCGTTCAATGGACGAAATCGACTTAAGCGGCATGGTCTCTATAATTTCACCCGTAAAACCTTTGCGATAAAAAACAGCTCTCGATTCGGTAACAATTAACACACCACTATGCTGAGTTTTATCTCCTCGCCCCATCGACTCGCCAATATAGCCCTTAGACCATGCGATAACGGACTCGCCAGGCTGTAAGTGATCAGATTTAAACTTAGTAACGTGCTTTGATTCTTTCATCGTTTCTCCCTAAACCGACTAAGGCTGATTGTCTAATAGTGTCTGCCTTTTTCACTTAAATACGTCAGGGCAGCTTTGGGAAAAATATTCGCCTGACTTCTTGATTGCGACCCATTGCGTTTTCACTGACTCTTTTTTGCTCTCACCATATCGTAATGTCGTATAAACACTCTGGCTTAAAAGGCGAACTCTACCAAGATAGTCAGATACAACGTTCATATAGACGGGATAGTCAAAGTTTTGATACGGGTAAGGTGATTTGTGGTATTTACTTTCTAGCTCTTCAAGTTGGGGTTGTAAAACTCCCATTCTCCATTTTGTATAGTCTTGATAGCTAATTCTATTTTTAAACTTACCTGCGATCTCCTGAATGAGCGGGGTCGTTGAAACAACTAAATCAGCAGAGTAACGGCAATCCAGCTCATTGCTTTCATTGGCATAAGCTGATTTTGTTAACAACACAGCCGTACAACAAAGACAGAACAAAGCCTTGTTTATGTTCATGATTCCTCCCTAAACCAACTGAAAAAGCGCCTCTACGGGCGCTGGTTATTCTTTTTTCATGCTCATAACGACACGGCCAAGAACAGAGATCTCGTCGTCCGTCACAGTAAAGCTGCTTTCATTAAAGTTAATCGCTAGCCTTTTGCCTGGTAAGCGTTGGATTTGGTTGATAGAAACGGTGCCATCTATGTCGATAACGTAGCGACCTGAGCTTGCAGACGTTTCTTCAAAGTTTACCAGTAGCTTTTCGTTATCCAGTTCTACGACCTTGGATTGAACGGCTTTCACGCCAAAGTCATTCAAAACAATGGGGTCGAACAGTACCGGCTGTGACTTCTCCAGACGGCCGTTAATCAACCGCCTGCCCTCTACTTCCTCCACACCGTCGAAAGCTTTATCAAATAGCTCGCCATCATCGAGCAGAAGAGACCTAAGAGAGACACCAGTTGCTAGATGTAAACGGATAACAATCTCAAATGGAGTCATCTCACGATTAACCCATGTTGCAATCGTCGACTTCGAGATTCCAATTACGTCCGCAAACTGCAAATCAGTACTCACGTTTGTGATCTGCTTCATTTTTTCTATCAAAGCCCTCCCTTTTGAATAGGGAAAGGGTTTAATTTGTGGTTGTAATGATTTCATTTGAGATCTATAGTCCTCATATGACATTCAGTGAGCGCTATAGAGACCGATAACGCTCAATATGATTCCTGTATACGCTAGAGGATACCATCATGGCAGCACTTCAAATAGCAATTGACACGCCTGTGTGCACAAAAAAGGAATTTTTACGTCGCACAGGGTGGTCACAATCTTCCCTAAACCGTGCCATCTCATGTGGCGAAATCCCCGTTATGCCAAAGGCGTCAGCCCAAAGCGCTGTCCTGATCAACATGGTTAAGCTTGCCCAGCGTGCCGCTGAGCAGGAGGCCTAATCATGCCATTCCTCAACCTTTTTAACTCAAAACCCATGCCAGCAATCCGCGATTGGCGCTGGGAGTCGCAGACCTCAGACCAGCCAAGCGAACCAAAGTGCCCTGTTTGGCTACACATTGTTGGCATTGCGTCAGTGCTGGCGCCCTACGTACTCATTTGAGTGTCAATCATGGAAGGGAATGACTCAATGTGTGAATTTCGTCAGCTCAAACATCAGTCTTTTGACGATGCGTGTTGCGCATTTGCAAACCGCCACAATTTGCAGCAATTGGCGTCGCAAAGTGAGATCCGTGCGCAAGTGCTGCGCAACAAGCTCAACCCTGAGCAGCCGCATCAACTCACAGCCAAGGAACTGGCCACGCTCACGCACGTGACCGACGACGAGACGCTAGTCAGTGGACTGCTGTTTGATTTGAGAATGGTGGCCGCCAAGGTGCCCGAGAGCGACGAGGCGGCCAGCCTTGCCACTCGCGCACTGCAAGCCAGCCAGCACGCGGGGGAGATTTCTGCCGCTGCCTTGCAACACGGCGGCAACCACTACCTACCGCGCACCGAGCGCGACCGCTTAAAAGAGACCGCCCACCGAGGCATCCGCAACCTAGTGATGATGGTGAGCGATTTAGAAAACCGCACATCCGGCATGACGCCGTTCCTGTCGATGGCCGTTGATGCCGTCGGCAACGGCATGCCTATTCCCGGCTTGAGTTAAGGAGACGACACCGATGAACACCCAATTTGCGTTACTTGCTCAGTACGAAACGACAACCATCCCGCTGAAAGACGTGTGTGAAGAGTTTTTTGGCGTGAAAAAGAACACCGCAGAACAGCAAGCCAAAGCCGGCACGTTCCCCGTGCCCACTTTCAAACTGCGCGATAGCGAGCGCAGCCCGACGCTAATTCACGTCAGCGATTTAGCAGAATACATCGACGCGCGTTACAAGCAGGCCAAAGAAGAGTGGACTGCCGTTAACACGCCAGCCGCTTAGGAGGGAACCATGTCTCAAGCCGAAAACATCAGCAACCAACACAAAGCACTCAGCCTGCGAGTGATCACCGGCCGCCCGCGAAATTTTGCCGAATGGGACGCCGCCATTGATGAAGCCACCGCGCAACCCAAAACCGCGGCGGAAAGCATTGCAGAAGCCCGCGCGTTGTTTGGGCGCAGCCACCGCGCCAGCCAGTTACGAATGGCATTTAACAGCCTCGCCGCTGCCGAACGCGCCATGGTGTTAGCTGCCGGTGGTTTAGATCACCACCTGCACACCTGGAACTTTGAAGACTTTGACACCGCCGACCGCGACAAACTGCGCGTTGGACTTGCTCGCCTCGAGCGCATCGTCAACCGCTTTTCGACCGTGCTTGGTCCAGTTAAGCGCTTAGACAAAGCCGATTTTCGCTAGCCACTGCATCAGCGTTTGCCCCGCAAGGGGCTTTTTTTGTCACTCGTTTTAGGGAGAACGAAAGATGACACAGCAAACATTCACCACGCCGCACGGCAACGTCACCGTCAGCGCTCCAGAATACAGCGCCCGCACAATGAGCATCGCCCGTGAGCTAGAGCTCGAAAGCCCCAACCCCGAGCGCTGGACAGTCTGCGCGCTTATCACGCCAGAAACTCACGTCACCCAAGAAATGGCCGAGCAGTTCGCCGCTAATTCAATCAAGTATTTATAGGAGCAAGGGATGGGCATCTATCTACTCACGGGCGTAAAGCTCGATTTTTATGTGCAAAAGCAACTCGATTTTGAATGCGCTTACTACGTGCTCAAGGGCACATTCACCCCCACTAAAAAGGATTAACACGATGCAAAAGTATTGGAACGGAAAAGGTAACCCCGTGCGCGGACAGCTGTATTTGGATGAAGACAGTCAACTCTGCGCGTTAATTGAATGCGTGGAAGGCTTATTCATCGGCAAGATGATTGAGCACCCAAGCTGGGGAGAGCATGCCCTGCCCGCGCTATCCATTAGCCGCCGCGACAGCATAAGACCAGACCCCAGTCATTTATCAGAATTGACGACGCACAGAACACTCGAACAACTCGAGCAGGAAACCAAAGCGTTGATTGATGCGATGAACCGATATGGATATTTCTTTCTCGACATCAATATTGCCCGACGGGCAGCAAGGGCAGACTTATACCGCGAAACAAGGGAAGACTTATACCGCGAAACGGAGCACATCGAAGCGCTGTTGATGAACCGAGTATTCGACCGTGATGGAGATTTCCGAATCGTCGAAAGCGCGCAATCAGCAGTGAAGTAGGAGGCGGCATGCAATATTACGCAATTCAATTAAGCGGCGATGGCGGCGTTGTTCGTCACCCTGAGACAGAAGAACCAAAGGCCATCGAAGTTGGCGAGCTGGATGATATGCAAACCGCCATCGACCAAGCCTGCGAAAACCTAAAATGCCAGCACCTTTTTAAGGGTGTGATTACTCGTGGTAATGGTTTGGGTGGCTATTTAGTCGCTACCGCGCACGAACTGGCAGAAATGGGTGTGCAATGAGCAAGCAATACCGCTCGCCTTACCAGATAGCGCAGGCAGAAAAACTAGCGGCATTGTGGGCGGCTGGTGAACTGCCCGCGCCTACTGTTGATGATTACTATTGTGAGCCTCAGCAAATCGAGCGCGAGCCTGATGGCATGTCACCGGTTGAGCGTAAACTCTGGGAAGCCAACCCGGATGACTTCGATTTTCTGCGCCCGTATTTCCGCAACTTGCCCGACTACCTTACTCGGTATTTTGCCGATCGGTATGTGCGTGAATACAAGCAAAACGGCCGCCGCATGGCCAACACATTTATCCGCAATCGAATGGGTGGTGAACTACAACGCCGCATTCGATTGGTGATGAAGCGTTATCAAAACCTGCCTACCCAATCCAAGGCGCTGCAAATTAGCGAGGATGCCGAAGAGGCGCTGCGCAATGCAGATATCGAATATCGTCACAACCCGACGGGCTGCACCGCGCCACAAATCAGCATGAATCTCGACAAGGCCAAGAACAACGCGCCACGTGAGCGCATTCTTGCTGAGCTCGAGCAAGACGAAATCGCAGACATGGCATTTAAACTCGCGCAAGCCGCGCAAAACCAACTTCACCTGTTGGTGCATGAAGATATTGACGAGGCAGAAGACGAAACTGCACTCCGCGTCTATCGCGAGCTCGCCAACTTTGCCGAATCGATGGGGATCCCCCAACCCGAGCAACGCAAGAAACTGCTCCCCGAACACGCGCAATGCGGCTTATTAAAACTGCTCGACACCAAGTGGTGGCAACGTCGATTAAAGAAAGCGCGCGCACTCATGCGTGAGCATCTTGCGATTGCAATGGGCCAAGTATCCAAAAGTGCCAGCACTTATTGCTCGCGCGATTGCTTGAGTGAATACAAAGAGCAGCAGCGCAAAAACTGGCAGTACATTGAGAAAAGCGTACTGATAGATGAAGACACGGAAGAAACCGTGGATTTATCCGACATGGTGTTGCGCTCGGTGGCCAACCCTGCGATCCGTCGCCACGAACTCATGGTGCGCACCCGTGGCTGTGAAGACATAGCCAACCACCTCGGTTTAACCGGTTTATTCCTCACCTTGACCGCGCCATCCAAATATCACAACACGCGCAAGAAAGGCGGATTTATTGAAAACTGGAACGGCGCCAGCCCCCGCGATGCGCAAAGCTACTTAAACGCCGTATGGTCTCGCATTCGTGCGCAACTCGCGCGTGATGATGTGCGCTGGTTTGGTGTGCGAGTGGCCGAGCCGCACCACGACGGCACCCCGCACTGGCACTTGCTGCTATGGCTAACGCCCGAAAACGTCGCCCATGCGCGCAATGTGTTTATTGAATACGCGATAGAAGACGACACCGCCGAGTTGCTACCCAAGAAAACCAAAACACGCGAATACGTGGGGCCGCTCGATTATCGCCCCCGCTGCGATGTGAAAATCATCGACCCCGAGAAAGGCACAGCAACCGGATACATCGCGAAATACATCAGTAAAAACATTGATGGCTTTGCGATGGACCAAGACAAAGACGACGAAACCGGCGAAAGCATCAAAGAAACGGCCAAGAACGTGTGCGCGTGGAAGTCGCGCTGGTCAATTCGTCAGTTCCAGTTCTTTGGCGGCGCACCGGTCACGACATACCGCGAGCTGCGCCGTTATGCAAACATCGACAAAGCCAGCTTTAACGAATACCTAACCACGCTAAGCCGCAAAGAGCTGATTGCCATTTACAACGACCATGCGATGGCCGCTGATTTGCACGGCCCTCGCCTACCCGCCAAAAAACTGAAAACCAAAGACCTCTTTGCGCGCATCAGCAACGTGTACCAACCAACCGTTGAGCACCAAAACGGCAATGTGGTGCAAGCAATGCAAAGCGCAGACACCGGCGACTGGATGGGCTATGTGATGGGGCAAGGTGGGCCGTTCGTTAAGCGCAAAGATCTGATTATCCGCAACACCTACGACGTGACGCCATTCGGATCACCGTATGGTGAGGCGGTTTCAAAAATCGGGGGCATCGATGCCGCAGGCATGGAGATAAAAACACGGCTACGGCGGTTCCAAATAGTGCTGAAGTCAAAAGTCGCGCAGGTGGCTGATGCTCTTTCTGGCGGCGCAGCCGCCTCTCGGAGTTCTGTCAATAACTGTACGCCCACCTCTGGCGACGATTTTAAAGAACGGATCCGGTCTGAGTTCTTGAACATTGTTGGCCAAGCCTACGAACTGGACGATGACAACCTAAGCAGACTGCTCAAAGGACAAAAAATCGGTGTCGGCAACGACACCATCCTCAAAGTTGCGCACCAAAACGGACACGTGCAGCTCATTCAAAGTGACCCACCAAACGACAGCGATTATCTATGCCGCCTCGATGCGCCATTGGATGACCTGCCGTGGATAGACGACTGGCCAGAAATATAAGGAGGCTCTATGGATTTGACACCCAAGCAACGCGCTCAGCAGTGGATAAAAAACAATGCGCTAATACTTGATACCGAGACAACAGGCCTTGGCGATACGGATGAAATAGTCGAAATAAGCGTCATCGATTGCACAGGTAAAGTGTTGCTCGACACCCTGGTAAAACCAACGCAACCCATACCCGCTGAGGCTACGGATATTCACGGGATCACTAATGAGATGGTAGCCACTGCACCAACATGGCCTGATGTAATTCGGCAATTTGAGCAAGTGGTTATAGGGCGTGATTTAGTCATTTATAACGCTGACTACGACCTAAGAATCATCGACCAAACAAGCAATTTGCACAACATACTGGAAACAATATGGCTAGATGCTGATTGCGCCATGCTGACCTATGCAGAGTTCTACGGTGAATGGGATGGCTACCGTGAGCAATACAAATGGCAGCGCCTTGGCAACGCGGCAAAACAACAAGGCGTCGTTATCGAAGGAAAAGCCCACCGCGCACTGGCTGACTGCCAGCTAACGTTGGGGATCATTAAAGCAATGGCTAGTGAGTGAGGCGCCCACTATGGAAAAAGTAAAAGTGCTACTCGAGGTCGAGATCGACAACAAAGGCGATTGGCTGGGGCTGGATGACGAGAACGGTTGGCAGTCATACCCGGGCGTAAACACACCGCTAGACCAGTTCAACAAAATGGCGGAACTAGAGAACTGCTCAGCGCTAAATGCAATATTGAACATGTGCGACGCCGAGACGCCAAGCCGGTTCGTGAGTGTTAGTACCGATAACGCTGGGGGTTTATCAGCACTGCACGTGAGCGCAAAAGCGTTAGAAGAGCTGGATGAGAAAGCCAAGATAGCGTTAGCGGATGCATTCAAGTTTAAAGGCAGGATAGTAATAAGCAATGAATGATAGAAGTTACCCACAGATTCTGTGGTAACTCACTACACCTCTTTCCTAATCGCGATCATCAGTTGTAAAAAGTGCTCGCGCACCTCAAACGGCAATGTGGCGGCCACGCTCGCCACGTCTGCCGCATAACGGCGACGAAATTGCAGCTCGCCCAAAGCGACATCAACCGACGTCACATCAAACAAACGACACAGCTTGCGAAACTGGCTCATTTTCAGCTCAGCTTGCCCGGTCTCAAGTCGCTGATACGTGCGAAAAGGGATGCCTGCTTGATGCGCGACATCCTGCTGCGTCATTTTATAAACGATGCGCTGACGAATAAAAAACAAGATAGCGGGGTCGGGTCCCTTGATAGCACGCTTAGTCATTTTCTCCAGTCTGGTTTGGCGTAAAAAACTGCACATTGCGCCAAAAATGGCTAGCGCACTATCAGACGTGCGCAGCGTCGCATTTAATCAGCAACGCTTTTTGTAGTGTTCGTTCCAAATATTGTAGCTCATAAAAACGCATTAGTAAGTATTAGCTCAATAACGTACAGTTGCAATAACCAAAAATACTGTATTAATATACAGTGGTCGGGGACAGTCAGGAGGCTAAATGTCTGATATATCAAAGCAAGCGGTGGCGTGGCTGGAGTGCGCGTTATCGCAAGACACATGCAGTGCGGATACCGACAAAACCGCAATTGAAGCCTATCTCTATCGATTGATAGCAAAAGACAGCGAGGAGCAGCGCGAGAGCGTTGGTAGTAGCTTGTAACCTCATGACGCCCCTAGCCAGCCAAGCGCTGGCTTTTTTGTGACTGTTGTCTGGTTTTCTATTATTAACCGTTTGACTGCCCCGAATCGGGGCGTTATAGTAAACACATAAGCTAATCAAACGGATTAGCAAAACCGGCAAATAAGGAAAACATTATGTCAATTCAAGATAATACATTCGCTGCAGCGTGCTACGACCAAAACACAATCGCTGAGCTAGAGGCTTCTTTGCTTAATGATGCTGACGCTGAAGATATGGAAGCGTGGAAAATTTCAGAGAGTGAGTGGCTAGAACAAATAAAGCTGGCGCTTTTTGAGCTATATAAAGACGAGTTTGATTCTGTTGAATTTGAAGGCGGTGAATACGCGCTCACTCAAAACGCTCACATCTGCGATAGCGGAAATCAGTACCAAGCGATAGCTGTTAACGAAAACGGCGAAAACTTTACTGTTCTCTGGGATGTTATCAGTGACGACCCAGACAACGAAACCGACGAAAGCAATATGTGCGACTGGGAAAAGCCAAGCGAGATTGTGGCGCATGATGAATAAAAAGCAAAATCTTGCTGAAAAACTTTCAGCCCTGGTTAGCAGGGCTGGAAGCCAGCGAAAGGCGTTGAAGCTGATTGAGTCAGTGCGAGGAACGGCGCCAACCAAATCGGCAATAGATCGAGCAGTGAAAGGCTCGGGTACGGAATACGCGATGCACTGCATGATTTCAGACTTAGAAGAAGCGCTTAAAAACGAGTGAGCATAGCGGGGCGGGAAATGAAACAAACCATCGAGCAAAAAATCATAGATCTGCATTATGAGATATCGGATGACTGTGTTGTGGTCATGCACCTGGGCGGCGGGGAAGTGTCGCACCTTCGTAGCAGTAAAAAATTCGTGGAGCATCCTAAAGCCCAAAAAATGCTCAACTTGCTGATGAAATTTCACGGCAGTAAAAATATCACTGGCGACGGTGTTTATGCGTTGTTGGTCAGGTTGCAAAAAGAATGCGGCATTGTAACGGGAGACCACTATTTCACGCTGTTGATGTCAAAAGTGACTACGTACAAAGTGAGGCTCCATTCTGGCATTGTTGGCAATGTGTGGGATAGCGAGCTAGATGGCAAACACCCGTCTGACTGCATCGGTAAAAATGTCAGCGTTTTTTATTACGAGGGCGCAACATTGAGAATGGCCCGCGGAGAAATCGCCGAGGTGGCGGAATGAACTACACACTACTCACGCACAACGAACTAAACCTGCTGTTCGATGCCGGCGCTGATTCAAGCGCCGTCATTGCCCACATTGACGAGATTGAGACGCTTGCTGTCGAGGTTAATAATTTTTACGAGAACTTGCTATCAGCATCAAACGAAAAGGCGGCGGAACTCGAAGCGAAGCGCCAAGCGCTGCTTAAAAAAATCGGCGTAAACATCATCGGCGTGCCCTTTACCAATCACGACGCCACGTTATATGCACTGGATAGAAAGCTGAACTTCACTCGTATCGAGATAAATGCTCAAAACAAAGAAAGTTGAGTATGAAGATTTTTGCGCCGCTCTGGCGTGAGTGATTTGATTAGCGCGCTGGCGAGTTCATCAGTCGTTTTCGCGCTTGGCGATAAGGGGCTGTGGTAGTGGGAGAACGCCACGAACTGATGGCCGCAGTCAGCGTTCGTGCACTGGCAGTAAACATCAGCACAGTTTTGCGAGAGTCGATTGGTTTTTGTGATCCGCGCGCGGGAGCCGCAGCCACAAAAAATGCGCTTCTGTTTCACAAAAGCGCCCTGCTCTAAACTTAGCTTGCTGTGCTGCAAGGTGTGTTTATAGCCCACGGCCTGCACAAAACTGTGCCCACAGTTTGGATCGCTGCACACACAGTGCAAATCACTGCTATCACCGTTTTGTTGATGTTTTGGCGCGTGTGCCACCGCGCCGCATTGGCAATAAACTCGCATAACACCTCCCCCGACTGACTCAGTAAATACTAAGTAAAGGCTGGATGTTTGTACAGCGTTACGACTCACCAGGTATCGTCATATCAAACTTAAGTTTTAACCGTGGCGGTATTTCTTTGTCCGCGTTCACTTCATCCATTGCGAGTTCGCAAACTGGGATAATTTCATCGCGCGCGAACTCACGCCCGACCTTTTCCGGGTCACCAAGGCCGCCCACGTTTTGAGGGATAATCCCCGCTTTGCCGGTTGGGAAGCGATGCCCGACCAGAACGTCTTGAGCGGTTATATTCTTGATTCGCTCGAACTCATCTTTTGTCGCAATGTCGCCAACCGGTATCAATTGAATGCCTTTCTCGGCACCGTTGGGAATATTGACGAACATACTGCGGAAATTTCCCACCCCTTTACTCGCCTGAATTTTCTCTTTGAGTTCCTGCTCGTCGTCTTTCGATAAATTCGGGTCCGTGGCGTAAAAAATGTAACCCATGTGCGCCCCGTTCTTGTAGTAGCGACGGCGAAACAAGGTAGCATCTTCATTTAACAGCGAAGATTGCAGCGAGCCTAAGTAATCCGGCAAACCATAAACCTGTTGTTGCGGATCGTACTGGGGCAGAAATATCACATCTTCCGCGCGATAGGTGCGCTGCTTATCGTCACGCTCAAGCAACGCAAAATCGCCGTTTTTGCGGCGTCGTAGGTACATTGACGGCAACGGGCACAGCCCAATAACCCGCCCAAAGTAATCACGCAGCTTGAGCAGTGCTGCATCACCAAACGTAAAGTAATCGCGCAAAAACTGCTGCATCTCGCGGCGCTTCATCCCGCCACCGCCAGTGAAGCGCGCGCTCACATAGTTAGCACGCGCAATCAAGCAGCTACCGTGATAAGCGTTGGCGTTGGGGATACGCGCCAGACCAGTACGACTAATCGGCGGCTCCCAGTAATCATCCATGTCGTTATAAAAAAGTTCACTGTATTCAGTCAGCCAGCTGTCTGAGTTCACCGCTTCTGCATTTCCATCGATGCTAAAAACCGTGGATGACTCGGTTTGTTCGTCGGCTTGTGCGTCTTGCTTGTACTGCTGCTTCTTTTTTCTGCTCATGCTGCTGTTGCCCATGTCGATTTGCGTTTGGTGGTGTGATCCAGCGGCTCATTAATCAATGCGTGTGCGATGGCCCAAAAGGCGTCGGCGTGGCCTGTTGTCGCGTCGCGTTCGGCGCGGAAAGTCATCGCCCCGCCGGTTTTAGTTGGCACGCGCTTAATCGCCATAAATGCCATCGCAATGTCTTTGTGTTCGGCGTCAAACTCGAGCCGGCCTGCTTCAATCACATCAATCATTTTGAGTACCAAGCGATTTTTGTTTTCGCTGGAATAGTGAATGGCGTGTGCTTCACGCGGGTGTGCGGCACTGACCAAATCCCACACACCCGCGCCAATGCCGGTGGTATCAACACCAAGGTACGTCACGTTGTAGCGCTCAAAGGCTTTATCGATTTGGTTGGCTTGGTACTGAAAATTGAGGCCGCGCCAGTAATGTTTCTCGAGCACACGGAACCGCTCGGGCGCGACGGCTGGCGGTGCAATCACGACTAAACAGCCGTTGTCGCGTGTGCGGCTTGGGTCATAACCCAGCCACACTTCGCGATCACCAAATGGCCGTCCCTCGTTGGGTGAGAAGTCGTTCCAGTGCGACGAGTCTTTCATCGCTTTTTGCAGCGCGCTGAACTTGAATACCGAGTTGCGACCATCCACGAACACGCACATAAACAGATTGTCGAAATCGTCTTTGTTGTATTCGTCGCGCAGTTCGTCGATATCAAACAAGTCACAGCCGCCCGCCGCGGCATCTTCAATCGTAACGACGTAGCGCCATTGATTATCAGGACACAACCGCCCGCCATCGCGGTATTCATCAAAAGTGGGGAATTCAATTTTGGCGCGAGTCTCGCGGCCTTGCCGCCACGTGTCGCCCGTCCAGAACGGATAGGCTTGATGCGTTTTGGCTGATGGCGTTGAAAAGTAGGTTTTACGCCACTTTTTATGCGTCGCCATCGCTGACGCCAATTTGTTCAGCTCGTCGAATTTCGGAATCCAGAAGTATTCATCGACATAAACATGGCCATGGTAACTCTGCGCGGTTTTAGAGTTGGTCGAGAGAACGTGCAACTCTGCACCATTGCTCAGCACCATCGGATTGCCCGTGAGCTCAATGTTTAAGAACTCGCGAGCAATGGCAACAATGTAGCGCCGGAACACCTCGGCTTGGGCGCGTGATGCAGAGAGAAAAATCTGGTTATCGCCGGATAAAATCGCATCTTCCAGCGCTTCCCCGGCAAAGTAGTAGGTAGCGCCGATTTGGCGTGATTTTAAGATGTTACGAATGCGCTGGTGCAGGTTCTCGCGCATCACCTTTTGATACGCGAATAGGCTGTGGTGCCACTCGGCAAAATCATCTTCCGTGATTTCGCTGATATCGTTTTTGAGCTTTTTCTTTTTCCCGCCCTTACTGCTGCCACCGCCGCTATTGCTCGATGCTTGGCGCTGGCCTTTGCTCCCCTTGCTTGGTTGGCTCGGCTGCTCGCTCTGGCTGAGCTGTTCTGCTGCACGCATTTTCTTCAACTTGGTGTGATGCGCAATCAGCCTATCCAGCATATCGAGCTGGTTCTTCGTCGGGTCCGGTGTTTCGAGTAGCGTGGCTATTCGTGTAGCTATCGCTTCATCCACGGTTTGTTCGCGCAGCATGTCGCGCCAGCCGTATTTGTCTGCCCAGTAGTAAATAATTCGTTCACTACCCAGCCCCAATTCGCTAGCGATTTCTTTGGGCGTCCACGCCTTTAAATAGAGTGCGCGCGCCGCTTGTCGTGTTTCCGGTGTATATGCCATATGCGGCAATAGTACGCCGCCAAACCCACCACATAACCAACTGAAATTCGGCTTTATTCGGATATGCGCTAGATCCGAATTTTGAAGAACGCACGTTGATGAAAGGAGTTATTCAGCGGCGTATGTTTGCGGTAATTGATAACGCATTCGCATTACCGAAACGCATTAACGAGAAAGGTCAAATGAGCAAATGAGCAAGCAAACTGGCTGGATTATTGTCGCAACTGCTGGCGCTACCGTTGATGGCCGCACCATTACCGAAGCATGGATTAAAGACATGGCGGCGCAATACTCACCCGATGAGTATCAAGCGCTAATCTGGCCAGAGCATTTCCGATCTAGCTGGGCGCCCTTTGACGGCAAGAACTGGGGCACCGTGGATGAACTCAAAGCAGCCAAGAAAGGCAACTCATTGCGCCTTTACGCAAAAATCACCGCCAACGATTACCTACTGCTTGCCAACAAAGACGGCCAAAAGCTGTTTACCAGCATCGAAGCAGACCCCGACTACAAAGGCTCTGGCCGTTGCTACCTGCGAGGCCTTGCTGTGACCGATTCCCCCGCCAGCACGGGCACCACGCGCTTGAAATTCAGCATTGGCACCGAAGAAAAGCAGCGTGAATACAGCCAGCTTGAAAGCCTTGTTTTTACCCAAGACCCAGACAGCACCAACCCAGACACCAACGAACACGACGTGAAAGAAGCCGTCGCGTTTTTCCGTGGATTTAAAAACCTATTCGGTGGGCTATTTGGGGAGAGCGCACCACATACCAACCACACCGAACCAGAGGACACCGACGTGACCGAAGAGCAACTAAAAGCCGCACTGGCTGAACAGCTAAAGCCGTTTAGCGACAAGCTGGGCGCACTTGAAAACAAAGTGAACTCGTTCAGCCAGCCAGCAGCCGGCGACAACAGCCAAGGCGATGGCGGCCAGCCAAATGCTGAACAAGGCGAACAAGGACAAGGCAATGAGCAACCAGCGCAGTTTAACGCGGAGCAATTGAGCAAAGCGTTTAGCGATGCCATCAACCCCGTTGTTGAGAAGCTCGATGGCTTGGAAAACAAATTCAACGCGCTAACCCAAGAAGCACCCGGACAGCGTCCGGACGGCACAGGTGGTGGCGAAACTAAAGTGGAGGCGCTGTAATGGGATTGAATGCGACCGCCGCCAAATATTTAGGCGAATATTTCAAGTCTCTGCGAGATGGTTACAGCACAGAGAACCCTCAGAGCCAGTTTTCTGTTTCACCAGTCATCGAAACAAAACTGCGCCAAGCCATTCTGGAATCTGATGCGTTTCTACGGATGATTTCATTGTTGCCTGCTGATCAGGTCAAAGGGCAAGTTATCGATGTAGGAACCGGCGGCCTACTCACAGGACGTAAGAAAAATGCGCGCCACCGCGGTTCACTCGATAAAAGTGGGAATACTTTCGAGTTGTTCGAAACAGACTCGTGCGCATGTATCGCGTGGGAAACACTATCCCAATGGGCAAATAGTGGTAAGCCCGGTGAGTTCATTAAACTAATGAACAATGCCGCCACACGTCATTTTGCGCTCGATATGCTGCGTATCGGTTTTCATGGCGTCAAAGTCGAAGAAAACACAGATCCAAGCAAATACCCCAACGGTGAAGACGTCAACAAAGGCTGGCTGCAAATCGTTAAAGAGAAAGCATCAGAGCAAGTGTTGCCCTCTGCGACTATTGACCCATCCGGTGCAACGCCGGGGAGCTACAAAAACCTTGATGCATTGGTTAATGACCTTGTGAACACAACAATCCATGAAGTCTTCCAAGACGATACGGATTTAGTGGTATTGCCGGGTCGTGATCTGGTTGCTGCTGAGCAACATCGTTTACTCAGTGCAGCTAACACACCAACGGAGCATCGTGCCGCGCAGTCTTTAGCAAAAACCATCGATGGCAAAAATGCCTACATCGCGCCGTTCTTCAAGAAAGATCAGCTATGGGTAACCTCGCTAAAGAACCTACAAATCCTTACTCAAAAGGGCACGCAGTATCGCAAAGCGCGTAACGAAGATGACCGCAAGCAGTTTGAAAACTCATACCTACGTTACGAAGGGTATGCCGTTGGCAACTTAGAGAAATTTGCGGCCATTGAAAGCGTGACCATTGTAGACCCAACTGCAACGACGGCTACTGAAGAGCCAACCGCAGACGACACTACGCAGGCGTAATCATGGTTAGCAGCTTACGTAAACAACGTGATGCAATCTTGGCTCAAAAAGCGGGGCAGTCTGCCCCGCTTGGTCAGGACGTCGATACCGACTCACTACACATTAAGTTGATTGAGCTCGATGAAGACGTTCAAGCCATGCGCCACCGCTTTGCCGCAATTGCTGATCGCATTAAACACAAGCGTGATGTGCTGCTACCCAAGTACCAGCCACTCGCGCAAGCGTTTATTGATTCAGGCGACCGCTATCAAAACCCACTTTTTGCCCACGTGCTTGTGTGGCTGTTCGACGTCGAAGACCTCGAGAAAGCCATCGAGTGGTGTTTGATAGCGATAGAACGCGACATACCAACACCGGAATTCATGAAGCGAAACTGGCCGACGTTTTGCGCCGACCAAGTGTTCGACTGGTGCGAACGCCAAGCCGAAAACGGCGAAAGCATCGAGCCGTATTTTTCGCAGGTGTTCACGAAGATTCGCGACGACTGGCGCTTACACGAAAAAGTGAATGCCAAGTGGTTCAAATTCGCGGGCTTGATGCTGCTACGCGACGAAAACGGCAGACCACGCCCCAGCACCGTGGGCGATAAAAAAACACTGGCAACTGCTTACGCGCTGCTTGAGCAAGCGCACAACTACCACGCGAAAGTGGGCGTGAAAACCATGATGAACAAAATAGCAATGCGCATCAACGCGTTGGAAACGGGGAAGAATTTGTAAGGCTCCCTACCGCCACGCGCCCGGCTGGCGATGCATGTTGGCACAGCCAAACACTGCAAACGACCCAGTGGCCAGGGCGCACTTATTAGGAGAACGACATGAGCTTAGGCGGCAAACGACCAGAAACACAAAACACAGACATTCCAGCCAATGGCTGGCCTGCGCTGTCAACGGGTGAGTTTCGTTCGCTGCGCCGCATAGCGTTCACGTTCGATGAAAACAGTATTGCGATGGCAGTAAGCATTGCAGCGCAAGCAGTGCAAAACCAGTTAGCTGACATTGACCGCTCAACGCTAACCGGTGGACTTTTGCTGGCATACAAGCGCGCCGTTTATAGCCGCGCTCACGCGGATTTGCTGCCCGAGTTTGCAACCCAAAGCCGCCGCGATGAGGCCGAGAACGCCGCAGAAGATGCACCAGAGCAAGATGCACGGTTTCGTGCCCAGAGCAATCGAGATATTGCGCTGATATTAGGGCGCAGTGCCAACGGAGTGGAGCTGATCTAATGGCAATCACTAAGTTGGAGCACCTCACCCAATACATGATTGAGCACATCAAAGGCGCAGTGCTCGATAACAAAATTGATGCATGGCAGGAGAACGCCAGCATTGAAGTGAACGGCGAAGACCGAGGAAACGGCGGATACATCATTGCCGATTGGCGCTATCGCGCAGTGATCAGTATTGAAGCGTTTCCGCATGGACAAATGGACGCGCGCAATATTCTGGCGCTTGTCGCGTGCTGGCTATCGGATTACGACAGCGACCGAAAAGACCACGATTTAGCCGATCCCGAAATGGCAATCGATGTGATTGATTGGCAAACCGCAGATTTAGCCATCGAGCTTGAAATGCTCGAGCAAGTGGAAATGGTACCAGACGAAAACGGACTGATTAGTTATCGCGGCGAGCAGTATCACGTGCAGCCAGTGGATATCTGGACCGCAACAGAAGCGGAAATTACCAATGCGTCCAACGATTGAAGTTAATCAGCGCGATGCGCTCAATTTCAACGAAAAGCTGGCAATGCTGGCGCTACCGCGACGTAAGCGGACGTGGATATTAAAAACACTAGGACGCTGGGAACGGCAAAACACACGCCAGCGCATTCGGCAGCAAAAAGGCATTGATGGCCAAGCGCTAGAGCAGCGCAAGAGCGGACGCAAGAAAGTGATGCGTCGCATGGCAAAAGGGTTAGAGCCCTACGTTAGGCACAACGCAACCGAATTAGACCTGACGTGGAAAAACAAGCTCACCGCCCAAATAGCAGCGCGTCATTACTTGGGCCAAGCACAACGAGTGACCGCGCGACAGATGGAAAAGCGGTTTGGCAAGCCGGATTACAACGCCCCCGCATCGCGAGGCATGGCACGCAAGCTACGCGAGGTGGGTTACACGGTAAGCACAAAATCAGGCCGAGGACGCAAAAAGCCCACGCTCAAGTGGATTCAAGCAAACCTAAGTCACGGCCAATGCGGGCTGTTAATTCGACAGCTAAGTAACAAACCCCAGCAGCGCGCTTGGGATATTCCGTTGCCGGAGCGGCAAATCCTCGGCAGCAATAAAACCGACGTTAACCGCCAACTCGTGAAGATCTTCGAGCAGGCAAAACAAAGGAAATAGCAATGGCATTGGGCAAGGTACAGATAAACAACTTAAACCTCGGCCAAGGTGGTATTCCTGAAATCGAGCGGCACTTGCTGTTCGTGGGCAACACCACTAAAACCGAGCTGCAAAACACGCTAACTCGCGTTAACGCGATGACCGACCTCAACGAAGTGGTTGCCGATGATGCGCTGGGCGAAAACATTAAAGCCGCGCAAACCGAGGGCGGGCAAAACTGGACAGCCGCCATTTACGGCTTGCCTGAAGCAGGTAGCTGGGTTGATGCCGTTGAGCAAGCGAACGATCACGACTCGTTCGAGGGCGTGGTATTGCTCGACCCTACAACCGATAAAAGCGACTTTAACGCGATGCAATCTCTGCACAAAACGCTAGTCGCCAAACTAGGACGCTGGCAGTTCTTTATTGCCGCCGTGCCCGGCATCGATAAAGCCGCGCAAACCTGGTCGGAATACACCAACGCAATGGTGGAGCTGGTAGAAGACGTTGCCGCGAACATGGTAGTGCCGGTGCCGCAGCTGCACGGCAACAATGCAGGCGTGCTCGCTGGCCGATTATGCAATCGCGTAGTAACGGTAGCCGATACCCCCATGCGCGTTGCAACTGGGCCCGTCACCTCATTGGGCGCCGCACCCGTTGATAGCGAAACGAAGCCACTAGAAATGGCAACGCTGGGTGCCCTCGCAAAAGTGCGCTATTCGGTGCCGCAGTGGTACCCCGACTATGAGGGTGTCTACTGGAGTGATGGCACCACACTCGAAGCCAAAGGCGGTGACTACCAATTTATTGAGTACGTTCGCCCTGTTCATAAGCTGAACCGTCGTGTGCGTGTTAAAGCCATTCGCCGCATCGGTGACAAGATCCTCAACTCCACCCCGCGTTCGATTGAGATGAACAAGCAGTATTTCTCAAAAGACATGCGCCAAATGAGTAAAACCACCGAGATTGGCGGCATTACGTTCCCCGGCGAAATCATGCCCCCACGCGATGGTGATGTGTCTATTCAGTGGATGACCAAATCCAAGGTGAACATTGGTTTGATAGTACGTCCGCACAACTGCCCCAAGCACATTGTTGTGAACATTGCGCTTGACCTGACTAACCCAGCAGACGCGGAGGCCTAATGAGCACTGTTATTTCTGGTAAGAACCTGCGCTTTAACATCGGTGACCTGAAAATCGTGGCCAGCAAATGGACGTGTTCAATCACGGATAACAGCGCCACCAATAAATCCAACGGCGTACCAGACGGCTGGGTGGAAGGTGATGTGGAAGCATCCGGCGAAATCGAGCTGACCACCACCAACTTTAACTTGCTAATGAAAGCGGCAGAGAACGCAGGCGCATTCCGCGCTTTGCCAGAGTTCGATGCCATGGGCTACGGCAAGACCAACAAAGACGAGTTGAAAGTCGAGATGTTTGGCATCCGCTTGAAAATCTCAGACCTGCTCGACGTCGATGCCAACGGTGGTAGCGCACTGATGCACAAGATCCCCTACGAAGTGACCAGCCCGGATTTTGTTCACATCAACGGCGTGCCCTATCTGCGTGAAGACGAGATAGAGGACTTGGTTAACTGATGCCGGATTACTTAGACCATGCAAGCGGCGTTGAAGCCCAATTCACCCAAATGGCGCTGGAACGGCAACTGGCAACCACGGCCCGTGCGCAAAACCAACACGCGCACAGCCAAACGCATTGCCTTGATTGCGGCGAGGAAATCCCCTCCGCACTGCGAGCCGCCCAGCAACACGTCACTCTTTGCATCGAGTGCGCAGCCGATGCAGAAAAACGAGCGAGGTTAACGCGATGACAGTAACCATCGACCAGTTCAAAAACCGTTGGCCGAATTTTTTACCCAAAGAGTTCGCCTGTAAATGCGGTAAGTGTGGTGAAGCGTCTGGCCTAAAAATGGATGCGTACACACTCGACAAGCTACAAACCGTGCGTGAAGAAATGGGGATCCCATTCATCATCACTAGTGGCTACCGCTGCGCGAACCACCCCGCAGAAGCTAAGAAGAAGCAGCCCGGCACACACAACATGGGTAAAGCCGTAGATATCGCCGTTCGTGGCAATGAAGCACTGCAATTAATTGCGGTGGCGCAATGTTATGGGTTCACGGGGATTGGTGTTGCTCAAAAAGGTGGCGGACGTTTCATTCACTTAGATGATGCCCAAGCCGCGCCTCGCCGCCCTCGCCCTCATATCTGGAGCTACTAACTATGTGGGACAACGTTAAAAAAATCATCGGTACAGCTGCCCCCATGATTGGCACGCTAATCGGTGGGCCCGCGGGTACCGCAGTGGGTGGCATGGTTGCCAGCGCGCTGGGCGTTGAAAACACGCCCGATGCTATCGAGCAAGAGTTGAAAGCCAATCCCGAGGCACTGCTTAAGCTCAAGCAGCTGGAATCTGAAGAGCGCGTGCGCTTGCGTGAACTGTCTGTGGAGCAATCCAAGATTGAGAGCGAAGAGCGGCGCAACCAACTCACCCAGCAACATGCAACCATGCAAGCAGAGCTGGCTAGCAATGATCCATATGTACGGCGCTGGCGGCCAACGTTCGGTTATGCCATGTGCGTGGCTTGGTGCCTGCTCTTTGCTGGTATTGCTTACGCACTGGTTGCATCACCCGAGCACGCAGCAGACATGATTAATGCCGTGGTTGCCCTAACGCCGCTATTTAGTGTCGCGCTGGCGGTGCTTGGTATCAGCATTCACAAGCGCAGCCAGGACAAGCAAGTGGCCAAAGGAGTGAAGCCGCTAGGCGCGGTGGGCGCGCTGAAAAAGGTAGTAAAAGGGGGATAGATGGCAGATTGGGTAACTGCCGTTGCTACGGCTTTGGGTGTGCTCATAACCATCGGAGGCGTCGCCATTGCCGTTGTAAATCGTATTGGCGCGGTTGCCCGCGAGCTGTCAGAGCACAAAACCCACGTTGCGGAAAATTACGCAACCAAAGATGACGTAAAAGACATGACCGAGCGCGTTGAACGACAAATGGAAGCTGGATTCAGCCGCATTTACAAACTGCTAGAAAAAGAGCGAGAAACATCATGACTCAGAAAAAAATCGTACTCACCGTCTCGGGCACAGATACCCATTTTGAACCCACGCCAGAGCTGTACGCGGATTACATGGGACAAGTAGCCCAGGGCAACATTTCGGATGCGGCGCATAACTTTGTGATGCAAAGCGCGACAGAAGACAGCAAGCCAGCACTGCGCGAACTCAATGAAGAGAACCCAGGGGCAGCCATTCAGCTTGCTGGGGTGTTAATGCAGGAGTACGCGCCAAAGGTTAATATCGCGGTAAAAAAATAGAGCAGCAGGTCGCGGCAATTGAGCATAGCGACCTGGCAAAGCTGCTCACATATCGACGTAAATGGCTACCACATGGCGAGGATAACGAGCGAGATATCGCCCGCGCCATGTGGTTAGAGAAAGAATACTGGCAGAACATGGCAACAGCCACCGCAAACGGCATTGCCAAAGGATTTACAGGCTAACGCATGAGTTTACCCGAACCGCTGCGATTTACAGTTGGACTTGTTGACCAAATCAGCAAGCCGCTCGGTAATATCCAGCGCCAGATGAACCAATTCACCGAGGGCTACCGCGATGCTAGTTACACCATGGCATCAGGTGCGGCTGGCATGGTGGCGTCTGGTTATGCGTTAAAACAGGCAATGATGCCAGCCATCGAGATGGACCGCGCACTCGGTGAAGTGAAATCGCTTGGGGTGGCGGATGACAAACTCAAACAACTGACACAAACCGCACTTAAATTCAGTGTTGAATACGGCAAGTCTGCCACCGAGTTCGTGGGCGCGAGTTATGACATCAAGTCAGCCATGGGCGAGCTAAGTGGTGATCAACTCGCAGGCGTTACACGCAGTAGTGCGATATTAGCGGCAGCGACGAAAGCCGATGCAGCAACCATTACCAGCTACATGGGCACCATGTATTCGGTGTTCAAGGACCAAGCCGAAGCCATTGGCAAAGACGACTGGGCGCAACAGCTCGCAGGCATGACCGCCAAATCGGTGGAAATGTTCAAAACTACCGGGCAAGGCATGTCGGATGCCTTTAAATCCGTGGGTGCGCTGGGTAAAAGCCAAGGCATTGCGATTCAAGAGCAGATGTCAGTGCTGGGCTTGTTGCAGGGCAGTATGTCAGGCAGTGAAGCAGGTACGCGCTATAAAGCATTCCTGAACGGCGTGGTGAAAGCGCAAGACCAATTAGGCATGGCGTTTACCGATTCCAACGGCAAGATGCTCCCCATGTACGAGATCATGAACAAGCTGCGCAACCAGTTTGGTGAGCTCGATTCCATGGAGATTGCGCAAATCAAAAAGGCGTTTGGTTCGGATGAGGCCGTCATGGTGGTAACCGACCTGATCAACAAAACCAAAGATTTGCAGTCCAGCGTTAGTGACTTAAACGAGGCATCCACGCTGGATACCGCCATCAACATGGCCAAAGACATGACCGACCAATGGCAGCGGATGGAGCAAGGTATCTTTGCTATTCGTACTGCATTTGGCGCGGCCTTGCTGCCCTCACTCGTGCCTGTGCTGTCATCACTGGCCGATGGAGCTGGCGAGATCATCAAATGGACAGAGCTATTCCCCAACCTCACTAAATACATTGGCTATGCCACGCTGGCGTTTTTTGGCCTCGCCGCTGCCGGCGGTGCTGCAACGTTGATGATGGGCATTGGAAAACAAGTGATGCTAACGTGGACTTTCGCAACCGACTTTGCTGTGGGAGTTACGAAGGCATTAGCCGGTATTTTACCGTTGCTGACCAAAGCAATCACATTAGTTAATGCCGCGATGATGGCTAACCCTATCATGTGGGTTGTTGCTGGCATCGCAGCCGCTATCGCCGCGGTTGGAGCGCTGATCTATTACTGGGATGATTTACGCGCCGCATTCGGTGATACCGTTATTTTCCAAGCTTTCGATTTCTTTGGCCAAGAGGCGGTAGCCGCATGCCGCGCATTGTTCGATGCGATGAAGCCTATTCTGACCTTGATTGGATATATCATCATGGGAATAGGTAAAGGCATTGTCTTTGTCATTAAATTGTTGTGGCAGGTCGCTTCGTTCGTCTTCAAAGCCATCATTCAGGCGTTTCAGCCCTTTATTTACCTACTTGATGTAATTCGCACTGGCGTCGTCTATCTGTTCTCAGGGTTTGTGTTCAGCATCGGTGTGGCGCTGCGCGCTTTCAGCTACTTCTTCAAATTTGTATCCGCTGGCTGGCAATGGGTGATGTCAGGCTTCCAAGACGTGTCAGGGTTCGATTTCCTATTCCAGATAACTGACGACATTAAAGCTGCTTTTGATGACATGTTTGCTTGGTTAACCAGCATGTTTGATGGCGTCATCGAAGAAGCCAAAGACCTCGTTAGCTGGATCCCCGGCTTAGGCGATGACGACGAACAGCCAGGTAAAAAAGTACAAGCCGTTGCAAGTGCCACCCCACGCAACCAAGTGCAACGTGGCGGTGCCGCTCGTGCCATGGCGAGCTACCAAACCAACGCCACCCACTATGGCGGTGTCAGCATTTACGCCCAGCAAATGAATAACCCGCAAGACCTCGCCACCGAACTGGAGATGAACACGCCATGAGTTATCTCTATCAAGACATTCTGATTGAAAACGGTGATGTGGTACTCGATGACGGCCGCAACCCCGTGATGATTCAAGACCGTGCGGTTATCGCCCAAGACATTAAGCACGCGATCATCGAGTCAGGTTATGCCGTGGATTTGGTCGGCGAGAAGTCCCGCGCCCGTCGTGAAGACATTAAAACGCAAATCGAACTGCTGGTTGAAGAAGACAAGCGCATTGTGCCGGGTACTGTACGCATTGAAGAGCCAGAGCTCGGCAAGCTCTGGATATTCGCAATCACTCAAGACTTTGGCGAGATGGAATTAGAGGTGCTAAATGGCTGATATCCCAAAACCGGATTACAAGAAAATCGTCAAAGAGGCAGGTATACCCACCGATGCCAAAGCATGGCGCAAAGTGCTGCAAGATGAGATGGAAAAAGCCGGCTCAACCATCAACAACGACAGCCGCTTTTCACCGTTCTGGCGGATGATTGAACAAGCCGTGATTGTATGCACAACCTGGTTGATTAACACCTTGCTGGTTGGCTACATCCTGCCAAACATGTTTTTGGCTACCTCAGCCGGTGAGTGGCTAAAAATGATGGCATGGGCGGTACGCATTACGCCTAAACCCGCATTTAAAGCACGCGGCAAAGTTGTGTTTCAGCGTGCCGCAGCCAAAGGGCCCGCATTGATTATCCCCAAAGACACGTGGATACAAACCGAGCCCATCAACGGCACCGTTTATCGCGTGCGCGTGACTGAAGACGTGACCCTGCCCGAAGACCAGCAGACCATATCCGCCCCAGTGGAAGCCGAACGCGCGGGCGCGGCCTACAACCTTGGCGGCGGGTATTACCACATTTTGCCCGAGTCTGTGAACGGCATCGGTGCTGTTACCAATACTGATGATTGGCTAGATGATGTAGGCGCCGATGAAGAGAGCGACGACGAACTGCGATTGCGTGTACGTAATCAGTGGTCGGCAGTCGCCAAGTGGCATATTGATGCCGCCTACCGTTCGCTGCTGATGGAAAAAGCCGGCATTCAAGATGACAACATCTATTTCGAGCACAATGCACCGCGTGGCCCCGGCACAGCCAACGCCTATATTTTGCTAGATACCGGCGATCCATCCCCCGACATGCTGACCATGCTAAACAAGCATATCCAAGACAACGGCCAGCGCGGGCACGGTGACGACTTGCTGATAAAAGCGCTACCCAAAAAAGACACGGATGTGCGCGTCACTGTATGGCCAGAGCCAGAACTTACCGATGATGAACGCATCAAGCTAAAAGCCAATATCGAGCAGCTGATCCATTGCGCGTTCCGCGAAAACACTGATTTTGACGTAACACGCACCGAGCCATTGAGTCGCTTTTCATTCTCGATGCTGGGTAAAGAGTTGCACGCCAATTTCACGGGCATTCAATCACTGGACTTTGAAAACAGCGACATTATCACCGCGATGAACGTGCCACGCATTCGCACGCTGGAGGTCACCATTGCGCCTGCCTGATATCAAATTCAAGTTCTGGATGGGCCGCGGCGAGCTTACAAAGTTCGCCAAAGGCTTGCGCGCGTACTGGGGCCATGTTGAAGCAGCACTAAAAATGCCATTGCAGCAGCACGACCCACTTACTGCGCCAATGCCATTGGTGCGATTGCTAGCTTGGCAGCGCGACATATCACCACTGGAGCGTGAGCCCGAGGAGATATTCCGTATTCGTGTCGCGTATGCCTACGAATTCGCGCGTCATGGTGGCGAGGTGGACGGGTTCCACAACATGTTTGAAAAGCTCGGGATTGATTGGATAGCCATTCACGAACGGCAAGACCCTGTTCAATGGGACGTGGTAACCATCGAAACCGCAGACGGCGACCTCGCGCAAAAAAGCTGGTTGATGAACGCAATGATCCGGCAATACGGGCGTACTTGTCGCCGCTATCGATTCAACGTCACACATCCGGTGACGCTATCGCTGCGCACTTATCAATTCTCACATGCGTTTCAGCTCTGCACCGCCAGCGCATCAAATCAAGTAACGCTCAATGGCCGCGAAAGTGCCTTTGAACACAACCAGCAACTCTTTATCGCAACACTGGAGAGTAAACAATGAGCCAAACGGCAATCCCGCTGGAGTTTGAAAAGTACCTCCAGAATAAAACATCACTCAACAAGCCGACGGATTTAAACGAAGTCGTCTTTGCGATGATCCCCGATTTAGACCCAAGCGCACCCATCGACCGAAACAGCTCACTGCCGCCTATGGGGCAATGGGTCTATCAGCAAGACGTTGACCAAATCGGTAAATCTGGCGATAACGCCGTGGTCTATTCCGTGGTGATCCCCGGCACCGTCGCACCGTTTCAATTCAACGCTATGTTCTTGCGTGATAAGAACGTGCCGGAAAGTTGCGGGGTGATTGTTCACAAAGCGACGGAAACCAAAGAAGTCGGCATGGCGCTGACCAAATCGCTGATGATGCAGTTCGACGGTGCAGCGGCGGCAGGCAATGTGACCATTGACGCAGAAACATGGCAGATTGACTATAGCGCCCGATTACGCGGAATGGATGAAGACTTACGCTTGGTGAATCTCGACACCTACGGCCATACCGCGTTTGTGGACGGCTTTGCAGTAACTCGGCATGACTTTGACGCAAATAAATACCTAATTGCACCCGGTGTGGTGTATATCGGCGGGTTGCGTGTTGCGCTCAACGATACGCTAGTGCAAACCGTTACCGATAAACCCAAAACGCTATATATCGACGCTTATCGAGATGGAACCGCCCTATCCGACTGGGAAAACTTGTTTGATATCGTCGCCAGCAATGACGAACTCACCGACTACACCGCCCAGAACAGCAGCCCCCACTACGTCACCAAGCTGGCACACATCAACAGCGACGGCAGTATCGAAGACCTGCGCCAACGCGGCGGCCTGCAAGCGCACTTAGATGCCGAAGACCCGCATAACCAATACATCCCCAAATCCGCCATCGCGACCATCGAAGAAGCCAAGCAAGGTAAAAAAGGGAAAGTGACGGATGCTGAGGGTTTAAATTCGTTAATCAACGAGTATGGTATCGGCAAGTCTGCAACGTTCGCTATTAACGAGCTAGTAACTAGATTTAATAACGTTTTCTCTGAAAACCTAGATGCAGATATGGAACACGTTATTCTCCTCGCCGAAATAGCACCTAGTAAAAAACTTATGGGTCGAATTTCAACAGGTCGTTCCGTAACCTCAGGCATGGCATCATCTTTAATTATTGACGTTGCTGTGTCAATAAGTAGCAATGGAGATGTGGTTAATTTTTCAGTTTCTTCATTAGGTGAGCCATCATCATCTTACAGTAAGATTAAACCTATAACTTGTTCATACGAAGGGAGAAATTATCTCGCAATTGATTTGGGGGAAGTCGGAAAGTATAGATGCTCGAAAGCATACGCATTTGACGGCTACTCCGTAAATAGTAATTTATATGTTGCTTATCGGGATGATTGCTCAAACATTCAACCAGCCAACACCAAGAAAATGCGAGTTAATGGGGAGTTTGTTTTAACTGAGGATGAAAAAGCAACAACCTCTGAAGCCGAATCTGGAACTAATGATAAGCTGTTAGATGCGGCTGGCGGCCACGCGATACTGAATAAGTATGGGATCGGAAAAACCCCAGTTATAAATAGTGAAGTAGATCTAAATAATTTAATAGGTCAATCAGGATACCTTGGATTTCGTAGCTTTAGGTGCTTTGGTGGTATCAAAGGACTAACAGGAGGAATTACTTCACAAGACAAGTTCAATGTGATTTGGCTTGGAGGCTTGGGGGGTCGTCAGGTTACCACGATAATTACAGACTATATCGGAACGAACCTGTACACATGGAACTCATCAAACGGTGAATTTAGCGAAATAATCAAATCCACAGACAGAGCAACCAACACTCAGGCTGAGAGAAGCGATGATTTTGTTTATATGACACCAGCATCTAGCAGCCATGTTGCGTACGGTAAAGACCAAGTATTGCGGGATGTAACTTCAGATCGCATCATCGGGTCTACTTACACTAACAACAAGCCAAAACCGATTACCATCACATTGCGCGTAAGCTTATCAAGTCAGGGCGGATTTGTAGCAATCGATCTTAACGGTGAGGAGTTTTGCGAAGCAAAAAACGAAACAACAACAGGAGTGGCACAGCAGTTAATTTGTGTTGTGCCCCAAGGAGCTAAATATAAAGTCAGAAAAGCTGGCTCTAATACTCAAATGAATTATTGGAAGGAACTTAGTTAATGATTTATTTCAAAGATGAACACGACAACGTTTATGGATATGAAGAAATAGACCTTTTACACGACAAAGAAATAAATATTCAGATTTCTTCGCTGGAACAAGAAGGCAAAAATGAAGCATTAATTGCTGAACTAAGAAGTAAAATACTAATTAGTGAGGATTTAGTGCAGATTAGTGAACAAGAAGCTAGAGATATAACTTCACCATCTCAAGAAGAACGAGCACAGCAGCACGCGCGCGAAGAGCATTGTTGGGTTAAATCCGAGCTCGACAAAGTAGAAGTACAGCTGATGTATCACTGGACAAGCGACCCGCGCGCAAAAGCAACCGTTGAGGCATGGTCGCAATACGCGCAACAACTACGCAACTACACATCAACGGGTGATGACGGAAATCCGTACATCAGAGATGGTGAGACGCGCCCAGTTTCACCGCTGGATGCGCCAGCACAGGAGTAACCCATGCTCTCACTATCTGGCACCCCTATTCAGCTGAAAAACCTCAAAGTCACCGCTAGGCATCGCCTAGCAGGTGACGATATGTCAGGACAATCAGCAGCAACAGACCAAGCCGAAACAGGCGATAAAGCTAAAGTGCTGGCTGTGACAGGCACCCTGAACTATGCAGAGCACAATGCACTAAGCCAGCTGTTCGCGTTGTCCAGCGCAAAAGATAAAGGTGCCCGCAAGATTTATCGCATCCAAAACCGCACCGCGAAAACCGTCAAAATCCGTGAGGTGAAGTTTCAAGGCACAATCACGGCACAGGAAGATGCGCAAAAACGCCAGTGGATGATCAGCTTTGAGTTGGTGGAGCATCACAGCGTGCCCGAACGCCAAGAGCAGCGCGAAGACGATAAAAAGGCACAGCAACAAAAAGTGGATGGCGCGACGACACCGGTAGAGAACGGCGAAGCCACCGCACAAGCCGATGTGCCGCCGGATACCGACGTGGAGCTGACCGGCTTCATGGGTTTGCTGAAAAAGCTCGATGAGGCGCTAGCATGAACAACCAGCGCTTTGTCATCCAAGCATACATTGGCAAACAGAAAGTAAACGTTAGCAGCCACCGGCTAACGTTTAACTACAACAGCCCCGGTACCGCGATGCTCACCGTAAAAGCCGAGCCAGAAAAAAACGCGATTGTGGCAATCGACATCGGCTGGGGTGAAAGCGTTAAACGCACGTTTATCGGTTTTATCGAGCGCACAACACGAGAAGCTGAGGGCTACACACGCATCTTTTGTCGCGAACTAGCGGCGATGCTCTATCACCCACTGGATGTGATCATACGCCACCCGACCCTGATGCAAACGCTGAGCAATGTCACCGAGCAAACCGGCTTGCAATTCGTCGTGCCGGAACGCGCATACAGCCAAAGCGCCATCCCCTGCTTTTATTCAGTTGGCAACGGCTATCGCATCATGGATGAAATAGAGCAGGCGTTCAGCGTGCCGGATTTATTCTGGCAGCAACAAGGCAATGGCCAAATCTACGTAGGCAGCTATCAAGATAGCTACTGGGCATCCAAACCAGTCAGCATTCCACAAAGCATCATGCAGCCGCACAACGGAAAAAAATCCGCAAAACTTTCGTGCGTTCCCCACGTAAAGCCGGGGGCAATCGTCAACGGCCGCCGCTTGCAAAAAGTTGAACACATCAAAACAGAAACGGTGCTCGAATGGATGTAAAAGCAATAAAGCGCATCATCTACCGCCTATTCCCTGAACTGACAGGCAAATGGCACGTGCCGCGCTGGGGTAAAGTCGTCGCCCTACCTGAGCTGCCGAGCGAGGGCGATTTGTCCGATCGATTCTATCCGCACTATGCCGCCGATATCGCACTACTCGACGAAAAAGGCCGCGAGCTGGATAAGCCAGTGCTGCAAGCAGTGCCGCTCCCCGTGCCCGGCATTGGTGATCATGCAGGCCGACTAGAGCCGCCCAATATTGGCGCAATCGTCGAGCTGGGCTTTATCTTTGGCCAGCCAGACAAACCCTTTATTCGCACCGTGCTCCCACTGGGTTGGAAGTTGCCAGCCATCAAAGAGGGAGAAAGCCGATACCAACAGCGCCAAGGCGTTTACCACCTTGTTGACCAACAGGGAAACTTTCGCAGCATCACAGACAAGCTAGCGCAACTGCACTGCGACTTACGCGAAGTACGCGCGCAAACAGAACAAGACCACCGCAGCCCCAAAAGCTGGTTTGGCTCAGAACAAGAGAACGTGCTGCGTTTACTCAGCGAGCTAATGCAAGTCGTCACCGACCTATCAAACACATGCGCTAGCCACACGCACAGAAGCCCCGAGACTGGTGCACCAACTAGCGCGCCACATCAAGCCGCCACATTCACCGGCCACGGCAAAGACTCAACAAAACTGAAAGACCGCCTAGACCCCATCACCAAATAACCCGCCAAAGGATCACCCGCGCACCGATGGGTGCGCTTTTTTACGCGCCTAACAACGCCACACAGCACCGCAGTACACTCACAGACATAATCACGCACCAAGCCGACAAACACACCGCTACGCGCCAGAAAACGCGCTCGAAACTCACGTAACAGAGCGCCCACGTGACGGAATCCGCACTCCTCCTCCCCGCCCGCGACGTTTTCGGGGTAAAAAATTTCGCAATAATCCTGAGTGCAAAAATATAGCGCCAAACCCCGCCAATACTGGGGTTTGGCGTCTAATCCAAAATTTCAAAAATTGAAAAAATTTTCAGTTAATTGCAAAAGCAAGGATCCCAAAAGATCGCGCTAGTGTTTGCAAACTATTGATTGGTATGGGTTGCACGTGTTTTTCGTCACAATTGCAACGATCTAACGCAGCGAATAAACGATCTTGAGAAGAGGCAGAAGAGTCAGAGTTGGCGGGGGGTCGAGAGCGGTTTGGAGGTAAAACAGAATTTCAATTAATCGCAACACTGAGCGAGTTGCTGTTTGTCCAAACAAAAAGCGTTAAGGGGGACTGTTTAGGGATACCGAGGGAGACCAGATAAAAAGAGCAGGTTTGCAGTCTCCCTATGAGTACCCCTTTCACCATAACACACTGTTTTTATTAATCAGTAAAACCAATCGAGCATGGGCGCAACAGAGAAACGCTGCATCACCGTTTTTGGCGTCATATCAGGGCTGGCGGCGGTTTTGCTGGGGGTAGTCATGGTCTCGAATCTCTGCAAATTACGTTGAACGACGGTCGTTTTCGACAAGCGGACGCGGATTATACACATTGCATCGGTAAGATTTAAGCAGAACCATCCCGCTTGACCACGAGGCAGAGGAAACGCATAAGCTAATAGTATGGCAGCCGTTATGATGGCTTAAACGAAGCGTGCCCCTGTGAACCTATAACTGCTGCGAGAGCCGAAAGTATTTCTCTGCCACCAAGTAGCTGATCACCGCCTCTTTTTGTCGGTCGCGGAATTGATTCACCCATTGGTGAGCATTGTTGATGATCGCTTGTGCTTCATTTGGATGAGTGAGGTAATAGTCGATAACTGCCTCTAGGTTAGAGAAATCCGCATTAACCTCGGCATAGTGAACACCGGGAATCAATCGGCCCTCCATAAACCAAGTTTCATACTCCATTGGTGGTGACAAACAAAGCGAGTTAGATGACATGATCCATTTTAAATTGGTGGCAACGTCTTTCCCTTCCACACTGAGAATAAACTTATGCTGTAGCTGCGTTTTCGGTGTCAGCGGGGCTTTTCGGTAGGCTTGGTCAGTATCATCCACGGGCCGTGAATTCCCGACATCAATGGTTGGATGCGTGTAAAAGCGCTGAAGAAGCTGGCGGCGCTTGTCATTGAAGCATCGCCCGCGCCATACCGCGCTATCGCGTTTTTGCCCAAACGGTACGGGATCATTAATAAATTGGAAGTGACGCACCGCATTGAGCTTGAGCAGGACGGCGTTTTGATTGTCGCCATGAATCGGTCGGCTTTTTACAAATGCTGGCGTGAATGGTGGTTGTGTCACATCGCCGCCTAAGTAATGTAGAAACAAGCCATTTGGGAACCAGCGCATTACCCGCAATATATCGAAAAAATACACCGAGCCGTGATCTTGTCTCACTCGGCCCGTCTGGTGATCACAGTATTGCTCGGACAAGCAAAATGGTGCAGCCATACGGTTGTAGTAGCTGACGCGCTGGTCGATATCGGATTGATGCTGCTGATAAATGGGTAAAAGTTGCCGGCACATCCATGAGCGATACCAATCATTAGGGATCGCATTGAGTGCCAAGTTATAGCTATAGTAGCGGAGTTTTTTCACCCTCTTGCTCCGTCAATCCGTTGGCGGGTGTCGGTTTACAGCAAAGCCTAATCGAGCAAGGTGACGAGCAAATGAAATGGGCGAGAGAGCCAGTTACTCTGCTCTCTCGCAACAAGACTTATTCGATAGTGAATTTGCCTTTCATTACCGTCCAATGGCCGGGGAAAGAGCAGAAATAAGTTAAGTCTTTGCCTTGCAACCCATCGGTTGAGAAGGTGATAGTGGTGCTTTCGCCGCCGCCAACCAGCTTAGTGTGTGCCAAGATGCGGTCGTCGCCTTGTGGTAGATAGTCGTTATCTGCCCCTGCACCGGCGCCTTTCATGGCGATATCTTGCAAGTTAGACGTTTCCGACAGCACCCAGTTGTGGCCCATAGAGGTCACAGGCATTGAGCCTTGATGCTCAAGTGTTAGCGTGACTTCGCTGCAGCTTGCTGGTACGGACAACGATGACTGGTCGTAGGCCATTTTATCGCCGGTGGTGACAGTTAACTCACACTCATTGGCAGCCGCTTGCGTTGAAACAGACGCGAACGCCAAGGCGGCGAGGGCTAACAGTTTTTTCATCGGTACATACTCCTATTATGGATGTAAAGGTATGTTTTTAATGCCTGTGGCACGCTGTCATCATACTGACATAACAGCGCAAAACAGTTAGCCGATTCAAAAATCGACTGATTGGTTTTTATTTTTACTTCTATCATTACTGTAGGGTGACTGATCGCGATCAAGTGATATTGGACTACCTATTTACACTTGTGGCAAAGCGCATAGGATGACGATAGGTGGGGTGCGATGTTATACAGCTATGATAAGATAACTGACTGACTGTTAGCACTTTGAGGCGCTATGACCAACACCACTGGGTTACTGCACCACGCACAGCAGCTTTGTGAACAACGCGGCGTGCGATTAACGCCACAGCGAACGCGCGTTTACGAGATTATCGCCAACTATTCACGCGCGATCACCGCCTATGAGCTGCTAGATGAGTTGCGTGAAACAGAGCCACAAGCCAAACCGCCAACGGTTTATCGTGCGCTAGACTTTCTGTTAGCGCAGGGGTTTGTGCATAAGGTGGAGTCAACTAATAGCTATATCGCTTGTTGTCATCTTGGCCACCAGGGGCACTGCTCCCAACTGCTCATCTGTGATCAATGCGGCACCGTGGAAGAGTGTCACACTGAGGAGCTTTCTGAGGCGTTGCGTGAAAAGGCGCAAACAATGGGGTTTAAGGTTCAACATCACGTGATTGAAACCCATGGTACCTGCGCACAATGCCTAGCCCACTAATACTGAATTGATTAGGACGGACATTCTTTATGGAAGCACAATTCGTCAACCCATTTCTTACTTCACTGATCAATGTGCTACAGACGATGGCACAGCTGGAAATCCAGCCAGAGAAGCCTCACTTGAAAAAGTCAGAGATCGCCAAAGGGGACGTTTCTGGGTTAATTGGTATGGTCGGCCCACAGACTAAGGGCTCCTTTTCCGTTACCTTTGATGAAGATATGGCGCTTGAAATCATGCAGCGTATGCTCGGAGAGCGGTCCGAGTCGATTGATGAAGAAGTGACGGATATGGTCGGTGAGATCACCAATATGGTGACAGGTGGCGCGAAGCGTATTTTGTCAGAAAAGGGCTTCGAATTTGAGATGGCGACCCCTGTAGTCGTATCCGGCAAAGGCCATACCATCAACCACAAAAGTGATGGTCCAGTGATCATCATGCCATTTAAATCCCCGCACGGCACTGCCTTTATTGAGATCTGTTTCGATCACTAAGCGGACGTACGTCGCTGACGGCCACAAAATATAAAAACGCCGCGATAACCATCGCGGCGTTTGACTTTCTCAATCGCGGTTAGCTCAGCTTAGGCTTGGCGCCACTGCTTAAACGCGTTGATCAATCCATTGGTCGAGCTATCGTGGCTTTCAACCTGTTGCGCATCACCGAGCTCTGGCAGGATGTTACTCGCCAGCTGTTTACCCAGCTCAACACCCCACTGATCAAAGCTGAAGATATTCCAAATTACCCCCTGGGTGAAGATCTTGTGCTCATACATGGCAATCAAAGCGCCGAGTGTATAAGGGGTCATTTTCTCTACCAAGATCGAGTTGGTTGGGCGGTTACCTTCAAACACTTTAAATGGCGCAATCGCAGCCACGTCTTCGGCGGATTTGCCCGCTTGCATTAACTCGGCTTCAACTTGCTCACGGCTCTTACCAAACGCGAGCGCTTCCGTCTGGGCGAAGAAGTTCGCCATCAATTTTGCGTGATGATCGCCAATCGCATTGTGGCTGTGCACAGGGGCAATGAAGTCACATGGGATCAGCTTGGTGCCTTGGTGAATCAGCTGATAGAAAGCATGCTGACCATTGGTGCCTGGTTCACCCCAGATGATTGGGCCGGTTTGGTAGTCAACAGGATTACCGTTGCGGTCGACATACTTACCGTTTGATTCCATATTGCCTTGTTGGAAATACGCGGCAAAACGGTGCATGTATTGGTCATACGGTAAAATCGCTTCTGATTCCGCCCCGTGGAAGTTGTTGTACCAAATACCAATCAACGCCAATAACACCGGCATGTTTTGTGCCATGGGTGCGGTTTTGAAGTGGTTATCCATTTGGTGCGCGCCATCGAGTAAGGTGACAAAGTTGTCATAACCTACGCCCAAGCAGATAGAAAGACCAATCGCTGACCACAGTGAATAGCGGCCGCCAACCCAGTCCCAGAATTCGAACATGTTGGCCGTATCGATACCAAATTCAGACACCGCCTTTGCGTTGGTAGAAAGCGCAGCAAAGTGCTTCGCCACCTGTCTCTCATCGCCTGCTGCGTTCATTAACCAGTCACGCGCCGTGTGCGCGTTGGTCATGGTTTCTTGGGTGGTAAAGGTTTTTGACGCCACCAAGAACAAGGTGGTTTCCGGGTTAAGGGCTTTTAACGTCTCGGCCATGTGGGTGCCATCGACGTTAGAGACAAAGTGCAGGTTGAGATGGTTCTTATAAGGGGCGAGTGCCTCGGTCACCATATAAGGGCCCAAATCTGATCCCCCGATACCAATATTCACTATATCGGTGATCGCTTTACCGGTATAACCTTTCCATTCGCCACTGATCACGCGCTCGGAGAAAGACTGCATCTGTGCCAATACCGCGTTGACCTTAGGCATCACATCTTCGCCGTCAACCATTATAGGCGTGTTGCTGCGATTCCGTAGTGCTGTGTGGAGTACCGCGCGATCTTCTGTACGGTTGATTTTCTCACCGCTAAACATTGACTCAATCGCTTCAGCCACCCCGGTTTCGTCGGCGAGTGCCAATAACTTAGTCAGTGTCTCTTCACTGATCAGGTTTTTGGAATAATCCAACAGAATGCTGTCTTCGAATTGCGTTGAGAAGTGGGCAAATCGCTCTGGATTATCAGCAAACAGATCTGCCAGTGTATAGTCCTGCGCTTCTTCAAAATGGGCGGTCAGTGATTGCCACGCCACGGTCTGAGTGGGATTCGTTGTCTTTAGCATCATGTCATCCAAATCGCGTTGTGAGTGCTGCTGTGGGTATCACAGCAGGCAAGGATCCTGTATAACGTCAGCACCACCACGCTGTACGCAGCGGTCATTGGTGTAATATTACATAATCATGGCTCGATTCTCACATGCAATCGCTGTGAGTAGGTTGCGATCAATCATAGAATAGTTGGATCGCCTTTGAGCCAACTGCATACAATAAAGATCACAACAAGGATTGCTTATGTGGTATCAAACTGAGATTCGTCTACGTGCCCGGCCGCGCGGCTTTCACCTAATCACCGACGAGATCGTTCACGCACTTCCTATGCTAAGCGATATTGATGTGGGTATGGTACAGGTGTTTATCAAGCACACCTCGGCGAGCTTAACCCTCAATGAAAACGCCGACCCAACCGTGCGCCAAGATATGGAAGCGCACTTTAACCACTCAGTGCCTGAGCGTGCGCCTTATTATCGCCACACCGACGAAGGAGACGATGACATGCCAGCGCACATCAAAGCGTCATTATTAGGCGCAAGTATCACTGTCCCCATCAGCCAAGGTCAATTGAATCTCGGTACGTGGCAAGGGATTTATCTGGGCGAGCATCGCGATCAGGGCGGCACGCGTACCTTGGTGGTGACCTTGCAAGGCGCGCCACAAGCCAACGTCTAATCTCGCTGGCCAACATGCGTTCAGAGAGGGGTGACGCCGCCTAACCCGTCGCCCGCTGATCAGAGGGGATGGTCAGGTATTGGCGAGGCACACGGCCAGTTACTTGGCATACGAGCTCATAGCCGATGGTGTCGACGAGACGTGCAATCCGTTCAACTGGTAGCTCAGGCCCCCACAGTACCGCTTCGTCGCCCACGCTATCGGTTGCATCTGGGCCAAGATCAACAGTGATCATATCCATCGATACCCGCCCGGCGAGTGGCACTTCACGGCCATTCAACCAAACAGGGGTGCCATCGGGAGCCAGTCGAGGGTAGCCATCGCCATAACCGATGGCTATTACACCAATCAGCGTGTCGCACTCGCTACGCCAGCGCGCGCCGTAGCCTACCGGTTCACCGGCTTTTAGCTTGCGAACGGCCATCACCCTTGAGGTTAAGCGCATCGCCGGTTTCAGGCCCAGCTGTTCACCCGTCAGTTCAATCCGCGACGAAATGCCGTATAGGCAAATACCGGGACGCACCCAATCAAAGTGACTCTGCGGCCAAAACAAGGTCCCCGATGACGCTGCCAGAGAGCGTTCTCCAGGCAGCCCTTCCGTCACTTGTGTGAAGGTATCTATTTGCGCTTGCGTAATGGGATTATCCATCTCGTCGGCGCAACCGAAATGGCTGAGAAAGCCAATTTGCGGCGCCACATTGTCACACGCTTTCAAGGCAGAGAGTGCGTCTGGCACTTGCTCAGGCTCAAAGCCTAAGCGATGCATTCCAGAGTCGACCTTTAACCATACGGGTAAAGGCTCACTCAGTGCTGCGTTGGTCAGCATGGTAACTTGCTCATGGCAGTGCACCGTGGCGGTCAGCTGGTGTTCAACCAATAGCGGTAGCTCGTCGGCTTCATAGAAACCTTCCAGCAAGACAATAGGCAAGCGTATACCGGCCTGGCGTAACGTCAGTGCTTCTTCAATCCGTGCCACCCCAAAGGCATCGCTATAAGGCGCAAGTGTGGTGGCAACCGACACTAACCCGTGGCCATAACCATCGGACTTCACCACTGTCATCACTTTGCTATTGGGCGCTTGGCGACGCATCACCTGGATGTTGTGTACCATCGCCTCCGGGTCGATAACGGCTTTGGCGGCATTGGTCATGATAAAAGGATTACTCGTCATCAAACGCCGGCCCTGCATAATTATCAAATCGCGAATACTGGCCTTGGAACGTCAGCCGCACCGAGCCAATCGGGCCGTTACGCTGTTTACCAATCAGGATTTCTGCAATCCCTTTCATCGCACTTTCCGGGTTATAGACTTCGTCTCGGTAAATAAACATGATCAAGTCAGCATCCTGCTCAATCGCGCCTGATTCACGCAAGTCTGAGTTTACCGGGCGTTTGTCGGCGCGCTGCTCCAACGAGCGGTTAAGCTGTGATAGCGCCACCACAGGCACATTCAACTCTTTGGCGAGCGCTTTGAGCGAGCGAGAAATCTCAGCAATCTCAAGGGTTCGGTTCTCTTGCAAACCAGGCACCCGCATCAGCTGCAGATAGTCGACCATGATCATGCTGACCCCACCGTGTTCACGGGCAACGCGGCGCGCTCGCGAGCGCACATCGGTGGGCGTCAAGCCGGAGCTATCATCGATGTACATGTTCTTTTTCTGCATTAAGATCCCCATCGATGAGGAAATACGCGCCCAGTCTTCATCATCAAGCTGGCCGGTACGGATCTTGGTTTGGTCAACCCGTGATAGCGAGGCCAACATACGCATCATCAGCTGTTCCGCTGGCATCTCGAGCGAGAAAATGAGTACCGGCTTTTCTTGATCCATCGCCGCATTTTCACACAGGTTCATCGCAAAGGTGGTTTTACCCATTGAAGGACGAGCCGCCACGATCACCAGATCAGAAGGCTGCAAACCTGCCGTCTTCTTGTTCAGATCAGTAAAGCCTGTCGATACGCCCGTGACGCCATCTTGTGGGGTTTTAAAAAGCTCTTCGATACGTTCAAGGGTTTTACTGAGCACCGAGTCGATATGTTGCGGCCCTTCTGTCTCGCTGGTGCGCGACTCAGCAATGGCAAACACCTTACTCTCTGCCATATCGAGCAGATCTTCTGATGTGCGACCTTGGGTATCATAACCGGCGTCCGCAATTTCATTCGCCACCCCAATCAAATTACGCACCATAGCCCGTTCACGAACAATATCCGCATAAGCGACGATATTCGCTGCACTTGGGGTGTTTTTCGCCAACTCTGCGAGATAGGCAAACCCGCCCACATCATCCAAATGTCCGCCTTTTTCTAAATGCTCAGACAGGGTGATTAAATCCAGCGGCTTGCCTTCATCGAGCAACGACTTGGTAGACTCATAAATCAATCGATGCGGGCGGCTGTAAAAGTCATGGCCAACCACTTTTTCCGCAACCGCATCCCAGCGCTCGTTATCCAACATCAAGCCACCCAGCACAGACTGCTCGGCTTCGATGGAATGCGGGGGCACTTTAAGGTTAGCGACTTGCTGATCTTTTGCGGGTTTACGATTGTCTGCCATAAAAACTCACCTATTGCTACTGGAGGTCATTATACCCGCTGTCCTCGCAAGACGCTGCCCCACGCAGCATTTTTTTCCCAACGCTGAAGAAGTCGCCGCGATTTTAACGGAAATTTGACCGCTTATGGCGCCCATGCACCTAGGATAAGGCGCGATATTGTCAATAGGTGATTCATAATGAAAACGCCGTCTCTTTTTCTTCTGATGTCCGCACTGTCTATGCCATATAGCCACGCCGCGGAAGCCGATTCGTCGCCTTGGCAAAGCGAGCTGTCTTTAGGCCTACAACAGTTGAGCGGCAATGCCGATTCACAGACAGTCAACGGGGAAGTCAATGGTCAATATGATGGCGAACAAACACGTTATCAAGCCAGCGCGAGCGTGCTACAAGTGGAAAAAGATGGAGAAGAAGATAAACGTAAAACCGAGTTAGAAACCCAAGCAAACCGCGGTATTAGCGCACGCAGCTATGTTTTACTCAACGCTACCTATGTCGCAGATCGCTACGGTCCTTATTTCGATGATTTTATGCTAGCGACAGGACTCGGTCATCAATGGTGGCAAAGTGACACACTCTCACTGAGCACAGAAGTGGGGCCAGGGTATCGCTACCAGCGCCCCAACCTTGATGAAATCGACGATGACGATCTCATCATGCCTTACTCGGTTCGCGAGCCGGTGATTCGTGCACAAGCCAAAGGAGAGTGGCAACTGGTCGACAGTGTTCGCTTAGAGGGGAGAAGCATAGTGATATCAGGTGCCAGTAATACCAGCGTGGAAGGCGCCGTCACTCTGGCTTCCACCATTACTGAGAAGCTTTCGATAAAAATAACCAGCAAACACAATTATATGACGGATGTACCACCAGGACTCAAAAATCACGATAGCGTGCTCACACTCGGTCTTCGTTATCAGTGGCTATAAAAGACGAAAAAAAACCAGCCCGAAGGCTGGTCTTTTATCAACGTATTGATGCGCAATTACGCAGCAACAACGTTTACTTTTACCGTTGCGAACACGTCATAGTGCAGCTGTACGCTGATTTCGTACTCGCCAGTGTGACGCAGTGCGCCCTCTGGTAGACGAACTTCGTTTTTCGCAATTTCAACGCCGGCTGCAGTCACAGCATCAGCGATGTCACGGGTACCGATAGAACCAAACAGTTTACCTTCATCACCCGCTTTAGAAGCGATTTCAACCGCTTCTAGTGCTTCAACTTTCTCTGCACGCGCTTGAGCAGCGGCCAGTTGCTCAGCAACTTTTGCTTCTAGCTCAGCACGACGTGCTTCAAAATGTTCGATGTTGGCTTTGGTTGCCATAACTGCTTTACCCTGAGGGATAAGGAAGTTACGCGCATAACCAGATTTAACAGTTACCTGATCACCTAGGCCACCCAGGTTACCGATTTTATCAAGTAGAATAACTTGCATTCTTCAATCCTCTCTAACTTGGACAGTTCCGATTACTGATGCTTGTCAGTGTACGGCAGCAGGGCCAGGTAACGAGCGCGCTTGATAGCACGAGCCAGTTGACGCTGATACTTAGCACGAGTACCAGTGATACGGCTAGGTACGATTTTACCTGATTCGGTAATGTAGTTTTTTAGAGTCGCTACATCTTTGTAGTCGATCTCTGTAACGCCTTCTGCAGTGAAACGGCAGAATTTACGACGACGGAAGAAACGTGCCATGGGCTTATCTCCTGATCTAAATGTCTATGATGTTGTCGGCGTGCAATACCAATTTTCCCTCGCCTTGTCGGCTGGTTTGGTAGGCGAGAAACCCGCTTACCTTGATATGGCTGCCTAAAGCTAAATGTTGCGTTTGTTGTGTTGACACTTGCCCGCTGGCTACCACTGATAAGCGACAAAACACTTGTCGAGGTAGGTCAGCTTCAACCTGCGTGGAACGATGCTCTAGCACAAAGTGACAGTGCGGAATTCCAGCGGGGCTTTGGCGACGGACCGGACCTTTACTGATAACACCAGCAAGCTCCAACCGATTGGTCATCACAGCAATTACTCAGCTGCGTTTTCGCCTTCAGCTTGCGCTTCAGCTTTTGCTTCTGGTTTCGCTTCTGCACGCTCTTCGCGCTCAGGGCGATCTTCACGCTTAGCGGTACGCTCTTCTTTAGCCTTCATCATCACAGATGGCTCAGTGATAGCGTCTTTGGTACGCATGATCATGTTACGGATCACCGCGTCGTTGAAGCGGAACATGCTTTCCAGCTCGTCAATCACAGCCTGCTCAGCTTCTACGTTCATCAGAACATAGTGTGCTTTGTGCAGTTTGTTGATTGGGTAAGCCAGTTGACGACGGCCCCAGTCTTCTAGACGGTGAATCTGACCGCCTGCATCTTTGATAGACGCAGTGTAACGCTCGATCATGCCAGCAACTTGCTCGCTCTGATCAGGGTGCACCATGAATACGATTTCGTAATGACGCATTGAGTTGCTCCTTACGGATTAATCAGCTTCCACAATTGGCTCGGTCGTCCAGCGGAAGCAAGGAACGAAAAGTAAAAGACCGAGAATCAGGCGCGAGATAGTACAGAATTGCAGCGGTATAAGCAAACAGATTTTCTCTTTATCTGCCAATCTTTCTGTCACCGTGTCACCACAACGTCACAAGGCCCTCGCTGCGTTTTTATCGTAACACGCTCCTTACCCTCACCCTTTAAAACATAGAATATGCAGGCCACTTAATTCGCTTAAAACAACAACCTACTGATAACATTCTCCGTGATATCGGCCGAAAAAACATGACTAATCGCAAAAAAATCAAGAAATCAAGCCTGCAAACTGTCAAGTTTGTTCAATTTCCCACCAACATCACGCTATTGATGTACTTATTTTTTACCGATAATTAATTTCTGAACCCGCGCTCAAATTATTGCATCCTCGCCTCCATTTCTTGGCAAACATTGCCCAATATAACGATTTCATTGCCTAGGATAGACCTATAAGTCGGTTTTTTACTGCAAAAAGCGTAGGGAAGAACGCATCAAGCACTGACTGCATTGATGAAATTCGCTTCAAAAATTTTGGGAGCAAAATATGAAACTAATGACGCCATCGCGTGCCGTCGCGCTAGGCTTGGCGGGGCTCGCATTAAGTAGCCCCAGCGTGTACGCTGCGGTTGATTGCCAGCCATTGCCCGCTTGGCAGGACGGAAATACCTATACCTCAGGGGATCAAGTCAAAGCAGACAATACCGCCTATGAGGCAAGGTGGTGGACGCAAGCCGATCCTGCGACTCAATCTGGCGAGTGGAAAGCATGGAAAATCCTCGGCCAGTGCGCGGGCAGCGTTAACCAAGCCCCTAACGCAACCTTAACCGTGTCACCGTCTGGGCCCGTTGAGGTTAGCGACACACTCACCTTCACCCTCGCCGGAAGCGACACGGATGGCACGGTGACCTCATTTGCGCTCTCCCAAGGCGACACCGTCTTATATGAAGGTGCAGAAGCGACCACCATTGACTGGAAAGCTGAACAAACGGGGCGTTTTACCTTTACCCTCACCGTGACCGACGACAAAGGCGCCACCGACACCCAAACATTGCAACAGGTGGTGGGTGATGACCCAACCGGCGGCGATGAGTATGCCTGTCGCCCGGCGGGTTTATACACAACCCCAGATGTCGAGGTGCCGTATTGCTCTGTGTATGACGAAAACGGCCTTGAAGACATGGGCGCTGATCACCCTCGTCGTGTTATCGGCTATTTCACTAGCTGGCGAAACGGCGCTAACGGCCAGCCCGCTTATTTAGTCAGCGATATTCCTTGGGAAAAGATCACCCACATTAACTACGCCTTTGCTCACGTCAACGCGGACAACCAACTGTCTATCGGCGATCCTAATGCCCCCGATAACCCCGCGACCCAGATGACTTGGCCAGGCGTGGCCGGCGCAGAGATGGATCCAACCCTGCCGTACAAAGGCCACTTTAACTTGCTCAACAAGTATAAAAAGCAGCATCCCGACGTGAAAACGCTGATCTCCGTGGGCGGCTGGGCCGAAACCGGGGGCTACTTCGGTGAAAACGGCGAGCGCATCGACAGTGGCGGTTTCTATACCATGACCACCAATGCCGATGGCAGCGTCAACCAAGCCGGCATCAAGGCTTTCACCGACAGTGCCGTCGCCTTCTTGCGTCAGTATGGCTTTGATGGTTTGGACATTGATTATGAATACCCATCGTCGATGAAAGACTCTGGCCACCCTGACGATTTCGAGTACTCCAACCCACGTCGCGCGCACTTGAATAAATCCTATCAAGTGCTGATGAAGTCGCTGCGTGAAGCGCTCGATAAAGCCAGTGCACAAGATGGCAAGCACTATATGCTGACCATCGCCGCACCGTCATCGGGTTACTTATTGCGCGGGATGGAAACCTTCCAAACCACCCAATACTTAGATTACGTCAACATCATGAGCTATGACCTGCACGGGGCATGGAACGATCATGTTGGCCATCAAGCGCCGCTGTATGACACCGGAGAGGATTCCGAACTTAAACAGTGGAATGTCTACCAAACCCCTGAATTTGAGGGGATTGGCTATTTAAATACCGACTGGGCAGCCACCTACTTTATGGGCGGTATGTCACCCGGCCGCATCAATATCGGTATCCCGTATTACACCCGCGGCTTTAAAGACGTACAAGGCGGCGATAAAGGCCTTTGGGGACGCGCGCCATTGCCAAACCAAAGTGAGTGTCCAGCCGGCACTGGTGTCGGTGAGAAAAACAAATGCGGCAACGGTGCAGTCGGCATTGATAACCTTTGGCATGATGTGGACGAGCTCGGCAACGAAGTGCCTGCTGGCTCCAACCCTTTATGGCATGTGAAAAACTTGCTCGATGGCAAACTCCCGGCCTATGCGGCGGAATACGGACTTGACCCTGAGCAAGACCCCACTGATCGCCTTACTGGTAGTTATCAGCGTTACTACGATGACATCGCCAAAGCGCCATGGGTTTGGAACGAGGAAAAACGCGTATTCCTGTCGATGGAAGACGAAACCTCGATGGCCGAGAAAGTGGACTACGTAATCAACAAAGGCCTAGGCGGGGTGATGTTCTGGGAGCTGGCGGGGGATTATCGCTATGATGATCAGCGTCAAGCCTATTTTATGGGTGACACCCTGACCTCGCTGGCATACCAAACCTTTAAGCAATCCGGCAGCGACTACTCACTGCAACGCGGCGATGCCAACTTCCAAGTGCCAAGCGAGCAAGTGGATGTCACGTTTGACGCGCTGAACTTCCCAGTGGGCGATGACAACTACCCTATCCGCCCGACGTTCCGCTTTACCAACCACTCGGATCTGGACTTATCGGGCGCCACCATCAGCTTTGATGTGCCAGTGTCTACGTCGGCCATTTTTAAATCTGACTGGAACGCTCAGAAAAAGCTGCGCATGGAAGTCGTGCGTGATAGCAGCAACGCCAGTGGTAACAACATCGGCGGGTTTGATACCACGCTTCATCGCTTTGCCATCACCTTGATTAACGAATGGGGTGGCATTGAGCAAAGCTTTAAGCCGGGTGAAACCTTGGACGCTCAGGTGATGTACTACATGCCGATCACTAACCCGACCAATATCACCATCGAAAAAGATGGCCAGCGCTATGCGGTAAAGCAGGAGTATCCAAGCCTTCCGCCTGCGCTCCCCGGTAGTACCGGCCAAAGTGGCGGAGAGTCTCAGTGTCCCGGCGTCGATGTCGCCAGCCTGAGTACCTACCCCAACTGGCCTAACGGGAGCAATCATGCCAGCGGTGGCGACCAACTTATCTACCAAGAGGCGGTGTGGGAAGCCAAGTGGTGGACCCAAGCGGCCCCCGGTGGTCAAGCTTGGCGCCAAGTCTGCAGCCTCTAATCCATTTCTGGTCTTGAATACGGGGGCTAAGTGCCCCCGTTAAGGAGTCGTTATGTTCAAGTCTTCGTTTACTCAACTTTCCTGCCGTACCGCCATCGCCCTTGCATTGGCGGCAAGCAGTACACAGGTGATGGCACATGGCTATTTAGAAAGCCCCAAAGCGCGCCAGGCGATTTGCCATGAGCAAGGGGGTTATTGGTGGCCTTCAGATGGGTCAGGTATCCCTAACGCCGCCTGTCGCGCGGCGTTCTTAGAATCGGGGCACTACCCGTTTGTGCAACACCATGAATCGGCGCAATTGGTGGCGGATTATCGCAATATGAATGCCGTGAAAGCAGCCGTTACCGATGGCAACTTATGTGGCGCCGGCGATCCCAATAAAGCCGGGATCAGTTTGCCCTCACCGGACTGGCAACGCACCGAGGTCACCCCAGATGGCAATGGTCAAATTGACGTGCGCTTTCGCGCCACCACACCTCACAACCCAAGTTACTGGGAAATTTATCTAACCAAGCCAGATTACAACGGCGCGACCGATGCGCTGACGTGGGATAATCTCGAAAAGATCGACACCTTTGGCGATCTGCCCATTGTGGTCGGCGATGACGGTAACCGTTATTACGAGATGACCGTGACCTTACCCGCCGATCGCCAAGGTGATGCCATTCTCTATAGCCGTTGGCAACGCATTGATCCGGCCGGTGAAGGCTTCTACAACTGTGCCGACATCACCATCACCCCTAGTCAGACAGCGCCAGCCCAGTGGCACGAGCTGGGCTACTTTGTCGCGCATCCACAAATGGCAGCATTAGGCGATCGCGTGCGTGCCCGCTTGCACAATCGCCAAGGCCAAGAAGTGGTGGATGTCACACTCACCCTGACCGACCAAAATGTAGCTAATTGGCCACAAGCGCTGGCCAATCTTATCGAACAACAAGCTAACGAGCCCTTGCGTATCGGGGTGATGCGTCACGGCGAGATCCAGTTTAATGCCGATGACGTGGTGCAAAACCAAGTCTTTAGCCACCACGATAGCTATAGCTTCAATCTGTCGGTGATCCCGGCTACCGACGAACCCACCAGCAACCTGCCCGCGTGGCGCGCTTCTGAGGTCTATGTGGCCAAGGATCGCGTGCGCTACGGCGACAACATCTACCAAGCCAAATGGTGGACACGCAACGAGCAACCCGGCGCTGCCCTTGTTTGGCAACGCGTGACACAATAAGGAGCAAACATGAAGCCAATGACCCTACTCTCTCTGGCGATTGCTGGGGCACTGGGTGCCAGCCACGCCGTGGCGGCCCCCTCAACCCCAAGTTTGGACTGGAAGCCACAAAACTATTCTTTTGTTGAAGTCGACGAATATGGCCGCGGATCGTACAAAGATCTGGTGCAACGCGTGGATGAAGTCCAAATTGAAATTAAATGGAATGCCTGGTCCGGTGATGGCGGTGACAGCTACAAGGTGTACTTTGACGATCAGGTCGTCAATCAAGGCACCTTACCGGCAGGCACCAAGTCTGGCACAGTTACATTCCCTTATGACAAAGGCGGCCGCCATCAACTTAAACTCGCCTTGTGTGAAGGCGGCGTGGATGGCCAGTGTGCGACCAGTGCCGCCAAACCCATCGTGATCGCAGACACCGACGGTGTGCATCTTGACCCACTGCCGATGAATGTCGACCCCAACAACAACGACTACCCCAAACAACCTGATACCGTGGTGGGGGCATACTTTGTCGAATGGGGCATTTATGGTCGTAACTTCGATGTCAGTCAGGTGCCCGCGGGGAATCTCACCCACATCTTGTATGGCTTTATCCCCATTTGTGGCCCCAATGAGTCATTGGGCGACATCGAAAATGGCAACAGCTTGCGCGCGCTGGAGCTTGCCTGCCAAGGCTCAAAAGACTATGAAGTGGCGATCCATGACCCTTGGGCGGCGATTCAGAAAAAACTGCCCGGCACGCCAGCTAAAGATCCGATTGGTGGCACCTACGCGCAAATGATGGCGCTCAAACAGCGCTACCCGGATCTGAAAATTCTCCCTTCGGTGGGTGGCTGGACCCTATCCGACCCCTTCTATGATTTCACCGACAAGGCCAACCGTGATGTCTTTGTTGCCTCAATGAAAGAGTTCCTGCAAACCTGGAAATTCTACGATGGGGTCGACATTGACTGGGAATATCCAGGCGGTGGCGGTGCCAACCCTGATTTAGGTGACCCAGATAAAGATAGCCAAGCCTACGCGGCCTTAATGCGTGAGCTGCGCGCGATGTTGGATGAGCTCGAAGCCGACACGGGCCGTGAGTACCAACTCACCTCGGCCGTCGGGGCCGGTTATGACAAAATCGCCAATGTCGATTACAGCGCCAGCGCGCCGTACATGGATTACATCTTTGCCATGACCTACGACTTTTTCGGCGCGTGGAACAATGTCACCGGTCACCAAACCGCGATTTACTGCGGCAGCCATATGAGCGCAGATGAATGTGATGGTACTGGCGTCGATGACAACGGCGAGCCCCGTAAAGGCCCTGCCTACACGCTCGATAATGGCGTGCAATTACTGCTCGAAAGCGGCGTGCCACCGGAGAAAATGGTGATCGGTACTGCGATGTACGGCCGTGGCTGGGAAGGCGTTTTCCCTGCCAATGCGACCGATCCTAGCAACCCAATGACCGCCCCCGGTAACGGCCCCATCAAAGGCAGCACCGCTGATGGTATTTGGGAAGCGGGCGTGATTGACTATAAAGGCGTCGTTAAATCAATGCTCGGCAGCGCGGGGAACGGTATCAATGGCTTCCAACCCGGTTATGATGAGCAAGCTGAAGCGGCCTACGTTTGGAACCCAGATAACGGCAAGCTAGTCACTTACGACAACCCACGCTCGGTCAAAGCCAAAGGCCAGTATGTGCGTAATCATAACTTCGCCGGTTTGTTTGCTTGGGAAATCGATGCCGACAATGGCGATATCCTCAATGCGATGCACGAGGGATTAGCACAGGATGGTCAACCACCCGTCAATAATGCTCCTACCGTCACCCTTGCGCAGCAAAGCTATACGCTGGCGCCCGGAGCGTCGTTAACCATTGCTGCCAATGGGCGCGATCGGGATGGCGATGCCCTGACCTATCGCTGGCAAGGCGATGCGGCGTTGGCGCTGACCAATAGCGACACGGATTCGGTCACAGTGACCGCCCCCGATGTGAGCACCAGCACCGACTATTCTCTGTCGGTGACGGTATCGGATGGCCAAGCCAATGCCGAGGCCAATGCGACTATCGAGGTGGTGGTACCGGGTGAAAACCAAGCCCCTACCGTGACACCTATCGCCCCAGTTAGCCTGAAAAGCGGTGAGCAAACCCGCGTGACGGTTGAGGCGAACGACCCAGATGGCGATACACTCAGCTACACCTACCGTGCATCCGGCGATCTGGCCGCTTCTGGCACCGGTGATCAGGTATCGCTAACCGCGCCCACAGTGACGGAGAGTCGCGACTATGTGGTCACGGTCGAGGTCAGCGATGACGACAACACCACGCAAGCACAATTCACGGTCACCGTGACGCCGGCCAGTGGCTTGCCAACGTGGGATGAAAATACCGTGTATGTGGGCGGCGATCGCGTCCTGTATCAAGGGGTTGAGTATCGTGCCAAGTGGTGGACCAAGGGTCAGCGCCCAGACCAAGGCGGGCCATGGGAGCGCGTCGGGGATAGCCAATCCAACCAAAGCAGTGAATGGCAAGCAAACGTCGCTTATTCCGGCGGCGATGAGGTTGAATACAACAACCAACGCTACCAAGCCAAGTGGTGGACCCGAGGCGAAAAGCCAGGCAGCGCCGCGGTCTGGCAATTACTGTAATGGTTTTTCACTTCCCAAAATGACAAAACGCCCCAAGCCGGGGCGTTTTTCTTCAACGGTGAACAAGAGAGGCGGTACTTAGGGTATTTAGCGACGCTGATGCACCGCTTCATACAAACAGACGCCAGTCGCCACGGATACATTCAAGCTCGACACGCTGCCCGACATCGGGATCCGGATCAGCTCATCACAGGTTTCACGGGTCAAACGGCGCATGCCATCTCCTTCTGCGCCCATCACTAAGGCCAACGGTCCCACTAATTTGGTGTCGTAGACATCATGATCGGCCTCACCCGCGGTGCCCACAAACCACACGCCCTGCTCTTTGAGCGCACGCATGGTTCGCGCCAAGTTGGTGACGCGCACGAAGGGCACGACTTCAGCCGCGCCACAGGCCACTTTTCGCGCCGTGGCATTGAGCTGCGCGGACTTGTCTTTCGGGACAATCACCGCACTGACTCCCGCCGCATCCGCGGTACGTAAGCACGCCCCCAAATTGTGCGGGTCAGTGACACCATCAAGTACCAGCAACAAGGGGCTCTTGGTATTAGCGAGGATCGCCTCCAAGTCATTTTCGTTATACTGACGGCCCGCTTTGACACGGGCAACAATCCCCTGATGCGATGCACCTTGGGTTTTGTCGTCTAACGCTTTGCGGCCGACTTGCTGAATACTGACACCCAGCATCGCAATCTCATTGAGCACAGGTACCAGACGTTCATCCTGACGCCCCTTTAACACCATCACTTCAATAAAGCGGGAAGGATCGGTCGCTAAAATCGCTTTAACGGCATGGATACCGTAAATTACTTCATTACTCATGATTTACTTCTTTTTCTGACCCGCTTTGGCTTTTTGTTTCTTCGCCTTTTTCTTACGCGCTTTTTCCGCTGGCGATTTCACTTTACGCTTTTTGCCGTTTTTATCTGCAGGCGCCTTATCGGCTTCAACATTTGGCACCGCACCGCGTTTGAGCTGTTGGCGAACCGAGGTTCGCTCACGACGGGCTTGCGGGTCTTTATTCGACTCCGCACGGCCTTTCTTGCGTTTATCGCGCGCGGTTTTGCCCGGGCGACGAGCTTTGCGTTCAGAGCCTACCAGCTCAAAGTCGATTTGTCGCTCATCCAAGTTCACCGCCAAGACTTTCACGGTCACCTGATCGCCGAGCCGGAACACACGACCCGAGCCTTCGCCCACCAAGCGTTGCCCTACCATATCAAAGCGATAGTAATCGTTATCGAGGTTAGAAATATGCACCAAGCCATCGATATGTAGCTCATTAAGGCGGACAAAGAAACCAAAACCAGTGACATTGGCAATCACGCCCTCTAGCTCATCGCCAACGTGATCTTGCATGTACTCACATTTAAGCCAGTCTGACACATCACGGGTGGCATCATCGGCACGGCGCTCTGTTTTCGAGCATTGTTCACCCAGCACATCTATATCATCAAACGAGTAGTGATAGCCGCCAGTGGGTGTCCAACGGTCTTGGTTTTTACCCGCTTGCTTGGCAACCAGGTATTTAAGCGCTCGGTGCAACAGCAAATCTGGATAGCGACGAATAGGCGAGGTAAAGTGCGCGTATTGCTTGAGCGCCAAACCGAAGTGGCCTTGGTTATCCGCTTGATACACCGCTTGCTTCATCGAGCGGAGCAGCATGGTTTGAATCAGTTCACTGTCAGCACGACCATGGACCACATGCATCAGTGCCGCGTAATCTTTCGGCGTCGGCTCTAGACCACCGCTCAGGCTTAAGCCTAACTCGCCTAAAAAGTCTTTAAAGCCGCTAAGACGTTCCTCTCCTGGCGCTTCGTGAACACGAAAGAGCGCCGGCTCTTTGTGTTTTTCCACAAAGCGCGCCGAGGCAACGTTGGCCAAGATCATACATTCTTCGATGATCTTGTGTGCATCGTTGCGCTCCACCGGCACAATACGGTCGATTTTGCGCTGCGCATTGAAAATAAATTGGGTTTCCACCGTCTCAAATTCAATCGCCCCACGCTGCTGACGCGCACCACTGAGCACCTTGTACATATCGTGTAAAGTTTCTAAGTGCGGCACTAATGAGCGGTAGCGCTCACGCAGTTCCTCATCGCCTTCCAGAATATGAGACACCTTGGTATAAGTCAGACGCGCGTGGGAGTTCATCACCGCTTCGTAATGTTTGTAACCAGATAACGCCCCTGATTCTGAAATCGTCATCTCACACACCATACATAGGCGGTCGACTTGCGGATTCAGCGAGCATAAGCCATTAGAAAGCACTTCCGGCAACATAGGCACCACTTGGTTCGGGAAGTACACCGAGTTACCGCGGTTTTGCGCTTCTTTATCCAGCGCCGAATCAGGACGCACATAGTAACTGACGTCGGCAATCGCCACCCACAGGCGCCAGCCGCCCGAGCGTTTACGTTCGCAATAGACCGCATCATCAAAGTCGCGGGCATCTTCACCATCGATGGTCACCAGTGGCAAATCACGCAGATCGACACGGCCCTCTTTGGCTTTTTCTGGGACCTCTTCACTCAAGCTTTTCACTTGCTTGAGCACCGCATCCGGCCATTGATGAGGAATATCGTGGGTGCGCATCGCGATCTCGATTTCCATGCCGGGTGCCATGTTCTCCCCCAGCACTTCAACAATCTTACCGACAGGATTGGTTTGTCGGGTCGGACGCTGCATGATCTCAACCACCACCACATTGCCCATACGCGCGCCCTGAGTATGATCTTTATCAATCACGATATCTTGGCCCAGGCGGCTATCGTCAGGCACGACAAAGCCCATGCCATCTTCCACAAAGTAACGGCCTACAATCTGACCTTGGCGCGCTTCGGTTACGCGCACCACACGGGCTTCTTTACGGCCGCGCTTATCGGTGCCAACACCTTGGGCTAAAATCACATCACCGTGCATCACACTACGCATTTGGTGGTGAGGGAGCATCCAGTCATCGTGGTTGCCTTTGCCTTCTGGGCGCAGAAAACCAAAGCCGTCACGGTGACCAATCACGGTGCCTTTGACCAAGTCTAACCGCTCGGGTAAGGCATAGCATTGACGACGGGTGAACACCAATTGTCCATCACGCTCCATGGCGCGCAGGCGTCGACGTAGCCCTTCATACTGCTCATCACCAGCTAAGCCAAGGTGTGAAAACAGATTATCGCGGCTCACTGGCGCCTTGAAGCTGCGGATTACTTCCAGCAAATGCTCTCGGCTGGGGACCGGATTGTCGTATTTCTCCGCTTCACGTGCCTGGTGTGGATCCGCAGCGATGTTGTTTGGGGTATTATTTGTCGAACCTGTGTCTTGCGACATAGACCTTTTCCTATTGGCGTATGTTGATTTCATTATATCTGTAAACTGTCGCTATTGCGCCGCGATGATCGCAGTTTGACGTTTTGTTTCAGCGCCTTGCTTGCAGGCAACGAGAGGAACATGGCGCATCGGCCATATCAAATCAGATTGGGAACAGATGTGTATAGAGAGTGTAACGGATTTTGCGCATAAAGTCGCCTACTGGCGCCTTTCGCGGTCACCAATAGCTGGTACGCCGTTTGGCGCGGGCGATAATATTCTGTGGCATCCGTGCTTCAAGTGCGGCACGAAGCTCTGAAATACGGTTGCGGGTACGAGAGTCTGCGGTGATGGTTTGATATAACCAGCGATAAGCGTCTTCATAATCAAGTGGCGAACCGACATCATCCACTAGCAACTCAGCCAGTTGGATCCGGGCACGCGTATCACCCAATGAAGCGGCTTCGCGCAGGTAAGGAATCGCCCGACGTTGATCCTGTTGGACCAGTGTGCCATTGGCGTAGTAACGGCCAATTTGCTCTAGCGCAGCGGGTAGCCCTTGCTGCGCCGCTTGCTTCATGTAGTAAACACCGAGATCCGCGTCTTGATCCACACACACTCCCCACGCCAGCATATCGCCATATAAAAACTCGTAGGCGGGAGAGCCGACACGGGTGGCTCGGGCTTCGATGTCTTGCACGAGCTGGCATTCGTCTTGTTCGACGCGCTCAAGGTGAGAGTTGGTTTCAAAAAGGGTGATAAGTTCACTTTCTTCGTATAATGGCACAGCCGCCCCGACGTCCGCACGGGCCGTTGCTGTCGTCAGCGTCGCTGTCGTCAGAGAAAGTGAAAAAATCAGCGTTCGAAACTTCATGCCTACTCGCTATTCAACCAAGAAACCCAACAGCAACGCGCACGCTCGCCGTGTGCTTTTTTGTATCGGCACCTTGCATACTGACTTTAGCAAAGGCGGCAAGTTTTTTCCGCTTTCACGCGATCTGGCTTCCAACGCCACACCAAAATAGTAAAAAAGCCAGCGATCAACGCTGGCTTTTAGTATCGAACCGTCTCAAGTGCTTAGCTATTAAAAGGATGCACTTTGATGATGGTTTCGTTACGGTCTGGACCGGTCGAGATCACATCGATAGGCACACCAGTCAGCTCTTCGATACGCTTGATGTAATCGAGCGCTGCTTGCGGCAGTTCGTCGAGAGATTTCACTCCAAAGGTGTTTTCACTCCAGCCCGGCATGCTTTCATAGATAGGCTCGATGTGCTCATACGCGTCAGCTGCTAGTGGAGACACCTCAACCGTGGAACCGTCTGCCATCTTGTAACCGGTGCAGATTTTGATTTCTTCCAAGCCGTCCATCACGTCTAGCTTGGTTAAGCAGAAGCCTGATACCGAGTTAATCTGCACAGCACGACGCATTGCCACCGCATCAAACCAACCACAACGACGCTTACGGCCAGTGGTCGCACCGAACTCAGCGCCCTTGGTGCCGAGATGCATGCCAATCTCGTCATCCAGCTCAGTCGGGAATGGGCCTGCGCCTACTCGCGTGCAATAGGCTTTGGCAATACCCAGCACATAACCAAGATGACGCGGACCAAAGCCAGAGCCTGCCGCGACACCACCAGCGGTGGTGTTCGATGAAGTCACATACGGATAGGTGCCGTGGTCGATATCAAGCAAGGTGCCTTGTGCGCCTTCAAACATGATTTTGTCACCACGCTTGCGGGCATCATCCAGCTCTTGGGTGACGTCCATCACCATACCAGTGAGAATGTCCGCTTGCTCCATGACTTTCGCCAAGGTCTCTTCGTAGCTCACCGGCTCAGTTTTGTAAAAATGCTCGAGCTGGAAGTTATGGAATTCCATCACTTCTTTGAGTTTTTCAGCAAAAGCTTCTTTATCAAACAAGTCGCCAACGCGTAGGCCACGACGGGCAACCTTGTCTTCGTATGCAGGACCAATACCACGGCCTGTGGTACCGATAGCTTTCTTACCGCGTGCTTGCTCACGTGCCGCGTCAAGCGCAATGTGATAAGGCAGGATCAGTGGACAAGCTTCTGACAGGAATAGGCGCTCACGAACCGGCACGCCACGTGCTTCCAGCTCACCCATTTCTTTCAGCAAGGCGTCCGGGGACAGCACCACGCCGTTGCCGATAATGCATTTAACGTTGTTGCGGAGGATACCAGAAGGAATCAAGTGTAGGACGGTCTTTTCACCGTCAATGACAAGAGTATGACCTGCGTTGTGACCGCCTTGATAGCGCACCACGTATTTTGCATCTTCAGTCAAAAGATCAACGATCTTTCCCTTACCTTCGTCACCCCATTGGGTGCCGAGAACGACTACGTTATTACCCATCTTCTTCGATATGCAGCTAGTTAAAAATGGATTCTAGCACCTTAAAAACTCGGTTGCAGTCATTTTTTAACCGTATTGACATTTTCACCGCTCTTCTCGGTACCAGGTGGCTGAATGCTAGGTTAAAAACTGGTAAGCCAACACACACCCAATCACCACCAAGCAACCGCCAATACGCCGCAACTGGGTGTCAGATTGCTCACCTAAAGCCATGACCATTTGTCGCCACTGTTTGGGCAGTAACATCGGCCCTAACCCCTCAACCACTAATACCAGCGCTAGCGCGCCCCACAAGCTAGTCATCCTTACCTCCTACGTCGAAAACAGGGGATGACGACATAAAAAAAGACAAGGCCGGGACCTTGTCTTTTATGCGTCGCTACCCATCTAACGATTTACTTTTCTATCGCTTCAGGTTGCTTCATGTATTTGAAGAAATCACTCTTCGGATCCACAACCAGCATATCGCTCTTACTGTCAAAGCTCTTACGATACGCTTGTAGCGAGCGAACAAAGCTATAGAACTCAGGCTCTTTTTTGAACGCACTGGCAAATAGCTTCGCCACTTCTGCGTCAGCTTCACCACGAGTGATCCGCGCTTGACGTTCTGCTTTGGACAGAATTGTCGCCACTTCTAGCTCGGCTTGCGCTCGAATAATTTCCGCTTGCTCGCGACCTTGTGCACGATGACGACGGGCAACGGCCTCACGTTCAGCACGCATACGGGCATAAATCGACTCACTGATTTCACTCGGGAGGTTGATACGCTTGATACGCAAGTCAATCAACTCAATCCCTAAATCACGCGAGCCCTCGCTGGCCGCACGCTCAAGGACGCTTTCCATCACTTGATCACGTTTTTCAGACACAATCTCTTTGATGGTCTTATTACCAATTTCGGCACGCAGGCCATCGGCGACACGACGTTGCAACAGAGATTCAGCCGTCAATTTATTACCGCCCCCCGTGGACAGATAATACTGGCCAAAGTCTTTAATACGCCATTTGACGTAAGAGTCGATAATAACGTCTTTTTTCTCTGCGGTGACAAAGCGATCAGCGCGATCATCCATGGTTTGAATACGCGCATCCAAGGTCTTAACGCGATCAAACAATGGCAGTTTGAAGTGCAGACCCGGTTGGTAGATCTTGGCAATATCATTGTCCGCTTTTAGCACGCGTCCAAAACGGATAACAATGCTGCGCTCACCTTCACTCACCACGAAGATCGACATCAAAAAGACCACTGCCGCTAGGACGACAACGGGGATCATCATCTTACGCATGCTTAGTATCTCCCTTCTCGTGATGAACCAGAACGCGGCGCCGACTCTTGCTGTTTAGGCTGCGAGCTTTGCTCAAGCTCAATACCGTACTGGCTGCTCGACGTCTCTTTACGCTGGTTAGCGCCAACGGCTGCGCCTCCCATTAACTTATCCAGTGGGAGATACATGAGGTTGCTGTTTCCGCTTTGCGAATCCACCATCACCTTACTGGTATTGCTATATACTTCTTCCATGGTCTGGATGTATAGCCGGTTACGCGTCACGCGTGGCGCATCACGATACTCAGGCAACAGTTTCTCAAATTGAGAGACTTCACCCTCAGCTTCGTTAACCGTACGCTCTTTGTAACCCAGTGCCGCTTTTTTCAGCGTTTCTGCACGACCCGTTGCTTTCGGCAACACATCATTGCGATACGCTTCAGCTTCACGGATAAAGCGGGCCTCATCCTCTCGCGCTGCAATCGCATCATCAAAGGCGTCTTTGACCTGCTCAGGTGGGCGCGCATACTGGAAGTTAACATCCACCACCAACAAGCCCATTTTGTACTTGTCGATGATGTCGTTCAGCTCAACTTGGGTGCGCTCACGCACTTCTTGACGACCACGGGTGATGATGTCATCCATCAAAGAGTCACCCACGACCGCACGCAATGCCGAATCAGTTGCTTGACGCAAGCTATCATCGGCGTTGGTCACGCTATACAAATACTGCTGTGGATCCATCACGCGGTACTGAACGTCCATCTCGACGTTGACCACGTTTTCATCTTTGGTCAGCATCAGGCCAGAGCTGTTGAGCGAACGAATCGACTCCACGTCCACCGTGCTTACCGTATCCACAAAAGTTGGTTTCCAGTTCAGGCCCGGTTGAACGATACGATCATACTGACCAAACCGTAAGACCACACCACGCTGAGCTTCTCCGATGGTATAGAACCCGGAAATCCCCCAAACAATGATGCCCACTAGCGCGAGGACGCCTAGCCCTGCCATACCACCGCCGAACGATGGTCCTTTACCTTTGCGGCCACCTAAGCCGCCCAGTTTGCGACTTAGTTTGTTAAACAATTCATCAAGATCCGGTGGCCCTTGATTACGGCCTCCACGATTCCCCCAGGGGTCTTTGTCGGGACCGCCATTGTTTCCTGGCTCATTCCACGCCATTCGCGCACTCCATCAAATTGATCTGACGATAATTTTTTACTCTAGCAGCCTAATCACTGACGATAAAGTCGCCGAGCTGGTTGCCTTCTCTTTTTTCTAGTCGATACCAGTCTGTTTGTGGCAGCCTGACATCGACAAGTAGATGCCCATCATCTTGGTACTCTTCACTGACAATGCATCGCATCTGGTGAAATTTACTTTGCATTCGTCCGGCCATGCTGGGTGGTAGCCGTAATTGATGCCGCACCATGGTGCCAGATAAACGCTCGGTAAGGGCTTCAAATATGAGCGCGATACCCTGACCAGACAACGCTGACACCCATACTGCTTTCGGAACGCCCTCTTCGTCCCGTTCAATACGAGGCTCAGCCTGATCCAGACTATCTATTTTGTTCATAATGATAAGATGAGGCACATCCGCCGCATCGATTTCATCCAACACACTGTTGACCGCCTCAATGTTGTCACCAAAGCGTTCATCACTGGCATCGACCACGTGTAACAACAAGCTCGCTTCTTGTGTTTCTTGAAGCGTTGCTTTAAATGCCGCGACCAAGTCATGCGGTAAGTGACGAATAAAGCCAACGGTGTCCGCCAATATTGCGGTACCGACGTCGTCGACTTCAATACGGCGTAAGGTCGGATCCAAGGTGGCAAACAGCTGATCGGCCGAATATACCCCCGCTTCGGTGATCCGATTAAACAAGGTCGATTTGCCCGCATTGGTATACCCTACCAATGACACAGTCGGTACTTCTGCCCGTGCGCGAGCGCGCCGCCCTTGCTCTCGCTGTTTCGCCACTTTATCCAGTCGCTTTAAAATCGCTTTTACCCGATCACGCACTAAGCGACGGTCTGTTTCTAACTGAGTTTCACCCGGGCCACGCAAGCCAATCCCGCCTTTTTGACGCTCAAGGTGAGTCCAGCCTCGCACAAGCCGGGTAGATAAGTGACGTAACTGTGCCAGCTCAACTTGCAACTTACCCTCATGGGTACGCGCGCGCTGGGCAAAAATATCGAGGATTAATCCGGTCCGGTCTAACACTCGGCATTTAAACCGTTGCTCTAGGTTGCGCTCTTGCGCCGCGGATAAGGTGTGATTAAAAATCACAATGTCCGCGCCGACTTGTTGCACTGTATCTGCTATTTCTTGGGCTTTTCCCTCTCCAACAAAATATTTGGGGTGAGGGGACTGACGGCTGCCGACAACAACTTGCAAGGCGTCGACACCCGAGGATGACACCAGCATTTGAAATTCGCTGAGATCATCCCACTCGCCATCATGGGTAAAATTTATATGAACGAGTACAGCCTGTTCACCGGCCTCGTAACGGTCAAACAAGCGATAGACTCCTTAGCAATAGAATGCTTTATTCCTCAGGTTTTTCTTGCTGACGTTCGCCCTGTGGACGCTCACCAGCTCCTTGGTTATTGTTGTGGTGGCTCACAGCTCGTGCCGGCACAACGGTTGAAATCGCGTGTTTATACACCATTTGATTAACCGTATTTTTTAGCAGGATCACGAACTGATCAAACGATTCGATTTGGCCTTGCAACTTAATACCATTTACTAAGTAAATGGAAACAGGAATGCGTTCACGACGTAACGCGTTCAGGAATGGGTCTTGTAATGATTGCCCCTTAGCCATTATTTCTTTTCCTTATTTGTTTGTAATTGTAGTCAATTGTCGCGGTTAAGCAGCGTCCTTGTCAGTGACAGTATACATCAAGTTTCCGTCCCTGCCGTCAACGCTTTTGTCACCGTTTGTAAAGACAGCGACGGCGTGTCGCTATCAAGCCAAGTCACATTATCCCAGCCTCTTAGCCAGGTTATCTGACGCTTGGCTAACTGGCGCGTCGCGCAAATCCCACGGTAAACGGCTTCATCATGGGTGCAACGTCCGGCCAAATAGTCCCACATCTGACGGTACCCGACACAACGAATCGAGGGCAGATCGACATGCAGATCTTCGCGTTCGTATAGTGTGCGTACCTCTTTTTCAAACCCCGCGTCGATCATTTTATCGAAACGACGCTCGATGCGGCGATGCAATTCACCTCGATCCTGAGGCGCTATTGCAAATTGGTGTACCTGATACGGCAAAGGTTCACCTTTTTTTTCTGTTAATGCTGTTAGGGTCTGACCACTGATCCGATAGACTTCTAACGCCCGCGTAATTCGCTGCGGATCGTTGGGGTGGATCCGCGCCCCCGACACGGGATCAACCTCGCACAACTGAGCATGTAATGCTTCCCACCCATGCTGTTGCGCCTCGTTTTCTAACGCTTCACGGATGTCAGGAACCGCACTCGGCAACGGTGATAGTCCTTCTAGCAATGCTTTAAAATACAGCATGGTGCCTCCCACCAACAGTGGGATCTTACCATCCGCGACGATCCGCGCCATTTCTGTGAGCGCATCGTCACGAAAGTCTGCCGCCGAGTAGGCCTGAGACGGATCACGAATGTCGATCAAACGATGGGGGGCTTGCGCTAATTCCTCCGCGGTTGGCTTAGCTGTCCCAATATCCATCCCGCGATAAATCAGTGCCGAATCAACACTAATGATTTCCACTGGCAAAGTCTGGCGTATTGCAATGGCCAAATCCGTTTTCCCGGATGCAGTCGGCCCCATCAAAAAAATCGCTTTAGGCAGCGGATTAGTCATGCTGTAATGCTTCTATCACTGAGGTCAGGTCGAGGCGTTTAAAGTAGCGCTGGCGCCCCTTTTCTAACGCATCCCCCTGCCAATATTGTTCAATGTCCGATACGGTTTGTACCGCTTGCGCAAGGCTGACTGGATCCGATGCTACTGTCAACTGCTTTGCCAGCCAACTGCACATACTCGCGCTGTGATCCGTGTGGGATTGGTCGGGGTCTAACCCACCCAAACAATCCAACAGTGCCGGTATAAACGCTTGCAAGTTATGTTGGCGTAGCGGCTGACAGACTGACATCACCATTAATTGCTGCCCTTTGGGGCGAATATGAATGCCAAACTGGCCAAGTAACGCCTGATACTGGATCACGCGCTGACACTCCTCTTCAGAGGCCGATAACCGTTGTGGGATCAATAGAGGTTGAGTGACTAACCCCTCATCCAGAGCGGGTTGTAACGCCCCTTGATGACGCCAGCATGCCAAGCGGTGATGATCGGCTAACCATAATCCCTCCCCCCAGGACATCAACACATAGTGCTGCTCAACCACTGCAAGCACCTTGCCTAATCCAGACTGACCCGTGCTCGCCACTGTTGAGGCGGTATCGATCGTTGCTGGGACGCTGTCAAAATGCGACAACGTCGTCGAACTCGCTGGCGTGGCCTTACCAAGGTCAGCCCCGGCATCAGATTGGGGGGTCATCAATGCTTGATACGCTTGCGTCGCCTGCTTTGAAGGTGAGCTTGAGGGAGCAGACGGTCTTCCCGGCCAGTCTGAACCGTGAGAGGGCCGGCCACTGCGTGAGCCGTCACTGGCGTCGTGATGATACGATACCGTATCACGCGGCAACGTGGCCTGTGACCCACCGCTCCCCTCGCGCTTACCCGGGTAATCAGGAAACGCGTCTACGGCTTGTTGGTATGGATTAGGTTTGGCGGTCGCAGAGGCTCGCGGCTGATAAGTGACGGCTTCTCTCACTTCGCCCGTCTCAGGGTCCACACTGTGATCTTCAGAGAACAACGCTTGCTGTAAGCCGTCATAAATGGCTTGATAGATAAAATCATGCACCAAGCGCGCCTGATGAAAACGGACTTCATGTTTGGCCGGGTGCACATTGACATCTACTTGATGCGGATCGACATCAATATACAGCACGAAAGCGGCATACTGATCCTGGGCAAGGCTTTGTTCATAGCCTTGACGAATCGCGTGGTTAATCAGCTTATCTTTCATCATTCGCTGATTAACAAAACAATGCTGCATATCGTTTTGTTGTCGTGCGCCTGCCGGTGTGCAGATCCAGCCTGTCAGTGCCATGTCGTGGTGATGCAGGTCAATCCGCAACGCATGCTCAACAAATTTTTGCCCACAAATCGCCTTAACGCGACGCAGTGGATCGCCATTTTCTGGTACACGTCGATATTGGCGCACTTGCGTGCCGTTGTGGCGTAGATTGATGGTGATATCAAACCGGCTCAATGCAATGCGGCGTAATAGCTCATCAATGTGGCCAAATTCGGTTTTGTCGGTGCGTAAAAATTTGCGCCGCGCTGGAGTGTTAAAGAATAAGTCCACCACTTCCACGGTACAGCCAACCGGATGGGCGGCGGGTTTGACATTCACCGCCATCTCTCGCCCTTCGGCAAACGCCGACCATGCTTCTTGCTGGTCAGCTGGACGCGAGGTGATGGTAAGACGTGATACCGAGCTAATACTCGCCAGCGCCTCGCCGCGAAAGCCGAGGCTCATGATCGCCTCAAGATCGTCAAGGCTATGGATCTTAGACGTGGCGTGTCGACTCAGGGCAAGCTGCAGATCGGCTTTGCTGATCCCACCACCATTATCACGCACCCGGATCAGTTTGCTCCCGCCTTTTTCAATATCCACATCAATGCGGGTGGCCCCGGCATCAATGCTGTTTTCTACCAGCTCCTTGACCACCGAGGCAGGACGTTCGACCACTTCCCCTGCTGCAATCTGGTTGGCAAGGCGCGCGGGTAAAATCTCAATCGCCATATTAGCTTCCTGGGATGATCAGCGTTTGCCCGACCGCCAGCGTATCAGAGCGTAATTCATTGGCGCGACGAAGGCTCTCAATCGTCACCCCGTAATTGCTAGCAATTTTGCCAAGGTATTCACCGCGTTTGACTTTGTGCTTCACCGCTGGCGGTGTTGCGCCCGGCACTTTCAGCTTTTGCCCGACCCAGAGCGTGTCAGACTTCAAGTTATTCGCACGGCGCAGCGTCGCCACCGAGACGTGATACTGCTCGGCAATTTTGCCGAGAAACTCGCCGCGGCTCACAGTGTGCGTCAGCGTGCGTGTTGATGTTGCTTTACTTGTCTTTCCTGCTAATTTGGCGACATCCACATTGGGGATCGATAACACTTGGCCCACCCGCAACGTATTAGAGGTTAACCCATTCGCCGATTTTATCGCGGCGACGGAACTCTTATATTTTTTAGCAATGACCGACAGTGACTGACCGGCACTGACTTTATGTTTGACGCCGTTTTTGCGCGCAGCAAACAAGGTGCCATCCGGCGGGAAACGCTCAAAATAATTGCGAATACCATGATAGACCGCATCCGCGAGCCGGCGCTGGTGATCACGCTGAAATAGCAGGCGTTCTTCTTGCGGATTCGAGATAAAGCCCACCTCGACGAGCAAAGACGGTATGTCTGGTGATTTTAATACGGCCAGACTGGCGTGCTCTGGACTCGATTTATGCAATTTAGTGACTTTGCCAAGCTCCTTTAATACCCGTTTCGCGACATTAAAGCCTTCCTTTTGCGAGTTACTAAACTGCAAATCCAACACCGCACGGCTTAAATACTCGTCCTCATTATTCTGTGCCAGTAAAGAGCCTCCACCCAACAAGTTGGACTGCTCTTCGTGTTTTTCAATCCAGCGACCAATTTCACTGTTCGCCCGGCGACGAGAGAGTACCCATACTGACGCGCCACGAGGCTGTGGCTTATGGAAGCCATCCGCGTGTACCGAGACCAATAAATGGGCTTTGTGTTTACGTGCAATTTCGGAACGACGGTTCAAGTCGACAAAATAATCGCCCGTACGGGTTAAGACCGCACGCATGCCGGGAACAGCGTTAATACGCGCCGCCGCTTGCTTAGCGATGGAGAGCGTGACATATTTTTCAAATTTGCGGCTCGGCCCCACCGCACCGGGATCGTTACCGCCATGCCCGGCATCAATTGCCACCACGATATCCTCGGTGCCAAAAGGCAATGCGGCCACCGTCTCACGCCGCTTTTTTTCAGCAACAGACAATGCCGGTTTATTTTTATCCACTTTCTTAGGATGGGGTAAATCAACCACCAGCCGGTGGCCATATTCCCCCCCAGGGGCGAGCGAGAAGATATGTGGTTTGGCACCGTCTTTTAACTCAAAGACTAATCGATACGTCGATGCCTCGGGCGGACTACTTTTACGGATTTTACCCAGGATATCGCTGCCTTTAACCGGCTTAGGTAAGCGCGTAGCCAGCTGGCTCTGCTTTAAGTCAACCACCAACCTATCGGGGCGTGACAGTGAGAAATAGCTAAAATCCGGTTTATCTTCAAGATCCACCACCACCCGTGTCTCATTGGGGGCGGGCCATACGCGAATATTTTCAATCTTATTGGCCCAACTTGTTGCACTCAACAAACTGGCGATCATCAAGATGCAAAGCCGCTGCCACATCATGCTAGTCTTCCCATTCTAGACGGTCGATAATTGCTACCCCAACATGGGTATTCGCGTCAATAACCAGTTCACGTTGCTCGCCGTCATAGCGCAGCCTAATGTCTAGATCGGCGCGCGGTAACCAGCCTTGGCCTTTTTCCGGCCATTCAATCAAGCAAAGCGACTGATCATTAAAATAATCACGGATCCCCATAAACTCCAACTCTTCTGGATCGCCCAGTCGATAAAGATCAAAGTGATAAACCTGCCATGGCGTTAACAAGTAAGGCTCCACGAGCGTATAGGTCGGGCTTTTCACATTACCGGTATGTCCCATTGCTTGCACAAAGCCGCGGCAGAACGTGGTTTTGCCGGCGCCAAGATCACCGTGCAAGTAACAAGTGGTACTTTGCGTACATGCACGCGCCAACGCGGCACCAAACGCCACGGTGCGATCGGCATCCGTCAATGAGGTGGTAAAAGTCTGGGTCATACTACAAAGGGATCTCATCTTTATATGGGTATTCGTCGCACCTTGCATGGCTACCGCCACCTGTGCGCTAATCAACTAATTGTTGCAAATAGGGGAGTAAATCGCTGGCCAATAATCCCCGTTCTCCTGCCTCGGCCGCCTTATCACCCGCTTTGCCATGAAGATAGCACCCCAGAGCCGCGGCAGGAAATAAGTCCACGCCTTGCGCAAGTAGGCTGCCTATTACACCCGACAGCACATCGCCCATTCCCCCTGACGCCATGCCAGGGTTGCCGACATTAGCAACAGCATAATTTGTGCCATCATATACGATTGTTCCCGCGCCTTTAAGTACGGCAACGCCACCATAGCGGGTGTGTATCGCTTTGACGGCAGCAAAGCGGTCAAGTTCCACATCTTTGGTGTCACAACCTAATAAGCGCGCCGCCTCTCCGGGATGGGGGGTGAGGATCCAGTCATCACGGTGTTGTGGCTGCCGCGCTAGCTTGTTAAGGCCATCGGCATCAATCACCTTGGGCGTCCGAGCACTCACGGCGATCGTCCACAACGCATCCGACCACGCACTCTGGCCCAGTCCCGGGCCAATGACCAAATGGGTTGCCCATGCGAGTGTCTCGCTGAGTGATTGACCGGGGGCCCAATCTTGTGTCATCAACTCCGGCTGACGGGTGACCAGCATCAACGTATGCGCTTTTTGTGTCACTACTTTGACAAGTCCGGCACCGGCTCTTAACGCCGCTTGCGCTGATAAGGTCACCGCGCCCGCCATACCTTGATCGCCACCTAAACACAGTACACGCCCAAACTGGCCTTTGTGTGCACTACGCGCGCGCTTTGGTAAATACTGTTCAATCCAGTCGTCGCAAACAAGGTAGCCGGCGGGTGTGCACTGACGCGAGAACGCCGTCGCCACGTTCAAGCCCGCGAACAATAATTTACCGCGATAAGAGACAGCTTGGCCGGTGAGCAATCCTTGTTTTAACGCAATCAAGGTGACGGTCATATCCGCATCAATGGCCGCGCCTTTCACGCAGCCACTATTGGCACAAAGCCCAGAAGGAATATCTACCGCCACCACAGGTACATCCGCGAGGTTGATAGCGCTGATCGCCTGCGCAAACGTTCCCTCCACGGCACGCGATAATCCAGTGCCCAAGATAGCATCGACCACGACATCAAACTGGCTGATGGTGGGTGGGTATTCCACATAGCTACCACCACAATCTTGCCACTCTTGCCAAGCAGTCGCCGCATCCCCCTCCAGTTTATTTGGGGTCACTAACGACCAGACGGTAACGTTCAACCCTGCGGATTTGGCAAGCCGCGCAATCACATAACCATCACCCGCGTTATTCCCGGCGCCACATACGATTAATAGTCTGGCCGCATTGGGATAATGTTGATTGATACAGTCAAACACTGACTGTCCCGCGCGTAGCATTAACTGATACAGGGGAATCGACAATGCACGCGCGACCGCTTGCTCGCCTTCTCGAACTTGCTCTGCGCGATAGAAACTCTGTGGTAAACTTGTTGCCATTAAGTGCCTCCATTGATTGTTCTGCACCACCCAAGGCCTCAGGATCTACCGCTATGTCGCAACCCAAGTCCGATGCATCCATTGATTTCGACCACCTCGCCCAACGTATCAAGCAATGGGGGCAAGCGCTAGGCTTCCAGCAGGTGGGGATCACGGATGTTGATCTCAAGCAACATGAAGCGCAATTACAGCGCTGGCTTGATAACGGCTATCACGGTGAGATGGCGTGGATGGCCAGACATGGCATGATGCGCGCGCGCCCCGATGAGTTAGTGCCAGGCACGGTACGCGTGATCAGTGTGCGGATGAACTACTTACCCCCCAATGCCGGTTTTGCGCATACGCTGGCGCATCCAGAGCTTGGGTACATTAGCCGTTACTCTTTGGGACGGGACTACCATAAATTGATCCGCAACCGCTTAAAAAAGCTTGGACAACAGATTGAACAAGCGGTCGGCCCCTATGGTTACCGCCCTTTCGTCGACTCCGCGCCAGTCCTTGAGCGTCCTCTAGCGGAAAAGGCAGGACTGGGTTGGACAGGCAAACACTCCCTGATCCTCAATGATGAAACGGGATCCTGGTTCTTCCTCGGTGAGTTATTGGTGGATCTTCCTTTACCTGTCGACACCCCTGTCGAGAATCAATGCGGTAAATGCGTGGCCTGCATGACCAGTTGCCCCACCCAAGCGATCATCGCAGAGGGCGTGGTCGACGCCCGTCGCTGCATTTCTTACCTGACTATCGAATATGATGGTGTGATCCCCTTAGAATTTCGCCATGCCATCGGTAACCGTATCTATGGTTGCGATGACTGCCAGTTGGTTTGCCCGTTTAACCGGGAGGCCGAACTGACCTTAGAGGCCGACTTCCACTGTCGCCCCAGCCTTGATCAGCAGCCGCTCACCACGCTTTTCAACTGGGATGAGGACACTTTTTTATCGCTAACCCAGGGCTCAGCAGTACGCCGGATAGGGATTAAAAAATGGCGGCGCAACTTGGCTATTGCGATGGGTAATGCCCCCTTCGATCAGGCGATCATCGATAGTCTCAAGGCGCGGCTCGGTGAGGACGAGCTGGTTGACGAACATATTCACTGGGCGCTCAGCGAGCAAGAGAAAAAACGACAGCGTATTGATGTCAAAACGCTACCCACAGGGACGCGTCGTCTCGTGCGCATCATAGAAAAAGGATTGCCTCGTGACGCTTAATCAGGGCTTACAAGCAGAAAGATGACGCTATTCACATAATGTGGAAAACCGTCACGCAATGCGCATTTATGGTGCGCTTTTTGATAGTTAAACACATTGATGGTGCATTAAGCGAGCAAGATCACGTAAGTGAATAACACTGTGGAAAAGCGTTAGCTAACCTGAAAGAAAAGCCTAAATTTCCCTTATTTAACAATCAGTTAAGGTATTTTTGCGTTTATTGCACGTGTGCAACATAGATACCGTGCCTGATGATAAGATAACCAGCACTATACACAGCAACAAATCCATTAACTGGTTTATCCACAGCGCTTGACCTGTGGATAAGTCTGTGCAGTGTTGGTAAAAAACCGCGCCACCATGCGCTTTCAGAGAAAGCATGGACAGATGGGATTTGTGTAAGAAATGATGCTTCACAGCATTAAAGATGGCGCTGTCTTAAACGCCACACTGGTGGTTAACCAAGTGATTGGAGCGACACACGGGGTTCGAACCCGTGACCTCAACCTTGGCAAGGTTGCGCTCTACCAGCTGAGCTAGTGTCGCTTATTCCGAATTGTTGTTTGGAGCGACATACGAGGTTCGAACTCGTGACCTCAACCTTGGCAAGGTTGCGCTCTACCAGCTGAGCTAATGTCGCATTGCTGATGCACTACATCGCATTTTAATTTGGAGCGACACACGGGGTTCGAACCCGTGACCTCAACCTTGGCAAGGTTGCGCTCTACCAGCTGAGCTAGTGTCGCTTAGATCGACCTGATCAATCTCAGATCGAGACTAAATTTGGAGCGACATACGAGGTTCGAACTCGTGACCTCAACCTTGGCAAGGTTGCGCTCTACCAGCTGAGCTAATGTCGCTTTCAACAGACGTTTCACGTCGTTAGGGCTGCGAATTATACGAAGAAAAAACCGGGTTGCAAGTGCTGATGAGCAAAATTTTGGTTTTTTCTTTTAATCGCTCAAAAGAGCATCAGATCGATGACTGACTCATCAGATCGTTAAGATCCTCTCGCGATAGAAGCGTAATTCTGCAATTGATTCTCGGATGTCGTCAAGCGCTAAATGGGTTCCCTGTTTAGAGAAATCATTCAACACCTCTGGTTGCCATCGACGTACCAGCTCTTTTAACGTGCTCACATCCACGGTGCGGTAATGAAAATAGCGCTCAAGTGCTGGCATGTGTCGGTAGAGGAAGCGCCGATCCTGTCCCACACTATTACCGCAAATCGGTGACGCGCCAGACGGTACCCATTGCGATAAGAATGCGATGGTTTGCTCAATGGCGGTTTGTTCATCAATATCACTCTGTTGTACGCGCGCCACTAAGCCAGACTGGCTATGCGTTCGCGTGCACCAATCATCCATTTTGTCGAGCTCACTTTGCGGTTGATGTATCGCCAGCACGGGCCCTTCCGCCAGAATATTCAACTGTGCGTCCGTCACAACGGTCGCGATCTCAATGATCTTATGGGTATCCGGATCTAGCCCTGTCATTTCCAGATCAATCCAGATTAAATTGTTTTCACTGAACGCCATTGAACTTGCCTTTTTTATCGATAAACCATGTATCATACTGTGCTTGATATGAAAGCCAACTTAACCGATAAGAGTCAACGTGGCAAAAAAGAAAAAACTGACGAAGGGTCAACTGCGACGGGTAAGATCCAACCAACAACGCCGGATCAAAGACAAAGATACCGATCGGCAATGGGACGATGCCGCGCTAGAATCCGCACGGGAAGGGCGGGTTATCACGCGGTTTGGCCAGCATGCCGATATTGAAGATCCCGACACAGGTAAGATACATAGATGCAATATTCGCCGCACTGTCCATAGTTTGGTCACTGGCGATCGTGTGGTATGGCGACCCGGAAAAGAAGCGCTCGATGGCTTTGCCGGCGTTGTGGAAGCGGTGCATGAGCGTGACTCCGTGCTCACTCGTCCCGACTATTACGATGGGGTCAAGCCAGTAGCCGCAAACATTGATCAAGTGGTGATCGTGGCCGCTATTTTACCTGAGCTGTCGACCAACATTATCGATCGTTATCTGATTGCCTGTGAAGCACTGGATATCGCCCCCCTGATTGTGATTAACAAGGTCGATTTGTTGGATGAAGAAGGCCATGAGATGGTCGATGATCTGCTCGATATTTATCGAGATATTGGTTATCCCCTCGTGATGGTTAGTGCGGACTCGGGCGAAGGCATGTCAGCGTTGATGACACACCTAGACCAGCATGTGAGTGTTTTTGTTGGGCAATCCGGCGTCGGGAAGTCCAGTTTGGTCAATACCCTACTCCCTGATGTGCACGCACATACGCATCAGGTGTCAGAAAATTCAGGGCTTGGTCAACACACCACCACCGCCGCACGCTTGTATCATTTTGATCAAGGCGGCGATCTGATTGACTCCCCCGGCGTCCGTGAGTTTGGCTTGTGGCATTTAGAGCCGGAACAAATTGCTCATGGCTTTGTCGAATTTCGTGATTATTTAGGTGGCTGTAAGTTCCGCGATTGCAAACATGGCGATGATCCGGGGTGTCTACTGCGACAAGCGGTCGAAGACGGACACATTAGTGTCGAACGTTTTGATAGCTACCACCGCATCATTGAAAGCATGAAAGAAGCCAAAGACAACCGTCAGTTCTCTCGTAATAAGCAACACTGAGCGACTGTCACTTCACTCAGATCCGCGACACGGCGCGCCCGTATAAGCGCGTCACTGGCATCATCAACCCAATAAATGGTTAGGACTACACTGTGCGAGACGATTTGAAAGTCGGCCTACAATACCTTACGCCGAAACACGCGTTAACCCGATTAATGGGCAAGCTTGCGAGCTTAAAAGGTGGCTGGTTAACCACTGCAGTCATCAAGTGGTTTATCAAGCAATATCATGTGGATATGAGCGAAGCGAAAGTCAGCGATCCGAGTTACTATCGCACCTTCAACGACTTTTTCGTCCGCGAGCTAAAGCCCGCACTACGCCCAATCGATGGCGACGAGACAACACTGATCTTTCCGGCTGACGCCTGTGTCAGCCAAGCAGGCGCGATTGAACAGGGTCGTTTGATTCAAGCGAAAGGCCATAGCTTCTCACTGACTGAACTTATCGGTGGCGATGACAGCTTAGCAGCAAAGTTTGATCAGGGAGAGTTCGCCACCTTATACCTCTCTCCCCGCGATTATCACCGCGTCCACATGCCGTGTGACGGCGTATTACGAGAGATGATCTATATTCCTGGCGATTTGTTTTCAGTGAATCCACTGACGGCAGAAAACGTACCAAACCTCTTTGCGCGGAATGAGCGCGTGGTGTGCGTCTTTGATACTGCATTTGGCCCCATGGCGCAAATATTGGTCGGCGCCACCATTGTTGGCAGTATCGAAACCACCTGGGCCGGGACGGTGACCCCGCCAACCGGTGGCAGTATTCGTCGTTGGCAATATCCAACCGACGGTGAGCAGGCGATGCACTTTGCTCAAGGAGAGGAAATGGGCCGATTCAAACTGGGCTCTACCGTGATTAACCTCTTCCCCAAAGGGGCGGTACGCTTTGATGATGCCGTCTTACCCGGTGAGCCGACACAATTAGGGCAAGCTTACGCACATTGCCAGCACTAGCTCCCGCTAAAAATCTAGAAAAATGTGAAATATGGGGCATTTATGCCCCTTTTTTGTGTCGAAATTCGGATATTTTTCCCGTTAATTCAAGATAAAGCACCGTATCATAAAGATATTCTATTTCTGATAACAAGGCGCACGCGAGTCTTCGCGTCTCAGGCGGAACGCGCTCGCCCACCCATGACGAAGGAGCGTATCTGTGGTCAATGCTCGTCTTATCAAATTGCTGGTCGCCCTCGGTTTACCGCTGTTATTACTGTTAGCCCCTACCGATTGGTTACCCATTGCTAACCTCACTATCATTCAGCACCGTTTATTGGCGATCTTTCTGATGGCGGCCTTGCTGTGGGTTCTTGAGCCTGTGCCTGTTTTTTCGACGTCTTTATTGATAATCACACTACAACTAGTGATGATATCTGATAAAGGCTTACACTGGTTTCGCGGTATCACACAGCATCACCCCCGCGGAGACTTAATTCCTTATACCGACATTCTCAGCGCCTTTTCATCCCCTATCATTATTCTGTTTATGGGCGGGTTTTCACTGGCTATTGCCGCGTCAAAATATGAACTCGACATTAATTTGGCACGTGTGCTGTTAAGGCCATTTGGGCAACACCCTAAATTTATCATGCTTGGCCTGATGCTGATTACCGCGGTATTTTCGATGTTTATGTCCAATACAGCCACCACGGTGATGATGCTGGCCCTATTAACACCCATTATCGCGGTGTTACCCAAAGGGGATCCTTTGGTCAAGGCACTCGTGCTGTGTATTCCCGTGGCGGCGAATACCGGTGGTATTGCCACCCCTATCGGCACACCGCCTAACGCCATTGCGTTACAGTATCTAACCGGGGAATATAAAGTCTCTTTTCTGGGCTGGATGCAAATGGGGCTGCCTTTTGTCATTGTTCAACTCACCTTCGCCTGGTGGCTATTACAACGGCTCTTTCAGAGTCAACATACCCGCGTGAATCTCGCTTTAGAGGGACGCTTTTTACAAAGTTGGCAGGCGTATACTGTCTATATCACCTTCGCCCTCACGATCGTGCTGTGGCTCACCACCAGTTTGCATGGCATGAACACTTATGTGGTGGCGGTAATTCCACTGGCGATTTTTACCCTCACCGGCATTATTGGTAAGCCAGAACTTAAACAAATCAACTGGGATGTATTGTGGCTGGTTGCCGGCGGGATTGCGATGGGGATCGCGCTCGACCAAACCGGTCTCGCCGCGGCGCTCGCCCATGCGGTCGACTACAGCCTGCTTACCGCAATGACAGTACTGGTTACCTTATCGATTATCTGCTGGCTGATGGCAAACTTTATGTCTAATACAGCGACCGCTAACCTCTTAATGCCGATAGCCGCAGCCATTGCTTCCTCCATGCCCGCACTGGCAAGCATTGGCGGTATGCAAGGCCTATTAATTGTCGTCGCCTTCTCGGCCTCCTTGGGGATGATACTGCCAGTTTCGACGCCACCCAACTCCTTGGCGTATTCAACTGGCTTTATCAGCAGTCAAGATTTGGTCAAAGTCGGTCTGATCTTAGGCATAAGCGGCTTAGCCCTAGTTTACAGCGCGGTTGTCTTACTTACGTGACATGCGTTTAACAATTGAGAAATAAAAGCGATAAATTCGCCTCATTCTGTGTAAGTGGATATTTTTCATCGAGTAAAAATGGGATAACACTGATGATGTGAGTAAGAAAGCCAGCTGAGCGTTGAGGATAAACCCACTTTTTGCAAAATTCTTTATCCCTCATTGACTCAAGCTTTCTACAATTAAGCAGATACTCAATAAGAAAGTATCATCAATACGTGGTAGTACGAGGGATCTTTAATGAAATTCACCATCAAGACCAAAATATTGCTTGCTGTTGCTTTGGTCGTTGCCTTAGTCAGTGCCGTACAGGCATGGTTTTCTGTTAATCAATTGGAAGAAGAGACGCAACAAAACGTCACTGAACAAATGCGCGATGTCGGTCTTTCCACCAGCAACTTTATCGAGGAGTGGCTAGATATTCGCAGCGACATGCTGGTTGCCAATGTGCCACTGATTGCGACACAACCCAATGTTGATCGAGAACTCTTATTAACCAAACGCCAAGGTGACTTTCTCACCGTTTACGCCGGCTTTGCCGATGGCTCTGTTGCTTATGGTGACAAAACGGAGAGCTGGCCGGCCAATTACGATCCACGGACTCGGCCTTGGTACAAACAAGCCAACGCCGCCAATGAACTAATCATCACCCCGCCTTATGTCGATGCTAATGGTGCCGGCATGGTGATCAGTTTTGCTAAATCGTTCAATCAACGCTATGAAGGCGTCATCGCGGCCGATCTTTCCGTTGACGCCATTGTGCAAGAAGTGCTCAATGTGCGGTTGCCCAATCAAGGCTTTGCTTTTTTGGTTGATAGTCACAACAACGTCGTCGCTTATCGGGATACCGCGCTCAGTACCAAAGCGCTCACCGAGGTTGACGATGAGCTCACCCCCGCTTTTATCCAACAGGCACGTAACAGTGATGCACTCGCGACCATTACCTTTGACGGTGATGACAGAGAAAAACTGCTCGCCGTGACGCCCGTTGAAGGCGCTGACTGGAGCCTTGGCGTGGTGCAAGACAAAAAGTTGGCGTTTGCGTCTGTCTCAGAGCAGATTGTTTCCACCTTGGTGACGTCAGTGATTCTCTTTGTGATCATTGCATTGATTGCCGGTGCCCTTATTCACCGGATGTTGGCACCGCTAACCCAACTCACCCATGCAGTAAGCTCACTGTCAAAAGGCAGTGGGGATCTGACTCAGCGCCTTGATATTGTCCGTAAAGATGAAATCGGTGAGTTAGCCGGGCACGTCAATGCGTTCCTGGAACAGTTACAAGCGATGATAGGCCGCAGCGTCACCCAGAGTGTGACCTTGTCTGACAGAGCCGACCAATGCCGCAACCTCGCCCACCAATCCAGTAGCTTGGTGGGTCAGCAGCAAGGCGATGTGGATCAAATTGCTACCGCCATCCATGAGATGTCGACCACGGCCAACGAAGTGGCCAGTAACGCCGAACAAACCGCTCGCTCAGCCCAAGAGGCAGAGGGCTCATGCCGTGACGGCCTAGAAGTGGTGGAGAACAACCGTGATGCTATTACCCAACTGGCAGAGCAAGTCGAGCAAGCGACGGATGTGATCCGTGAATTGGATACCAACTCACAAAGCATCAACCAAATTATCTCCACTATTCAGGATATTGCCGAACAAACCAACCTACTCGCGCTTAACGCCGCCATTGAGGCAGCTCGTGCCGGTGAACAAGGGCGTGGCTTTGCTGTGGTCGCCGATGAAGTGCGTGTGTTGAGCCAGCGCACTCATGACTCCACGGAAGAGATCCGTAACATGATTGAAACGCTACAAAACACCACTCAACGCGCGGTGGATGGCATGACCCAAAGTAATGATATGGCGACCTCGAGCGTCGAGCGCGCCGCCTCTGCGAGCGAGAAACTCAACGAAATTACCCGTGCCATTGGCGATATTTCGGAGATGGCTGCACAAATTGCCAGCGCGGCTGAAGAGCAGCGTGCAGTGACCGAAGATATCAACCGTAATACCCAAGCGGTGCGTGACCTCTCGTTAGAGATCCACCAAAAATCCAATGAAACGGGCGAGCAAGGTGAGCAAATGGCGCAAGACGCGCAAGAAATGCACAACGACCTCTCCAAGTTCAAAGTATAACTTGAGCCACCGCAGTCTGCCTGCCGAGGTAGGCAGACTGTCACTGGCAGAAAGATCACAAATTCATCCTTCTTCTCTCTCTTCGCCGCTTTTATGACCACATTTTGTCTGATCGATCCAACTATAGTGCAAACGTTGCGTATACACTTGTGACACTTTTCAACGAGATGGAAATGTGTCTATGCCCAAGCCGACAATTAAGCTGAAAATCATTGTGGTCATTGCCTTTATTGTGGCTCTGGTCAGTGCAGTGCTTGCCAGCATTTCTGTGCGTCAACTCCAAAGCGAGACGACCAGCAGTATTACCAAACAAATGCATGATGTCGGGGATGCCACTGTTCAGTTTATCGACAGCTGGCTGAGTACGCGTGCCGATATGCTATTAGCAAACGAATCACTGATCGCCAATCAGGCCAATGTCGATCGCGAGCTTTTGGTGACCAAGCGAGCGGGGCATTTCCTCTCCGTGTATGCCGGCTTTGAAGATGGCCGCATCGCCTACGGTGATAAAAGCGAAGATTGGCCCGCCGACTATGACCCGCGCACTCGCCCTTGGTATCAAAGCGCCAGTAACGCGAATGGCTTAATCATTACCGAGCCCTATCAAGATTTCGATGGCAGTTTGGTGGTCAGTCTTGCCAAGGCCTTCAATGGTCAATATCAAGGGGTACTGGCTGCCGATGTCACCGTCACCGATATTGTCGAGCAAGTGTTAAATTTAAAACTCAGTAATGGCTTTGCCTTTCTCGTCGATGGTGACAACCGCTTAGTGGCCTATCGCGATACCGATCTCAGTCGCCAACCCCTCACTGAGCTGGATGAAGAGCTCACACCCACATTTATGGCTAGCGCGAGCGCACAACGTCAGCTCACCACCTTTCAACTCAATGGCAAAGAAAAGCTCATCGCCGCTATCGAGGTCCCGAATACCGATTGGACCTTGGGTATCGTCGAAGATAAGGCGCAAGCCTATGCCTCGGTATCAGAGCAAATTACCTTTGTGGTGATTGCCTCCGTGATCTTGTTTATCGTGATTGCCTTTGTCGCCGGCGCGTTAATCAAACAACTACTTAAGCCATTAGGCGAGCTGACAGGCGCTGTGCGTACCCTCTCTGCCGGTGAAGGCGATCTCACGCAAAGGATCAACATCGCCCGCCAAGATGAAATTGGCGAATTGGCTGGGTACGTCAATGCCTTCCTTGCCCAGCTCCAGCAAATGGTAGGTAAAGCGGTTAGTCAGAGCATGACATTGTCAGAAAGTGCAGAAGAATGCCGAACCCACGCCCTGCAATCCAGCCAGTTGGTTGATAAACAGCAAAATGATGTTGACCAAATAGCGACGGCTATCCACGAAATGTCAACCACAGCCAACGAAGTAGCAAGCCATGCTGAAGATACAGCCTCATCCGCACAACAAGCCGAGCAATCTTGCCAAGAGGGGTTAAGTGTGGTCGGTGATAACCGCAACGCCATTACTCAACTCGCCGAGCAAGTGGAGCGTGCCACCAATGTGATCCGTGAGCTGGATGAAAATGCACAAAGCATTAACCAAATCATCGCGACCATTCAAGGAGTGGCCGAACAAACCAACTTGCTTGCCCTTAACGCGGCGATTGAGGCGGCCCGGGCTGGTGAGCAAGGGCGCGGCTTTGCGGTGGTTGCCGATGAAGTGCGAGTATTAAGTCAACGGACGCATAGCTCCACCGAAGAGATTCGCAATATGATTGAGACACTGCAGCACACCACGCAACGCGCGGTCGATGATATGACCCAAAGTAACGAAATGGCGACATCAAGTGTGGAGCGCGCCGAAGCGGCCAGTGAGCGCCTCAATCAAATCACCAGCGCGATTGGTACTATCTCGGAAATGGCGATTCAAATTGCCAGCGCCGCAGAAGAGCAGCGCGCGGTGACCGACGACATCAACCGCAATACCCAAGCGGTAAAAGATCTCTCCTATGAGATCCACCAGCAAGCCAGTGCTACCGGCGATCAAGGTGAAAGCATGGCACAAGCCGCGCGGGACATGCATCAAGACTTATCCAAGTTTAAAGTCTAACGTCTTGTCGTCACGCCCCTAACGACGAACGCCGCCTTCGGGCGGCGTTGTTTTTCCCGCTTCTACGCACGTGATACCGGAAAAGCGGTGACCGCATCAATGTGGTGGCAACCGAGTGCCAACATCACTAAACGGTCGACGCCCAATGCTACCCCAGCGCAATCAGGTAAACCACTTTCCAGCGCGGACAGTAAGTGCTCATCGATAGGCTGTGGCGATAAACCGCGCGCGACTCGTGCGATATTATCCGCCTCAAACCGCTGTCGTTGCTCGTTGGCGTCTTGCAACTCATAAAAGCCATTAGCCAGTTCAATGCCTTGGTAATACACCTCAAACCGATGCGCAACACGCGTGTCTGCTTCGCTGATTTTTGCCAGCGCGGCTTGCGATGCAGGAAAGTCATAAATAAAGGCGGGCGCCTGCTGGCCAATATTCGGCTCGACCATCACGGAGAAAAGCAGCTGCAGCAAGGTGTCTTTGTCCGTTTCATCTTCAGTGATATCGGCAAGCCCTTGGGTCGCGGCAAGTGCACGCAGCTGAATAATATCCGCGGTTAACGGGCACAGTTCGGTGAAGGATGCAAATGCCGTTTGATAGCTCATCCGTGTCGCACCTTGGCACCTGAGTACCGCTTGCAACAAGGCATCCATTTCATCCATTAGGTCATGGTGGGTATAACCAGGTTGATACCACTCCAACATCGTAAACTCAGGGTTGTGGTAGCGCCCGGCTTCTTCATTTCGAAACGCTTTACTGATCTGATAAATAGCCCCACTTCCAGCGGCCAATAGCCGCTTCATATGGAACTCTGGACTGGTCATGAGGTGCAAGGCGACGCCGTCAGCAAAACCCGGCCCAACCAAAGACGTTTTGAAACTATGAAGATGCACATCGGTCACCGCTGCTTGACTCAGTGCCGGGGTATCCACTTCCCATACCTCACGTTCAGCAAAAAATTGACGGATACGGGCTATGATAGCAGCGCGTTTTTTTAATTGTGACACGCTTGCCGTTGGCTGCCACTGATTCATCTCACTCATTCGTTACTCTTGCGCTTTCTGGTGACGCCAGTCTATCGCTGCCGTCTGGAATGACAAGTACTCACAACCGGTGTCGCACGACGCACATGTGTCACATGCCGCATTTTCTTTGTCAGCATTTTCCCTTTTTACAAGAGAGGCCGACACTTAACGACCCACCTCACACTTTTATGCAATTTAACACCCATGCCCGCAAAATCGCGACAATTCCCCGACTGAGTCAATTTTTGCTTTGCACAGATTGCCTACCATGACAGCAGAACAATAAACAAGCCAAGCACTGGCTTTCCCTACACTGGAGGATGAACGTGCAGATCCTTACCACAGATATTGCAGTGATTGGCGCCGGTGGCGCTGGGCTGCGCACTGCTATTGCGGCCGCTGAGGCCGATCCCTCGCTTAATATTGCGCTGGTATCTAAGGTCTACCCGATGCGCTCCCACACTGTGGCCGCAGAGGGTGGCTCGGCTGCCGTCATCAAGGATGAAGACAGCCTAGACAACCACTTCAATGATACCGTCAGCGGCGGCGACTGGTTATGTGAACAAGATGTCGTCGATTACTTTGTTAAACATTGTGCCCACGAAATGGTACAACTCGAGCAATGGGGCTGCCCTTGGAGCCGAAAAGACGATGGCAGTATCAATGTCCGCCGCTTTGGTGGCATGAAAGTGGAGCGCACCTGGTTTGCTGCCGATAAAACCGGTTTCCATATGCTCCACACCCTGTTTCAAACCTCGACCAAATACCCGCAAATCCAGCGTCTCGATGAATACTTTGTGATTGATTTGATTGTCGATGACGGCCAAGTACAAGGTTTGATTGCCCTCCATATGGCGGAAGGCGAGCTGGTCTGTATTAAAGCCAAATCAGTGGTGCTAGCCACTGGCGGCGCGGGACGCGTTTATAGCTGTAATACCAATGGTGGCATTGTCACCGGTGATGGCATGGCCATGGCTTATCGCCACGGCATCCCGCTGCGTGATATGGAATTTGTCCAATATCATCCCACTGGATTGCCTGGTACGGGAATTTTAATGACAGAAGGCTGCCGTGGCGAAGGTGGTATTATTGTCAACAAAGACGGCTATCGTTACCTGCAAGATTATGGTCTCGGGCCAGAAACACCGGTCGGGCAGCCAAAAAACAAATACATGGAGCTCGGCCCACGCGATAAAGTCTCGCAAGCCTTTTGGCATGAGCAACAAAAAGGCAATACCATCAAGCACACGCTCGGTGACGTTGTGCATCTTGATTTGCGTCACCTCGGCGAAGATTACATTCAAGAACGACTACCGTTTATTTGTGAGCTCGCCAAAGCCTATGTCAATGTTGACCCTGCCAAAGAGCCGATCCCAATTCGTCCTACCGTGCACTACACCATGGGTGGCATTGAAACGGATGCCCAAACCGAAACGCGCGTTAACGGCTTATTTGCGGTTGGTGAGTGCTCCTCCGTCGGTTTGCACGGCGCTAATCGACTCGGCTCAAACTCGCTCGCTGAATTAGCGGTATTTGGTCGTTTAGCGGGTGAAGGCGCCGCAAAACGGGCAGCGGCCTTCACAGGTTGGAATCAAGCGGCTATTGATGCCCAGATTCAGAACGTCAAAGCGCGCATTGATAAGCTCTTGAGCCATCAAGGCGAAGAAAACTGGGCGGATATTCGCAAAGAGCTGGGCGAGACAATGGAAGCCGGCTGCGGTATTTATCGTCGCCACGATCTAATGCAAGCGACCATTGATAAAATTGCTGAACTCAAAGCACGCTATCAAGATGTTGCCATCCAAGACCAAGGCAGTGTGTTCAATACCGATCTGCTCTACGCCATTGAGGTCGGCTATGGCTTGGAAGTCGCAGAAGCCATGGCACATTCTGCCATCCAGCGTAAGGAGTCTCGTGGCGCTCACCAACGGCTAGATGAAGGCTGCACCGAGCGTGATGATGATAACTACCTCAAACACACCTTGGCGTTCTATCAACCCGAGAGCGGTCCTCGCATTGACTATGGCGATGTCAAAATCACCAAATCACAACCACAAGCGCGCCTATATGGCGATGCGGCGGAACACGCCAATGGTGGCAATGTGGATCAACAAGAGGAGCCCGCATCATGACGCAAACTACCTACCAGGTCTCAGTGCTCAGATACGATCCGGCAACGGATGATGCGCCTTACTCGCAATCTTTCGTTGTACCCGGCGATGAAACCATGTCGGTCTTGGATGCGCTGGGGTATATCAAAGACAACCTCGATAAGTCGCTCTCTTATCGCTGGTCGTGTCGCATGGCCATTTGTGGCTCATGCGGGATGATGGTCAATGGCGTGCCCAAGCTCGCTTGCAAAGCGTTTTTACGTGATTACGCCAAAGGGGTGGTGATTGAGCCTTTGGCTAATTTTGCCATCGAAAAAGATCTCGTTGTCGATATGACGCCCTTTATTGAGCGTCTTGAAGCGATCAAACCTTATATTTTGGGCAATGATCGCCGCCCTGAAGACGGGCCCAATACGCAAACGCCTGAACAAATGGCACGCTACAAACAGTTTGCCGCTTGTATCAATTGCGGCTTATGCTACGCCGCTTGTCCTCAGTTTGGTCTCAATCCCGACTTTCTTGGTCCTGCCGCGATCGCGCTGGCACACCGCTATAATCTTGACAGCCGTGACAAGGGGAAAGCCCAACGCATGCCATTGATTAATAGTGATAACGGCGCGTGGGGGTGCACTTTCGTCGGCTACTGCTCAAAAGTGTGTCCGAAGAGTGTTGATCCTGCAGGTGCAGTCAACCAAGGCAAGGTGGCTTCCACCCAAGATATGGTGATTGCCATGTTTAATCCTAATAAAGATGGGCAGGAGGTAAGAGGATGAGTAATCGCAAACCCTATACACGCTCCATGCCGCGTACTTGGTGGCTCGACCATCCGTTCTACCGCTTTTATATGGTGCGAGAAGCGACAGTACTGCCTTTGGTCTTCTTCACGCTTAGTCTCACCGCTGGGTTAATCTGCTTGGTTCAGGGACCGCAAGCATGGCAAAGCTGGCTGGATTACATGGCCCACCCGGTTGTGATTATCTTGAACCTGGTTGCCTTGGTCGCCAGCCTGTTTCATGCCACCACATTTTTCAGCATGATGCCGCAAGTGATGCCGATTCGCATTAAAGGCAAACTACTCGACGGTAAATGGGTGATTGGTGCGCAATGGGCCGCGGTGGCGGTGATATCACTGATTGCTCTGGTGCTCATTTAGGAGGTGTTATGATCGATCCCAAACCCAAACGTTCTGATGAGCCCATTTGGTGGAGTTTATTTGGCGCCGGGGGGACCTGGTTCGCGATGTTTACCCCGGTGACTGTCTTGATTCTAGGGGTGCTCATCCCACTTGGCGTTATTGACCCATCCGCATTGAGCTATGACCGCGTGATGATGTTTGCTGATCACTGGCTGGGCAAACTGCTGATCCTCGCCACGCTGGCGCTACCAATGTGGCACGCCATGCACCGCATTCATCACGGGCTGCATGATTTGAAGCTGCATGTGGGGTTAGCAGGCAAAGTGGTGTGCTATGCCATCGCTTTTGCCGTCAGCATTGCCGCCGTGCTGTTGGTGTTGATTGTTTAATCCCAGTAAAAACGAGGCATAAAAAAAGCCCTGGCTGAAGAAGCGCAGGGCTTTTTTGCAAAGGTTACTTAACCCGTCCAACGTACTCACCCGTACGGGTATCGACTTTAATCACTTCGCCGATTTGAATAAACAAAGGCACGCGAACCACAGCGCCTGTGCTCAATGTCGCTGGCTTACCACCCGTGCCTTGCGTATCACCTTTCAAACCAGGATCAGTTTCCGTCACTTCGAGTTCAACAAAGTTAGGTGGGGTAACCACGATAGGGTCACCATTCCAAAGCGTAAGCGTACAAGTGTTGTTCTCGACTAGCCACTTGACGTTATCACCCACTGCGCTCTCATTAGACGCAATTTGCTCAAAGGTTTCATTGTTCATGAAGTGATAGAATTCACCGTCTGTGTACAGGTAATCCATCTCGACTTCAATCACGTCGGCCGCTTCAACGCTGTCACCCGATTTAAATGTTTTCTCTAGTACTTTACCGGAGATCAACTTACGGATTTTGACACGGTTAAACGCCTGACCTTTGCCTGGCTTTACGAATTCATTTTCGGTAATGACACACGGCTCGTTATCGAGCATAATTTTCAAACCGCCGCGGAATTCATTAGTGCTGAAAGACGCCATCTTGATCCTCTTAACATCTTCGAGTTTTCACAAATGTCGCACATCATAACCCGAATCCAACCTGCTGTTGAGCGAAACTGGATCAAAGAACTCGCAGAGGCGATCACAGATCCCAATGAACTGCTGCAAACGCTTGAAATTTCACCAAAGGGGTGGGAGGCCGGCTTTGCCGCGCGCCGTTTGTTTACACAGCGCGTCCCACGTAGTTTTGTTGCCCGAATGGAAAAGGGCAACCCTAATGACCCGCTGCTTAAGCAAGTGCTTCCAGTGGCAGACGAGTTTACTGAGGTTGACGGGTTCAGCGCTGACCCACTGGAAGAGCAAGATAATGCGATTCCTGGCTTGTTACACAAGTACCACAACCGTGTGTTGCTGATCGTTAAGGGAGGCTGTGCGATAAATTGCCGTTATTGCTTCCGCCGCCATTTCCCTTATCAAGATAACAAAGGCAGCAAACGCGTGTGGCAAGGGGCGCTGGATTATATCGCCGCTCATGCAGAGATAGACGAAGTGATTTTATCTGGTGGTGATCCGCTGATGGCAAAAGACGAGGAGCTCGATTGGCTCATCAGTGCTATCGAGCAAATAACGCATGTTAAACGGCTGCGTATTCACTCTCGCTTGCCCGTAGTGATCCCTGCGCGCATCACCTCAGCGCTGACCGAGCGCTTATCGCGCTCGCGTTTACGAGTGGTGATGGTCACCCACATCAACCATGCCAATGAGATCGATGACGAATTAAGCGACAAACTCCACGCATTGCGACAAGCGGGGATCACGCTGCTTAACCAAAGCGTGCTCCTTAAAGGGGTGAATGATAGCGCTGACGCTTTGATGGCTCTGAGTCAACGACTGTTTGAGGCCGGCGTTTTACCTTACTATCTGCATGTATTGGATAAAGTCCAAGGCGCCGCCCACTTTCTAGTCTCGGACGATGAAGCGCGCGTATTAATGCAGGAGATTATCGGCCAGCTTTCAGGCTATTTGGTCCCCCGACTGACCCGAGAAATTGGCGGGCGAGCCAGTAAAACCCCGCTTGATCTACATTTAGAGTGAATAATCAGTAACTTAATTAATATACGCTGTTGATTTATTTTTGCTTCCATGGCTTATTAGAGAGGAAAGCTCACCACAAGGATGTGTTATGTCTCTGATTATTCGTCAATACCACGTCGACGATATTCCTGCGATACGTGAAATCTACGCGCAACCTAACGCCCAAGCGGGTACCTTGCAGTTGCCGATGCCAAGCCTCGCCATGTGGGAAAAGCGGCTTAATAACGTGCCAGATGGCGTATACCCATTGGTTGCCGAGCTAGAAGGTAAAGTGGTCGGCAACCTAGGCTTAGTCATTGCCACAAATCCTCGCCGTCGCCACGTGGCAGACATTGGTATGGGCGTTCACGATGCCTATCAAGGCCGCGGCATTGGTAGCGCGCTAATGGAAAAAGCGATCGATTTAGCCGAAAACTGGCTGAACGTATCACGGATAGAGCTAACCGTTTATACGGATAACGCGGCTGCGACTCGCCTCTATCAAAAATTTGGCTTTGAGATTGAAGGCACCGCCAAACAGTTTGCGTTCCGTAACGGCGAGTTTGTCGATGCCCATTATATGGCACGTAATCGCTAACCAAGCCATTCAGGCATGCTATCGGGCTTAGCGTAGCTCAGACGACCAACACAATCGGTGGTATGGTAGCTGTCTAAGCCACTCAAAGCGACGGAGCCTGCTTGCTCAATATCGACAAAACCATCATGGCTGATACAGCTATCTGGAACATGCGCCTCAATGATCTCACCCACCAACAGGTGGGTGCCATTGATCGCCATAGTGTGCTCTTCACGAAGAATGAGACCAAGACGTATCGCAGCCTCTTGAACATAAGGCGCATTAATGCGCTCCCGCCATAAGGGCGTCAACCCCACTTGCTCAAATTCAGACACGCCGTGTGGGTAGCGTGCTGACGTTTGATGCGCCGCGACAACCATTTCCTTTTGAACATGGTTGAGTGTATAAATCCCAGTTTCGCGAATGTTTTCTAAGGTATCACGCGGTACGGTATCAGGGCGGATAATCACACCCATTAACGCTGGGTTGGCCCCTAGATGAAACGCAGAGCTCACAATGCACAAGTTTGTCTGTCGATTTGAGTCACTGGTGCCTAGCAGGTTCGCCGATTTAAAGCCGGACAGGCTGTTCACGAACGCCGCGCGATAACGCTTTTCCATCGCCAGTATATCGTCTCTCTCATACACACTCAGAGCCATATCCATCCTTACTTAAGTTGGCATTGTTGACAGCGAGCTTGCCCCGTTAACAGCGCGGATATGCGATAACGGTGTTGGGCAAAGAACAGGTACAGTTTATCAGCGAACCAAGCAATACCAGGCCAGCGTAGCCACTTCACCCAATATCCTTTATTCACAGCCCGCCAAGCTACATAAGTCGCATCTAAACCATACACTATCTGCCCGCCGCTATCTTGCGCATGCAAAATGCGATTGGCGGCACTGGGATCTATGTCAGGAAAACGAACAGAGAAGTCAGCTTGATGAATATCAACCAGCTGTAACGCACCCTGGATATCCCAGCGAGACAGTTTACGCATTTCTTTCACGCATAAAGGACACATGCTGTCATAAAATACAGTCACCATAATCACTCCTCCTAATAGCAAGATTACGCACAGAAGGGAAAAGAAGATCAGAGAAACGCACGGTAGAAAAGCTAGCAGGAAGGGAAAGCATAACGCTCAGTACAAAAATAACAGACACAAAAAAGCCCCGACCGTCAGGTCAGGGCTCTGTATTTTCTCATCAAAGTCTTACATCTATCTGCTTTGATGTTTAAATTTTTGCTAACTAAAGCCCAACATTAAGCTCTAATTAGATTATCAAAGCCTGGCGATGTCCTACTCTCACATGGGGAGACCCCACACTACCATCGGCGCTGCTTCGTTTCACTACTGAGTTCGGCATGGAGTCAGGTGGGTCCAAAGCGCTATGGTCGCCAAGCAAAATTTGGTGTGTCTTCACTTTTCAGTCAAAACACGAATCTAGAAAGCTGTTCGTTCTCGCCACAATCAACTGGCTTTATTTAAGTCCAACCCAAAACCTCTTGGGTGTTGTATGGTTAAGCCTCACGGGCCATTAGTACAGGTTAGCTCAACGCCTCACAGCGCTTACACACCCTGCCTATCAACGT
>NZ_MEBQ01000008.1:0-73498 GCF_001722105.1 Salinivibrio sp. SS3 | reverse complement strand
TGTGCAGATATGGGGCTACACTAGGTTAGTTGTATGTTTTTGTTTTTGTTTTGCCTGGTACAACAATCATTGGGATGTACACCGCTCTATCGTCGCCAGATGGATAGGTGTCTACGTTTCGCTATCCGTGAAGGTGGCCGTACTGTAGGCGCTGGTGTTGTTGCTAACATCATTGAATAATGATTTGACGAAACACTAGTAAAAAGGGCATCATTTGATGCCCTTTTTCTGCGTTTGACGCTCCTGCTGGTGTGAATTTAGCCAGTAGTTGTTAGCAAGCGCAGAGTTTAGTGATCGTATCGAGCTTTATTGAGGCGTTATGATCACCATGTGCCTTTGCCAAACACTGATTGTGGATGGCTGAAAAGGCACTGCCGTCTATGTAGACTTGTTACAGGTAGAATGTATGAAAGCGAACGCTGAGACCCAATCCGGTTCGATGGACATCCTTAAATGGGGTGTTGTTTTTGTCCTATTGGCCGCAGCCGTGATAGGGAATAGCCTGTACAGTGACGTGTCTGTGGTAGTGCGAGCTGCTGCTGTGGTGGTACTGGTTGCCGCTGCCGGTGGTGTTGCTGCACTCACGATGAAAGGAAAAGCTGCGATCACGTTTGCACGCGAATCGCGTATGGAAGTGCGTAAAGTGATTTGGCCGACCCGCCAAGAGACTTTACAGACATCTCTCATCGTTCTGGCTGTTACTGTCGTTATGGCGCTCATCTTGTGGGGCGTTGACGGAATCATGGTCCGTCTAGTCCGCCTAATCACTGGCGTGTGAGGTAAAAGTACATGAGCGAAGCTCCCAAAAAACGTTGGTATGTGGTCCAGGCTTTCTCTGGTTTTGAAAGCCGTGTAGCGCAGTCATTGCGCGAACATATCAAAATGCACGAAATGGAAGACTATTTCGGGGAAGTCTTGGTGCCAACCGAAGAAGTGGTTGAAATGCGCCAGGGGCAACGTCGCAAGAGCGAGCGTAAATTCTTCCCAGGTTATGTGCTCGTCCAAATGGTGATGAACGATGAATCTTGGCACTTGGTACGCGGTGTGCCACGTGTGATGGGTTTCATTGGTGGCACCTCAGATCGCCCAGCACCTATTTCTGATAAAGAAGCAGACTCTATTCTCAATCGCCTCGAAAAAGCGAGTGAGTCTCCGGTTCACAAAACCGTGTTTGAAGCCGGCGAAGTGGTGCGTGTCACAGAAGGACCGTTTGCAGACTTTAACGGTGTTGTCGAGCAAGTGGACTATGACAAGAACCGCCTTAAGGTGTCTGTCTCAATCTTTGGCCGTGCAACCCCAGTTGAGCTTGAGTTTGGCCAGGTAGAAAAAACCTGATCAAAAAAGCATCATCAACGGTTGGCAAGGGCGCGAAATTTGACTATAATTTCGCGCCCTTTTGTTAAACGGGGAGTTTATCGCAAGATAGACGTCAGTACCCAAAATAAGGTAATTGAATAATGGCAAAGAAAGTAGAAGCTTACATCAAGCTGCAAGTTGCAGCGGGTGCAGCTAACCCATCGCCACCGGTTGGTCCTGCTCTGGGTCAACACGGTGTGAACATCATGGAGTTCTGTAAAGCGTTTAACGCGAAGACCGAATCTATCGAGAAAGGTCTACCAACTCCTGTTGTTATCACTGTATACAGTGACCGTTCTTTCACCTTCGTAACCAAGACTCCACCAGCGGCGATTCTTCTTAAGAAAGCGGCAGGCGTGAAATCTGGTTCAGGTCGTCCGAACACTGAAAAAGTGGGTACCGTGACTGACGCGCAGATCCAAGAGATCGCAGAAACCAAAGCGGCAGACATGACCGGTGCGGACATCGAAGCGATGAAACGCTCCATTGCGGGTACTGCCCGTTCAATGGGCCTGAACGTAGAGGGTTAAGACAATGGCTAAAATGACTAAGCGCATGCGCGTAATCCGCGAAAAAGTTGATGTCACCAAAGAGTACGACATCAACGAAGCCGTTGCTCTACTGAAGGAACTGGCGACTGCAAATTTCGTTGAAAGTGTTGACGTTTCTGTCAACCTTGGCATCGATGCTCGTAAATCAGACCAAAACGTTCGTGGCGCGACCGTACTGCCTAACGGTACAGGCCGTGACATCCGTGTTGCTGTGTTCACACAAGGTGCGAACGCTGACGCGGCGAAAGAAGCCGGTGCGGATATCGTCGGTATGGAAGATCTTGCTGAACAAGTGAAGAAAGGCGAAATGAACTTTGACGTCGTCGTCGCTTCACCAGACGCAATGCGCGTTGTTGGTCAGCTAGGTACCATCCTAGGCCCACGTGGTCTGATGCCAAACCCGAAAGTGGGTACGGTAACCCCTAACGTTGCTGAAGCGGTTAAAAACGCGAAAGCAGGTCAGGTTCGTTATCGTAACGACAAGAATGGCATCATTCATACCACTATCGGTAAAGTAGACTTTGACGCGAACAGCCTGAAAGAAAACCTGGAAGCGCTGTTGGTGGCACTGAAGAAGGCGAAGCCAACTTCAGCTAAAGGTACTTACATCAAGAAAGTTAGCCTTTCAACAACCATGGGTGCTGGCGTGTCTCTCGACCAAAACTCTTTGGAAGCAAGCGTTAACTAATTGCGACTAGCGAGAGAGTCGTTTATACTCTCTCGCTTGACAATTTTATGGCTGAGTTTGCTTCGGCAAACTTCGTCCAAGACCGTAGGCGTTCATTACGAACTTAATCTTCCTACGTAGACGGTGCCAGAACATGATAGATTTCTCGTCTTTCTTGGATCTGCACCGTACAAGCTCTCTCTGCAAAGCTGTAGAGAGTGGTGTTAAACAATCCAGGAGCAAATCCAAATGGCTTTAAACCTTCAAGACAAAAAAGCAATTGTTGCTGAAGTCAACGAAGCTGCCAGTGGAGCCCTGTCTGCAGTAGTTGCTGATTCTCGCGGTGTCGCGGTGGACGCAATGACTTCTCTACGTAAACAAGCGCGTGAAGCGGGCGTTTACATGAAAGTTGTGCGTAACACTCTGGCTCGCCGTGCAGTTGAAGGCACTGAGTATGAGTGTCTGCAAGACACTTTTGTTGGCCCAACTCTGATTGCGTTTTCTAACGAGCACCCAGGTGCCGCTGCGCGTCTTTTCAAAGACTTCGCAAAAGAAAACAAAGAGTTTGAGGTTAAATCTGCTGCATACGAAGGCGCGATCACTGACCCAGAGGTACTGGCGACACTGCCAACGTACGACGAAGCAATTGCACGCCTAATGATGGGCTTGAAAGAAGCTTCTGCCGGCAAGCTGGTTCGTACTATCGCCGCTGTTCGCGATCAAAAAGACGCGGCCTAATCGCCCGTTTAATTTGGTTGCTTAATCCTTTTATTGTTGACTTTAAAGAGAATTGTTATGTCTATCACTAACGAGCAAATCCTAGACGCAATTGCAGACATGTCTGTAATGCAAGTTGTTGAGCTTATCGAAGCTATGGAAGAAAAATTCGGCGTATCAGCGGCAGCAGCCGTTGTTGCTGGCGGTGCGGCTGAAGGCGCAGCGGTTGAAGAGCAAACCGAATTTGACGTTATCCTAACTGAAGCGGGTGCGAACAAAGTAGCTGTTATCAAAGCGGTACGTGGCGCAACGGGTCTAGGCCTGAAAGAAGCGAAAGCGCTTGTTGACGGCGCACCAGCACCTCTGAAAGAAGGTGTTGAGAAAGAAGAAGCTGACGCGCTTAAAGCGCAGCTAGAAGAAGCTGGTGCTTCTGTTGAAGTTAAGTAATTTATACTTAATTTCCTAGCCTGAAAAGGCATTGGCTGGTGGCTAAAAAGCCACCGGCCTTTTTGCGCTGTAGGGCAGTAGTGAAATTTTCACCCCGTTTTATCACTGCTGACCATGCAAAAAAAATCAAAGCAAGCGCTTTGATTTTCCTACACTAAACGGTGGTTGTTTAGTCACTGTCCCTTGTACTGGACAGTTTGGGTCACTTATCAGCGAGCTGAGGAACCCTATGGTTTACTCTTATACCGAGAAAAAGCGTATCCGTAAGGATTTTGGTAAGCGTCCGCAAGTTCTGGACGTGCCATACTTGCTGTCGATCCAGCTTGAATCTTTTAAGAACTTTATCGAGCAGGATCCAGAAGGGCAATACGGTCTTGAAGCTGCCTTTCGCTCTGTCTTTCCAATTCAGAGCTACAACGGCAATTCCGAGCTGCAATACGTTAGCTATCGTCTCGGTGAGCCAGTTTTCGATGTCAAAGAATGCCAAATTCGCGGCGTAACCTATTCGGCCCCACTACGCGTCAAACTGCGCTTGGTGATGTTTGATAAGGATGCCCCGGCTGGTACCGTTAAAGACATCAAAGAACAAGAAGTCTATATGGGCGAAATTCCGCTCATGACTGAAAATGGTACCTTTGTCATCAATGGTACTGAGAGGGTTATCGTATCCCAGCTGCACCGTAGTCCGGGCGTCTTTTTCGACAGCGATAAGGGTAAAACCCATTCCTCAGGAAAAGTGCTATATAACGCACGCGTGATCCCATACCGTGGTTCATGGTTGGATTTCGAATTCGATCCTAAGGATATCGTATACGTTCGTATCGATCGTCGTCGTAAGCTGCCAGCTTCGATTATTCTGCGTGCGCTGGAATACACCACTGAAGAGATTTTGGACCTGTTCTTCGAAAAAGTTGTTTTCGAAGTTAAAGGTAAATCTCTAGTGATGGAGTTGGTACCTGATCGCCTACGTGGTGAAACCGCGAGCTTTGATATCGAAGCGGATGGCAAAGTCTACGTGGAGCAGGGTCGTCGAATCACTGCGCGTCATATCCGTCAGTTGACGAAAGATAACGTTGATCACATCGAAGTACCAGTTGAGTACATTGCGGGCAAGATCTCTGCACGTGAGTACGTCAATCAGGACACTGGCGAAGTGATTGTCTCGGCTAACCAAGAGGTCAGCCTGGAGACACTGGCGCAGTTGTCGCAAGCAGGTCATAAACGTATCGAAACCCTGTTTACTAATGATCTGGACCATGGCCCGTACATGTCAGATACCTTGCGTATCGACAACACCACGGACCGTCTGACGGCGCTAGTTGAAATCTATCGCATGATGCGTCCTGGCGAGCCACCAACGCGTGAAGCCGCCGAGCAACTGTTTGAGAGTCTGTTCTTCTCCGAAGACCGCTATGATTTATCATCTGTGGGTCGTATGAAGTTCAACAGCTCGTTGGGTCGTGACGATCTCACAGGACCTGGCGTACTGAGCAAAGAAGACATCATTGAGGTGATGCGTAAACTGATCCATATCCGTAACGGTATTGGCGAAGTGGACGATATTGATCACCTCGGTAACCGCCGTATTCGCTCTGTGGGTGAAATGGCAGAAAACCAGTTCCGTGTGGGCTTGGTACGTGTAGAGCGTGCAGTAAAAGAGCGTTTGAGCTTGGGCGATCTCGATAACGTGATGCCACAAGACTTGATTAACGCCAAGCCTATCTCTGCGGCGGTGAAAGAGTTCTTTGGTTCGTCTCAGCTGTCACAGTTTATGGATCAAAACAACCCATTGTCTGAGGTCACGCACAAGCGTCGTATCTCTGCCTTGGGTCCAGGTGGTCTGACACGTGAGCGTGCTGGTTTCGAAGTGCGTGACGTACACGCAACGCACTATGGTCGCCTATGTCCGATCGAAACACCGGAAGGGCCGAACATCGGTCTGATTAACTCACTGTCTGCGTTTGCGCGCTGCAACGCTTATGGCTTCCTGGAAACACCTTACCGTAAAGTGGTTGACGGTAAAGTGACGGACCAAATTGATTATCTGTCGGCGATTGAAGAAGGCCATTATGTTATCGCGCAGGCTAACGCTGCGTTGAACGAAGATGGGTCTTTCACCGATGAGCTGATCACCGCGCGTGAAACGGGTGAGTCAGGTTTGCACCCACGCGACCATGTTCAGTATATGGACGTTGCGACTAACCAGGTCGTTTCCGTGGCTGCGTCGCTGATCCCATTCCTTGAGCATGATGATGCGAACCGTGCCTTGATGGGTGCGAACATGCAACGTCAAGCTGTACCAACATTGCGTGCGCAAAAGCCGCTAGTGGGTACGGGTATCGAGCGTAATGTAGCGGTTGACTCAGGGGTGACCGCGGTAGCCAAACGTGGCGGTACCATTCAGTCGGTTGACGCCTCACGTATTGTGGTGAAAGTGAATGAAGATGAATTGGTACCAGGCGAAGCCGGTATCGACATCTACAGCTTGATCAAATACACACGTTCTAACCAGAACACCTGTATTAACCAGCGTCCAACCGTGATGCCGGGCCACGAAGTGGCAAAAGGTGACGTACTGGCTGACGGCCCATCGACTGACTTGGGCGAGCTAGCACTGGGTCAGAACATGCGTATCGCGTTTATGCCGTGGAACGGTTACAACTTTGAGGATTCCATCCTTATTTCTGAGCGAGTGGCTCAGGAAGACCGTTTGACCACTATCCACATCCAAGAGCTGTCTTGTGTGGCGCGTGACACTAAGCTGGGTAGCGAAGAAATCACCGCGGATATTCCAAACGTGGGTGAAGCGGCGCTGTCTAAGCTGGATGAGTCAGGGGTTGTGTATATCGGTGCCGAAGTGAAAGGCGGCGATATCATGGTCGGCAAAGTGACGCCAAAAGGCGAAACGCAACTGACACCAGAAGAGAAGCTGCTGCGTGCCATTTTCGGTGAAAAAGCGTCTGACGTGAAAGACTCGTCACTGCGTGTACCGAATGGTGTGTCTGGTACGGTTATCGATGTACAAGTCTTTACTCGCGATGGCGTAGAAAAAGACAAGCGTGCACTCGAAATCGAAGAAATGCAGCTAAAAGAAGCCAAAAAAGACCTGACCGAGGAGTTCTCTATCCTTGAAGGCGGTCTGATGGCGCGTGTTCGCACACTGCTTTCTCAAGCCGGTTATACCGACAACCAGCTCGACGGCATGGATCGTCAGACCATGTTGACGCAAACGCTGGATGATGAAGCACAGCAAACCCAGCTTGAGCAATTGGCTGAGCAATACGACGAAATCAAAGCCGACTTTGATAAGAAATTCGATACCAAGCGTCGCAAGATCACTCAAGGTGATGACCTTGCCCCAGGCGTGTTGAAGATTGTTAAAGTCTACCTTGCGGTGAAACGTCGCATTCAGCCAGGCGATAAGATGGCCGGTCGTCACGGTAACAAAGGTGTTATCTCTAAGATCAACCCGATCGAAGATATGCCTTACGATGAGTCAGGCGAGCCTGTTGACTTGGTACTGAACCCATTGGGTGTACCTTCGCGGATGAACATCGGTCAGATCCTAGAAACGCACTTGGGTCTGGCGGCGAAAGGTATTGGTGACAAGATCAACCGCATGCTCAAAGAGCAGCAGGAACTGGCGAAATTCCGTGAGTTCTTGCAGAAGGTCTATGATCTGGGTGAGACCCGTCAGGAAGTGGACATCAGTAAACTGACTGACGAGGAAGTTCGCACGTTGATCAATAACCTGCGTGATGGTCTGCCAACCGCATCTCCTGTCTTTGATGGTGCGCCTGAGCCGGTTGTCAAAGAGCTATTGAAACTGGGTGATTTGCCAGAGTCAGGTCAACTTGACCTTTACGATGGCCGCACGGGTGAGAAGTTTGAGCGTCCAGTAACCGTGGGTTACATGTACATGCTGAAACTGAACCACCTTGTTGACGACAAGATGCACGCCCGTTCAACAGGCTCTTACAGCTTGGTCACGCAGCAGCCGCTGGGTGGTAAGGCACAGTTCGGTGGTCAGCGCTTCGGTGAGATGGAAGTATGGGCACTGGAAGCATACGGTGCTGCCTATACCCTGCAAGAAATGCTCACCGTGAAGTCGGATGACGTTAATGGCCGTACCAAGATGTATAAAAACATCGTGGATGGCGACCATCGTATGGAGCCGGGCATGCCGGAATCTTTCAACGTATTGCTGAAAGAAATCCGCTCGTTGGGTATCAACATCGAGCTGGAAGACGAGTAAGCCACGCGCTACTCTCTCCGGTAAGAATATGAAGGCGCTGCCGGTCAGCGCCTTTATGGGTCAACTCCTCACAGGAGCCGATTGTGAAAGACTTACTTAAGTTTCTGAAAGCACAACATAAGACCGAAGAATTTGATTCGATCAAAATCGGTCTTGCCTCACCTGACATGATTCGCTCATGGTCGTTTGGTGAAGTGAAAAAGCCAGAAACCATTAACTACCGTACCTTTAAGCCTGAACGTGACGGTTTGTTCTGTGCACGTATCTTTGGCCCGGTCAAAGACTATGAGTGTCTTTGCGGTAAGTACAAGCGCCTCAAGCACCGCGGCGTCATTTGTGAAAAATGTGGCGTTGAAGTTACTCAGACCAAAGTACGCCGTGAGCGTATGGGTCACATTGAGCTGGCTTCTCCTGTTGCCCACATTTGGTTCCTGAAGTCGCTGCCATCGCGCATCGGCTTGCTGATGGACATGCCACTGCGTGACATCGAGCGCGTGCTTTACTTTGAGTCGTACATTGTTATCGAACCAGGCATGACCAACCTAGAGCGTGGTCAGATGATGTCTGAGGAACAATACCTAGACGCACTCGAAGAGTGGGGCGACGAATTTGACGCGCGCATGGGCGCTGAAGCAGTCAAAGCACTGCTGGCGAACATGGATCTGTCGGTTGAGACAGAACAAATGCGTGAGCAGCTCGAAGAGACCAATTCTGAGACCAAGCGTAAGAAGATCACCAAGCGTTTGAAGCTGGTTGAATCCTTCTTGCAATCAGGTAACAACCCTGAATGGATGATCCTGACCGTGCTGCCTGTGTTGCCGCCGGATCTACGTCCATTGGTGCCGTTGGATGGTGGCCGCTTTGCGACATCAGATCTTAACGACCTGTATCGCCGCGTGATCAACCGTAACAACCGTTTGAAGCGCCTGCTTGATCTTGCAGCCCCAGACATCATCGTGCGCAACGAAAAGCGCATGCTGCAAGAGTCTGTGGATGCGATGCTGGATAACGGCCGTCGTGGTCGTGCGATCACCGGTTCGAATAAGCGTCCGCTGAAATCGCTGGCTGACATGATCAAAGGTAAGCAGGGTCGTTTCCGTCAGAACCTGCTGGGTAAACGTGTTGATTACTCTGGCCGTTCGGTGATTACCGTGGGTCCATACTTGCGCCTGCATCAGTGTGGTCTGCCAAAGAAAATGGCACTCGAGCTGTTTAAACCGTTTATCTACGGCAAGCTTGAGACCCGTGGTCTGGCGACCACCATCAAAGCCGCCAAGAAGATGGTTGAGCGCGAAGAAGCTGTGGTATGGGATATCTTGGATGAAGTCATCCGTGAACACCCTGTCCTGCTGAACCGTGCACCAACGCTTCACCGTTTGGGTATCCAAGCGTTTGAACCTGTGCTTATCGAAGGTAAAGCGATTCAGCTACACCCATTGGTGTGTGCAGCCTATAACGCTGACTTCGATGGTGACCAGATGGCTGTTCACGTACCGCTGACGCTGGAAGCCCAGCTCGAAGCGCGTGCGTTGATGATGTCGACCAACAACATCCTATCGCCAGCATCCGGTGATCCTATCATCGTACCGTCTCAGGACGTGGTATTGGGTCTTTATTACATGACCCGTGAGAAGGTGAACGGCAAAGGCGAAGGCATGTACCTGGCAGGTCCAGGCGAAGCTGAAAAAGTTTACCGTACCGGTCATGCTGAACTGCATAGCCGTGTAAAAGTGCGCATCAAGCAAATCGATATCGATGAGATGGGCGCTCGCACTGAGAAAGTAGAGCTAGTCGATACCACAGTTGGCCGTGCCATGCTGTGGACCATCGTGCCGGAAGGCCTGTCATTTGACTTGGTTAACCAGCCGCTGGGCAAAAAGCAAATCTCTAACTTGCTCAACACCTGTTACCGTAAGTTGGGTCTGAAAGATACGGTTATCTTTGCTGACCAAATCATGTACACAGGTTTTGCTTACTCAGCGCTATCGGGCACCTCTGTAGGTATCGACGACATGGTGATCCCACAAGCGAAATACGATCTGATTGAAGCGGCTGAGAGTGAAGTTGCGGAAATCCAAGAGCAATTCCAGTCGGGTCTGGTGACCGCTGGTGAGCGCTATAACAAAGTGATCGATATTTGGGCGGCGGCGAACGAGCAAGTCGCGAAAGCCATGATGGATAATCTGTCTAACGAGACAGTGATTAACCGTGACGGTGAAGAAGAGACGCAAAGCTCGTTCAACAGCGTATACATGATGGCCGATTCAGGCGCACGTGGTTCTGCTGCACAGATCCGTCAGCTCGCTGGTATGCGTGGTCTGATGGCGAAACCGGATGGCTCGATCATCGAAACGCCAATCACCGCGAACTTCCGTGAAGGTCTGAACGTACTTCAGTACTTTATTTCCACGCACGGTGCGCGTAAAGGTCTCGCGGATACCGCATTGAAGACGGCGAACTCAGGTTACCTGACGCGTCGTCTGGTTGACGTTGCCCAAGACGTGGTAGTGACCGAAACCGATTGTGGTACCGAAGGCGGTATCCACATGATGGCGGTTATCGAAGGCGGTGACGTAAAAGAAGCGCTGCGTGAGCGTGTGCTGGGCCGTGTGGTGGCCGAAGATGTGCTCAAGCCGGGTACAGAAGAAGTGCTGGCACCACGCAATACTCTGTTGGACGAGAAATGGTGTGACATCCTTGAGCACCACTCTGTCGACAAGGTCAAAGTGCGCTCTGTCGTGACCTGTGAAACTGACTTTGGTTGCTGCGCGAACTGTTACGGGCGTGACTTGGCACGTGGTCACTTGGTTAACCACGGTGAATCTGTGGGCGTTATCGCCGCTCAGTCTATCGGTGAGCCAGGTACACAGCTGACCATGCGTACCTTCCACATCGGTGGTGCGGCATCGCGTGCAGCAGCAGAAAACAACATCCAGGTGAAGAACAAAGGTTCTATGCACCTGCACAATGCCAAGTCTGTGACTAACAGCGATGGTAAGCTAGTGATTACCTCGCGTGCCACAGAAATGACCATTGTGGATGAGTTTGGCCGTACCAAAGAGAGCTACAAAGTTCCTTACGGTGCCATGCTTGGTAAGCAAGACGGTGAAGCCGTTGAAGCCGGCGACGTGGTGGCTAACTGGGACCCACACACCATGCCAATCATCACTGAGGTAGAAGGTAGCCTTCGCTTCGTAGATATGATTGATGGTGCGACTATGCAGCGTCAAACGGACGAGCTAACTGGTCTGTCTTCTATTGTGGTTATGGATGCGTCTGAGCGCCCATCATCCGGTAAAGACAAGCGTCCTGCAGTGAAGTTGGTGGATGCTCAAGGCAACGACGTGATGGTACCTGGCACTGATATGCCGGTTCAGTACTTCTTGCCAGGTAAAGCGATTGTTCAACTGGACGATGGTGCAAGCGTTGGTATTGGTGACACCCTTGCTCGTATCCCGCAAGAAAGCGGCGGTACCAAGGATATTACTGGTGGTCTACCACGTGTTGCTGACCTGTTTGAAGCACGTAAGCCAAAAGAGCCTGCTATCTTGGCAGAGATCACAGGTACTGTTTCCTTCGGTAAAGAAACCAAAGGTAAGCGCCGCCTGATTATCACGCCAGAAGAAGGTAAAGCTTACGAAGAGATGATTCCAAAATGGCGTCAGCTTAACGTATTCGAAGGTGAAAAAGTCGAGAAAGGTGATGTGATCGCAGACGGTCCTGAATCACCACACGACATTCTGCGCTTGCGTGGCATTCACGCGGTTGCAGAATACATCACTAACGAAGTCCAAGACGTTTACCGTCTGCAGGGCGTTAAGATCAACGATAAGCACATCGAGACCATCGTGCGTCAGATGCTGCGTAAGGTGACCATTAAGTCTGCCGGTGATACAGAGTTCTTGGAAGGCGAGCAGGTGGAATACTCACGTGTGATGATTGCTAACCGCGATCTGGAAGCGGAAGGCAAGCAGCCGGCGACCTTTGGTCGTGATCTGCTGGGTATCACCAAAGCCTCGTTGGCGACTGAGTCATTCATCTCAGCGGCATCGTTCCAGGAAACGACGCGCGTGCTAACTGAAGCAGCCGTGGCCGGTAAGCGTGATGACTTGCGTGGTCTGAAAGAGAACGTGATTGTGGGTCGTCTGATCCCAGCCGGTACTGGCTTCGCGTATCACAAAGATCGCCAAGCGAAACGTGCCGAGCCAGAGCAGCCTGTGGCACCACAGGTCGATGCTGAGCAAGCCTCGCAAGATCTTGCTGCACTGCTAAATGCAGGTCTGAACGACGACAGCTAAGCGTGGAAGCGTTGATAACATCAACGCCCACAGCGAAATAAAAAGGCACCTCTTCGGAGGTGCCTTTTGTTTATCTGGCGTGTGGGGTTGTCAGTGATGACAGCAACAAAAAAGCCGCCCAGGTTGGCGGCGTTATACGGCTAAACGGTAGGTTGAGTTACGCACCGGGTGGATGAGCAAGGCTGTCAGCAATGACGCGAATCAGGGTATCTTCTAACTCAAAACGCTGCTCTAGCCACTCACCAATCGCAGACATGTCTTGGTCGAAATCCGTGGCGTCATAATCATCATCGTCGAGGTCGACCGCGCTAAACTTATCGTTGTAGTCCAACAGTGGATCAGTCGTGTCGACAATACGGAAATAGAGATTGTCCGTCTCTTTGGTGGCAGAGAAGCCTGTCGACTGCCAACGTTCCATGACCATATTATAAATTTTGAAGTGACCGGTGGAGATGTAATCGACTAGGTAGTCACAGAAGCGGTCAAGCTCCGCTTTGGTTGGCAAGGTTTGCTTCTTTTTCGCGGCCACGCCAGCCACATTGTAATATTCCACCAACAGTTGGCGACGTAGCTCGAGCCAGTAATCGATAACCTCGTCGTAACCGCTCCATTGTGCTTTGGTTCGTTCGAGTTGTCTCAGCATGATCGGTATCCTCGTGATCGACCAGCGAATGAATGGCACTATATAAGGCCGGCTGAAAATTAACGGGCTGCTCAATCCTTTGCATCACGTTATAAAGCTAGATTGCCAGTATTCAAGTATAGCTGCAAGGCTAAGGAAGTGACCATGTCTCAGAATCAACAAGCCGTCTATGTGTGCGCGATGACCAAGGGCAAACTTTGGCTACCAGAGGATGAGCTGCCATGTATCCCCTTGTCGCACTTGCCCTTTTCCGGCGGTGATATGGTGACTGTCGGTCACTATCAGCAGCTGCCTGTAGTCGGGGTATTTAATTGTAACCCGGTGCTTCCGGATGATGAGATGGCCGGTTTACGAGACTTACTCCCCAGCCTGTCAGCCGACTTGTTTGCATTAGTGGGGCGTGTGGTTCAGCTCGATTATATGCGCCAGCAGCAAGCCTATTGTGGTCGCTGTGGTCAGCGTACGGAGTTTGACGCTCAGGCGGTAGCGATGCGGTGTGCCAACTGTCAGCGTCACGATTATCCGCGTGTGTCGCCTTGTGTGATTGTGGCGGTACGTGATGATAAGCGGTTACTACTCGCACAACATCCAAGGCATAAAACGGGGATGTACACCGTGATTGCTGGGTTCGTCGAGCCCGGAGAAACACTCGAACAGTGTGTGGCGCGTGAGGTCGAGGAAGAGACAGGCATTCGTGTTAAAAATATCCGTTATATGGATAGCCAGCCTTGGGCGTTTCCCTCCAATCTGATGATGGGCTTCTTGGCGGACTATGCGGACGGTCAGCTAAGGCCAGATTATGAGGAATTGACGGATGCACAATGGTTTGACTGCGACGCCCTACCGCCAGTCGCGCCTAAAGGCACCATTGCTCGACGTCTTATTGAGGCCAGCTGCACCTTGGCACAGGCATAAAAAAACCCGGCCGTAGGGGAGCCGGGGTAAGATGCGAACATATCTTTTATGAATACGGCTGCCAACATCAGTCGCCTATTAAAAAGTTACCCGATTACATTGTTTGAAAAATAAACTTTACCCAACAAGAGAGTCGACAATGTGAACGATGTTTGCATGTGAGATCTTCAACAATTATGCTTTCCTCCCAATTTTGTTGTTTGGAGGTATCAATGAAAAAGTGGCAATGCCTAGTTTGTGACTGGATTTATGATGAAGCTAAAGGATGGCCCGACGAGGGGATAGAGCCGGGTACGGCTTGGGAAGATGTCCCAGAAGACTTTGTTTGCCCAGACTGTGGCGTAGGCAAAGAGGACTTTGAGATGGTTGAGATTGGCTAACCAGTGTTCGGCAATAACGTTTAATGGATTAGGAGGTTTCGGCATGAGCACTAGTGAAGCGCCGATCGTGATCGTTGGTACCGGTCTAGCTGGTTATACGCTTGCTCGGGAAATTCGAAAGTATGACAAAAGCACATCGATACTAATGATTACTGCCGACGATGGTAAAAGCTACTCCAAGCCAATACTTTCAACCGGCTTCCAAAAAGAAAAGACACCAGATGAGTTAGTTCAGTTCCAGGCAGATGTAATGGCTGAGCGGTTAGACGTCGAGTTGTTAACTCGATCATGTGTGACGGGCATTGATTCCGAGTCGAAACAGGTTCTACTTGATGATGAGCGTGTGAGTTATAACCGTTTGATTCTTGCCTGCGGGGCAAGTGCTATTCGTCTGAATCTTAGCGGCGATGGTCTCAAGCATGTATACTCTATCAATAACTTAATGGATTATAGAGCTTTCCGACATGCGCTCGTAGGCGTGGATAGAGTCGCTATAATGGGGGCAGGGTTAATCGGTTGTGAGTTCGCCAATGATCTACGAAGTGGCGGTTACAATGTCAATGTGATAGCGCCTAGCGAGAGTGTTATGCCGGGATTGTTGCCACCGATAGTAGGAGATCGTGTTATTCAGAGCCTCCGTGACGAGGGGGTTTGTTTTCATCTTGGAGTAGTTGTAGAGCGCATTGATGAGACAAGTGACGGACTCTCTCTTTACTTAAATAGTGGTGAAATACTCGAAGTCGATCGTGTGATTTCGGCCGTGGGCTTGCGACCCAATACTGCTATTGCTGCGGAAGCGGGACTGGATGTTGCTCATGGTATTTGTGTCAATCGTCGATTGGAGACAAGCCTACCAGATATCTATGCACTCGGAGATTGTGCTGAGGTTGATGGCCATGTATTGCCTTACGTTCAACCATTGATGAGCTGCGCGCGTGCGCTAGCGAAAACCTTGACTGGAGAGCCTACCGATATCTCATATGGCGCGATGCCAGTAATGGTAAAAACACCTTGTTGTCCCACAGCTGCTTATCCACCCCCAGCCGATGTACACGGGAGCTGGCATGTCGAGCGAGCGAGTGAAGATATCAAGGCGTTATTTCGAGGAGATGATGACAAGCTTCTAGGGTTTGCCATTACGGGAGAGTTCATGAATGAGAAGCAAGCTCTGACGAAAGAACTGCCACCAATTCATAACTAACTGATATTATTGATTGATATTATTCGTCACCGATAAGCTGCGAATGCTAGGCACAAAATCGAGCTATCTCGATTTTATGCCTAGCATAGACTCAAAGTGAGTTAATAGAAAATGGTTAAGGGAGAGCACCTTCGATCAAGGTACTCGGGTCGAGGATAAACTAAAATTCTCTCTGTTCAAGTCTATATCCTATACTTATTTTAATGAGGACTTTGCGACCTCTATTGCTGGTTGACCTTTGGTAGTTTTAATACCTTCAAGCCATGTGTTTAAGGTTTTGGGATGTTTAGCTAGCCACGCTCTGGCAGCGGCTTCGGGTTTCTGTCCGTCGTCAAGTATCATTGTCATCACCTCGTTTTCCATGGTAAGTGTAAATTGGATATTATCTATGAAGCGGCCAGCGTTAGGGCATTCCTTTGTGAAGTTTTTCCTCGTATTGGTATGTACCGTGGCTCCGCCATAATTAGGGCCAAAATAATCATCTCCGCCATCAAGGTATGCCAGATCGAAGCGGGCATTCATCGGATGAGGCTCCCACCCTAGGAAAACGATCCAATCGCCTCGCTTCACGGCGCGACTGACCTGAGAAAGCATTCCCGCTTCAGAAGAGGATACGAGTTCGAAGTCCTTAAGCCCAAAAGCATTTTTATCGATCATAGATTGAATGAGGCGATTACCATCATTGCCAGGCTCAATACCGTAAATATTCTCTTCAAATTTATCAGCATACTCGGAGATGTCTTTGAAATTGGTCACTCCTGCATCGTAGACATATTGAGGCACTGATAATGTATATTTGGCACCATCAAGGTTTTTACCTAGCAAGTCTATAGAGTTCGCATCGCGGTAAGGCGCAATATCAGCCTCCATTGTTGGCATCCAGTTGCCAAGAAAAACGTCAACGTCTCCATTTGCTAATGACTTCAAAGTTACTGGAATGGTAAGTAGCTTACTCTCAGTTTTATAGCCGATGCTATCTAGAACTACTGAGGCCAATGCAGTCGTAGCAGTAATGTCTGTCCAGCCTACATCAGCAAAACTAATGGTCTCACATCGTTCAGGCTGGGCTAGCGCGCCGTTACTTACCAACATACTCATAGCAATAATCGAACGTAATTTCATAATGCTTTCCTTTCCATGTGTATTATTAAAATAAAGAGGCGCAGGGCCTAATCCCTCAATGGGAAGTCAGCAATGGCTATCCATGTGTGATGGGATATCCTAACCCACACATACAGATTTTTTTGAGTGCACAATTTTATTGTGGCTCTTTTTCAATATCTTAAATTTGCTGACTTGTAACAATTTCGAACCCTATATGCTCTAGCGGTTGTTTGCAAGTTATTCACCGAGCTCTTCATCAATGACTATTAAAATGGTTGGTTGTCGGTGCGTGTTTATAATGCTTTCGTATCGACTGCTTTCTATCGAGATATGGATAGTAGCTTTAAGTGAAGGTGACCATATTCAAGGTGGTAAAATTTGTCTATATGTCGTTTTTAGTCAATTGCTTTTTATGTGCCTTACCGAGTCTTATGATTTTAATCGACAATATTTTGCCCGTAATAACCATATATCTTTGGATTGAGTGTCGTTTTTAATCATGCTCTTTCGTGTGGCATCTTTATAATTCCCTTTTCTATTAAATAGTGAGAGGTAAAACATGTCACAGAGTCAAACCAGTTGGGATGAGCAGATCCCTGAGCAGGCACTTACACTTCCTTCACGCTACTTTTATGACCGAACTATCTTTGAAGCCGAGAGAGACCGCATTTTCATGGGGGCGTGGCACTTTGGCTGTCACGTTAATGAACTGTCCGAGCCAGGTGCATATGTTGTGCGCGACATATTTGATCAGAGTGTGATTCTGATGCGCGATAAGGCAGGGGATATTCATGGATTTCACAATGTTTGTCAGCATCGAGGAAATCGCCTACTCAATGAAACTCGAGGTGTGCAAAAAGGTTTAATTCGCTGTGCCTATCACTCGTGGTGCTATGGTCAAAACGGCGCGCTTAAAGGGGCTCCTCGTAGCCAGAATATTCCAACGTTCAATATTGACGAGCATCGGATTCCGCCCGTGCGTGTGCAAGAGTTTGCAGGCTCTGTCTTCTTCAATTTAGACAGTAATGCAATTGATATGGAGACGCTTTTTCCCGATGCGGAAGCCGCAATTCGTCAGTCAATTCCTAAGATGGATGAAATGAAGCTGGTCCAAGAGGATGATGTAATTATTCCAGCGAACTGGAAAGTCATCATGGATAACTCTATTGAAGGATACCATTTTCAGTTATCCGGCCCGCATCACGTTGACCTAGCCTCATTAATTGATTTCTCGGAATACAATTTAGTTCATAAGGATAACTGGTGGACGTATTCAGCTCCTGCTAACAGAGAAGCCAAATCAGCATATGGCGTGCCTGTTGATAGCGATATTGATGCAAGTGATTTCTTCAATATAGGTCTTTGGCCTCATAACACCTTTTATCAATTTCCTTACTCAAAGTGTATGGGCACGTTTATGATGATTCCTTTGGATGAGGAGCACACGATCTTACGCTTTGGTTATTATACACCATACGATGAACTCCCTGAGGTATCGCGTGCGGCAATTGACTGGATGAATAATGACCTTGGTCCAGAAGACATTGATCTTAATATTTCGGTTCAGAAAGGCCTTCACTCTCTGGGTTATGATCAGGGGCGCTATATGATTGATAGTGAGCGCAGTAATGAAAGTGAGCATTTAGTTTTACACTTTCATCGGCTCGTTTTCCGAGCTCTTCATGGCATTAATCAGTCACACCAGTAAAAAGGGACGAACGCGCTATGCGCAATGAGTTTGAATATGACTACATCATTGTCGGTGCAGGTTCGGCTGGCTGCGTTCTTGCTGACCGACTCACGGAAGATGGCAAAAATAAAGTTTTACTGTTGGAAGCGGGGCCATGTGATAAATCTTGGAAAATCGATATGCCAGCTGCTATGGGAGCTGCAATTGATTCTGATCGTTTTAATTGGCATTACTGGTCGGGACCAGAGCCTTGGCTTAACCAGCGGTCCGTTGCTACACCTAGAGGAAAAGCCTTAGGAGGCTCGTCGTCCATTAATGGTATGGTCTATATTAGGGGGCATGCGCTTGATTATGATACCTGGTCCGCGAGTGGATGTGATGGTTGGAGCTATCGAGAAGTCTTGCCTTATTTCATGCGCGCGGAATGTCATGAGTTGGGCGCAGATCATTACCACGGTGACCGTGGGCCCTTAAAAGTTAGCGCAGGACAACCACATGACCCTCTCTCTCAGGCTTTTCTCGCTGCTGGAGAGCAGGCGGGATATGTGTTGTCTGATGATGTCAACGGTTATTGTCAAGAAGGTTTCGGACGAGTCGACAAGACGACTTGGCAGGGGCGTCGCTGGAGTACTGCGAGAGGATACTTAAGACGTGCTAGCCAACGGAACAACTTGACCGTTATCACAGGTGCGCTTGCGGAGAGAGTATTAGTTTCAAAGGGACGTGCGGTTGGTATTCGTTACCAGCGAAGTGGCGAGTCCCACGAAATAATGGCCAAGCGTGAAGTGTTACTTTGTGGTGGTGCAATCAACACACCGCAACTGCTAATGTTGTCTGGTATTGGACCGAAAGAAGAGTTAGCACGTTGGTCAATTCCTGTTCAGTGCTCACTGGAAGGTGTTGGTCGCCGACTAAGTGATCATCCTGATACGGTTATCGCTTACCGATGCCCCAAGCCGGTATCCAATGCCCCTTGGACACGATTCCCTCTCAAAGCATGGACGGGTCTGCGCTGGTTCGCTCAAAAAACGGGTCTGGCAGCGAGCAATCAGTTCGAGGCTGGTGCTTTTATCCGCTCGCGAAAAGGGGTTCAGTACCCTGATATTCAACTTACATTTATGTCGCTGGCGGTTAAACCGGGAACCGTAGATACGTTAAAAGAACACGCCTTTCAAATACATATCGATCTCATGCGGCCAACAAGTCTGGGCCGAGTACGCTTAAATAGCAAGGATCCAGCAGACGCACCAGAGATTGTTTTTAACTATTTAAGTACTGAGCGTGATCGCGCAGATATGCGCTCGGCCGTCAGACTCGTACGTGAATTAGTATCGCAGCCGGCATTTGATGTCTTTAGAGGAAAAGAGATATCACCTGGCGTCGAATATCAAAGTGATGATGAGTTAGATAATTGGGCACGCCAAACGACCGAAACCGGTTATCATGCGGCAGGTACTTGTAAAATGGGAGGGGCGGAAGATCACGAAGCGGTTGTTGATCCTAACCTTCGAGTTTATGGCGTTGAAGGCTTGCGTGTGGTTGACGCTTCCATTATGCCAGTGATTGTAAGCGGGAATACGAATGCCCCCACGATCATGATTGCTGAAAAAGCTGCAGATCTAATTCTAGGCCGTCCTCCTTTACCTCTATCAGACGCACCTACTTGGGTTCACCCAGAATGGCAGAATAAACAGCGTTAGCTGTAAAGCCCATTTGCGTAAGCGTATATTTTTAAAACAGGTTACAATGGTGAGTTGACATGTCTTTTACATTTCAGGAATGGCAGGCTCGAGCTGCCGAAATTCGCGTTAATGGAAATGCTTGGATAGATGGCGTTCGTTGCCCTTCTAGCGATGGTACGACACTACCTACTATTAACCCAATGACAGAGCAACCATTAGCTCAGATTGCCGCGACCAGTACTCAAGATGTTGATCACGCGGTTGCTTCAGCTAGAGATGCTTTTGAAAGGCGGCTATGGTCTGGACTTGCTCCAAGTGAACGTCGCGCAATTATGAAAAATATTGCTCAAACAATCCGAGAACATCAACAAGAGCTGGCGCTATTAGATTGCTTGGAAGTAGGAAAATGTATTAGCGAAGCTTTAGAAGATGTCGAAGAGTCAGCGGTTTTGTTTGATTGGTATGGTGAGTTGCAAGATAAACACTACGATCAAGTCGCTGCTTCTCCTGATGGCGTGCAGGCGACCGTCTCTTACGAGCCATTAGGCGTTATTGGTGCTATCGTTCCTTGGAATTATCCTTTACATAATGCCTCGGTAAAACTCGCGCCAGCATTAGCGGGTGGGAATAGTGTGGTACTCAAGCCATCTGAGGAGTCTTCTTTGTCAGCATTGCGGCTAGCGGAGCTTTGTGAGGAGGCAGGATTACCCCGCGGAGTACTTCATGTTTTACCTGGATATGGTCACGTTACCGGCGAGGCATTAGGTCGTCATCCAGATATTGACGCTATCGGGTTTACTGGTTCAACAGAAATAGGAAAACGATTCCTAGTGTACGCTGGTGAGTCCAACATGAAACCCGTTTGGCTCGAATGTGGCGGTAAGAGTCCTCATATCGTTTTTGACGACTGCGCAGATCTTGATGCAGCAGCAGACGCGGTTATTTCAGGCGTTTTTACCAACGCGGGACAAGTATGCTCTGCGCATTCTCGACTTTTACTTCAAGACGGTATAGCCGAAGAGTTTCTCACCTTACTTCAAAAAAAAATTAAGCAATTGATCCCTGGTCATCCACTAAACCCTGACACAAATCTTGGACCTATCGTGAGCAGGTCGCAATTTGAACAAGTCATAGACTATCTAACGGTGGGAAAGCATGAGGCAAACTTGCTAGTCGGTGGTGATGTGGGCACTGTAGGTGAGGGCTCTCTTTTTGTCATGCCCACCATTTTTACCGAGGTAGAAGCGAAGCATCGAATCTTCCAAGAAGAGATATTTGGCCCGGTTTTGACAGTTACGCGCTTTCAAAAGGATATGGATTCAGTGGCTTTAGCGAATAATAGTTGCTACGGCCTAGCTGCCTCTCTATGGACGCAACGACTTAGCCGAGCTCACCGTCTTTGCGACTTAATTCAAGCAGGGACGATTACAGTTAACGGTGTTGATGCGGTTAGTCCACAAACGACCTTTGGAGGTATGAAACAGTCAGGGATTGGTAGAGACTATGGTCTGGCTGGTATGCACAAATATATGGCGTTGAAAACACGCTGGATTCATTATTAATGATTAAGGACAGCACAATGATATTGAATCAGGAGGGTACTTTAGGAACATTGCGTGAGCAGCTAGCATGTGTGTTTCGCTGGATGGCGCGTTTAGACTTGCATGAGGCAGCAGCGAACCACTGTAGCGTGATGACCAACTACCGAGAAAAAAAATTTTTGATAAATCCTGCCGGTAGGCATTTTTCCGAGATAAAAGCGAGTGATTTACTCGAAGTTGCGGCAAACACGGAAGCTGAACCTGCTAATATAGATCCTACAGCGTGGGCGATACATGGTGCAATGCATCGGCAAAATAGAGATGTAGGCTGCATCCTACATTGCCACAGTCTTTATGCTACTGCTTTAGCTTGTCTTGATAACCCAGAGCTTCCTCCGATTGAGCAGAGTTCTATGCGTTTCTTTGAACGATTTAGCGTTGATCACGACTTTGAGGGGATGGGGCTGGGCGATGAAGCAGAACGTTTAGCTGCTATGGCTGATAATCGAAAACAGATCCTATTACTCGGTAATCATGGTGTCATTGCTATCGGCCCGGACGTGGCAACCGCTTTCGATAACCTCTACTATTTTGAGCGAGCCTGCCGTTATTATTTAGTGGCTCGTGCCAGTGGTTTGCCGTTATCCCCTGTTTCTAAAGAGGTGGCGCGACTTACAGCAGAGCAGTGGGATGACTATATAAAAATGGGCTCACCGCAGGCGCACCTTGCTGCTTTGATGCGAGTCCTTGATCGGGAAGAAAGCGATTACCGGAGCTAAATAACGGATGCCTCTAAAAAGCTCTACTCATCGTATTGGTATATTGCTGTTTCCTGAGTTTTCTTTTTCTGGTCTCGGCTGTCTTTTGGATCCGCTTTTTATTGTTAATTGGTTGGCGCAAGAAACGCGCTTCGAATGGAATCTTTTAGGTATTGAGCCTACTGTTCCGGCCTCAAACGGTGTTCCCATTGCAGTTGAAACAGAGTGGCCCGCGCCGAGCGAGTTCGATACTGTATTTGTAGTAGCCAGTTTTGAAACTAAGGCTTTTCGTAGCGATCGACAGATCAGTATGTGGTTGAGACATTGTGATACAGCGGGCGTTAGGCTTGTCGGTATAGAAATGGGCGTCGATGTTCTCGCCGCAGCAGGATTACTGGATGGACATAGAGCCGCAGTGCACTGGGATAATCTTGAGGCTTTTCAAGAGCTTTACCCAAAAATTGAACCAGTCAGCGAGCTATATAACCTATCAGGGGATCGCATGACCTGTGCTGGGGGAACGGCTGTAATAGACATGATGCTGGCCTGGCTGGTGACGAAAATTGAAGTAGCGTTGGTTGATACATTACGAGACCATCTACTTGAGCGGCGTCAGCGCCGTAGTGATGCGAAGCAGCTTTCCCATGCGCCAGAACATCACGTGGCTACTTCAGCTCAGATGCGGCGTCTAGTCAGAATGATGCACCAGACACTTGAGTCACCTTTAAATGCAAAAGCGCTGGCTGAGTTTGTTGGACTATCGGTTCGCCAGCTAGAGCGACGCTTCCGAAAAGAAGTTGGTCTCTCTCCAAAACAGTATTATCTAAAGCTTCGAATTAATCGGGCTCATCGTCTTCTACAGCAAACTGACTTGAGTGTTTCAGATGTAGCCGTGAGTAGCGGCTTTACCTCGCAGGAGCACTTTTCAAGAACTTATCGCCGATTTTTCGATTGTGCACCTAGTGAAGATAGGATTCAATCGCGCGATGCTCCTGTGTTTCCAGTCAGTCGAATGTGGGCCGAGAAAGGATCGTGTTGAGGCCTTACTATGGGATGCGAAGGTCAATATTTTTCAAGTAAGTGATGACTATTTCCATCCAGGGCTGATGACCGTACTAAATTTTTACATTGCTTCTTAGGAGCTAATAAAGTAAAGCCTGACGCTTGATTGAAGCCAGCTGCACCTTGGCACAGGCATAAAAAAACCCGGCCGTAGGGGAGCCGGGGTAAGATGCGAACATGTTGTCTTTCGTAGACCTATTGTCGTTATAGGTTGGTTGTAACATGTGGTTAAATGATCAGCAATCCTTTGCCGTTCCTAGGTGACAGTTTTATGATCCTGTTAACAAAGCTTAGCTGTTGTTGCTGTCGCACAGTGATACAATGAGCGCCACTATTCGCATACAGGTTTAACACAATGACCGAATTAAAAAACGATCGTTATTTACGCGCCCTCTACAAGCAACCAGTCGATTGCACGCCGGTATGGATGATGCGTCAAGCGGGTCGTTATCTGCCGGAGTATCGTGAACTGCGCGCGCAAGCGGGGGACTTTTTGTCATTGTGTAAAAACGCCGAGCTGGCTTGCGAAGTCACCATGCAGCCACTGCGTCGTTTCGATTTAGATGCGGCGATCTTGTTCTCAGACATCCTCACCATTCCTGATGCGATGGGGCTCGGGCTGTACTTTGAAACGGGCGAGGGCCCCAAGTTTTCCCGCCCCATCACCTGTAAAGCTGATGTGGATAAAATTGGCATGCCCGATCCCGAAGGGGAGTTGCAGTATGTGATGAACGCTGTGCGTACCATCCGTCGCGAGTTAAATGGTGACGTGCCCTTGATTGGTTTTTCGGGAAGTCCGTGGACGCTGGCGACCTACATGGTCGAAGGTGGCACTTCAAAAGCCTTTACCAAAATCAAAAAGATGATGTATGCCGAGCCTCAAACGCTGCATGCCTTGCTCGATAAACTTGCCGATAGCGTGATCAGCTATTTGAATGCCCAAATTAAAGCCGGCGCTCAGTCGGTCATGGTGTTTGATACCTGGGGGGGCGTGCTCACGCCACGCGACTATAACGACTTTTCTTTGCAGTATATGCAGAAAATCGTGGATGGTCTTATTCGCGAAAACGACGGTCGTCGTGTTCCAGTGACGCTGTTTACCAAAAATGCCGGCATGTGGTTAGAGCGTATTGCGGCCACAGGGTGTGACGGTGTGGGGCTTGATTGGACCATTAACATCGCGGATGCCAAAGCGCGAATTGGCGACAAAGTGGCGCTGCAAGGCAATATGGATCCATCAATGCTCTATGCGAGCCCAGAACGCATTCGCCAAGAAGTTTCCACCATCTTAGAAGGATTTGGAGAAGGCACGGGCCATGTGTTTAACCTTGGACATGGCATTCATTTGGATGTGCCGCCAGAAAACGCAGGTGCCTTCATTGATGCGGTGCATGAACTCTCGCGTCCTTACCACGATTAAGAACAACGCTCGCCAACTGGCGAGCGTTGTTCTTTTTAGCCTCAATCGTATAAAGCCTGCTGAACGTGATAGCGCATGGCGGGCACCACCTCCTCTTCAAACCACGGATTGCGACGTAACCACAAGGTGTTTCTGGGGGAAGGGTGAGGCAGCGCAAAGGTGTGAGGCGCCCACTTTTGCCAGTGCTTGACGGTCTCGGTCAATGTTTTTGGTTTATTGGCTAAATAGTACCGCTGTGCATATTGTCCAATCAGCAAGGTCACCGCAACGTGAGGAAGATGCGCTTTGATTGCCTGGTGCCAAACAGGCGCGCAGATACGTGCCGGTGGCAAATCGCCCGATTGACCTTTGCCGGGATAACAAAAACCCATGGGCATGATGGCAAATAAATCTGGCTGGTAAAACTGCTCGCGAGTGACCCCCAGCCATTCCCGCAAACGATCACCACTAGGGTCATTAAATGGCAGCCCACTCTCATGCACACGTTGTCCTGGTGCTTGGCCGATAATCAGTACTCGCGCGTTAGCACTGGCTTGGATAACAGGGCGAGGTCCATCGGGTAGCCAGTGTTGGCATAACCGACACGCTCGGGCCGCGGCTAAAGCCGTGTCTAAATCCTCGAAAAGCATCTAGTAACCTTTGTCAAAATCGACTGAGTGCATGAGCGGTTCGCCTGCATGCCAGCGGCGATAGTTATCGGCAAATAGCGCAAACACCTGCTCAGGAAAACTGACCGCCGCAATATGGGGAGTCACTCTCACGTTGGGGTGTGTCCAAAAGGGATGCTGCTTCGGCAGTGGCTCTTGTTGCATTACATCCAAGACCGCCAAGCCGAGTTTTTTGTTATCTAACGCGTGGAGCAGGGCGGCCTCATCCAAGGTGGCACCCCGTCCAACGTTGATGAATATGAGGTTTTGTGCCTGTCGCCAAAAATCCGCATTCAAACATTTATCCGTCTCAGGCGTGGCGGGCAAGGTACTGACCAGCACATCCACCTTGTCTAAGCGTTGCTCTAATGCTGGCAGTGTCAGAGTGTGATCAAAACTATCGACGGGCCGCCCATCTTGGTTGACGCCAAGTACGGTCATGCCAAAGGCGTGTGCGACGGTCGCGATATGCTGGCCAATCGCCCCTGTGCCTAAGAGGGCGAGCGTTTGTCTTCGCAACGACTGATAGGGCTGAGGCTGCCAGCAACGCTGTGCTTGCTGTTCGGCATACTGGCTTATATGCCGGCTTTCATTGAGCACAAACCCGAAGACATATTCGGCCATCAATGCGCCGAAAATACCTCGCACATTGGTGAGCTGATAGTCGCGGAAAGGGGCTTTAATCAGGACATCGGTACCGGCAAAGGTCGACTGAAGCCAACGCAATGCCTTGGCGTTGGGTAATAGCGGGGCCGCAAGCGGCGGATCGGCCAACCAGATACTGGCCTCCTCTGCGGATGAGGTGATAGCGAGATCGGGAAGTTGAGCCGTTTCAAGCAACTGGTGATACGTCTCGACATGCTCGCTGATAACGTAGATTTTATCCACAAAGGCTCCTTTTTATGGTGAGGGGAATCAAGTACACTGGCCGCATTCCATGAGGACAACATACCTTCCCGTTATTAAAGACTCACTGACTATGTTACGAAACCCTTTACAACTGCGTTTGGAAAAATGTGAAAACTGGCAGCACATTAGTTTTATGGCTGCGCTGGTGGAACGTATGGTCCCTAACTATGCGCTCTACTGTGCCCAAACTGAATTTGCCGACCCGCAAGCGTTTCGCAATATTCTCGATGCGGTATGGGAATCGCAGACGGTTAAAAGTGCCAAAATTGACTTCGAACGGCAATTGGAAAAGCTAGAGCCATTAATTCCGGTCGCTGATGAGGATGCCATTTATCTGACTTATCCGGCGATTGATGCCTGCATCGCCTTGTCTCAGCTTCTTCACGCCTTGTTGGATCGTGATGAAATACTCCCTATTACCCTGAAAGTCTCTCAGCAATCTATCCACAGCGTAGCGCAGCTAGAAGAAGCGCAGACCGGTGAGGCGGTGACGGATGAGAATCAAAAGATGTTTGAAGCGGTTTGCGAAGAGTGGGATGCCCAATGGGCGATTTTCCGTGTGCTAAAAAGTGCGGAAAGCCGTGATGTGGAGATGATCAAAAGCATCCGCCAAGAGCTGCGTGAGGCGGGCGTCAGTAACCTTGGATTAGGTGTCGAGTAAGCACGCGTCACCCGATAAAAAGGCGGCGCGAGCCGCCTTTTCTGATCATGACTCATCCGTATGTCGCTGGACCGGTGGTTCATCGTCATCTTGGCTTTCAATCATGTTGTGCTGCTTCTTCCAAGCATCCCAACGTTGATACGCGAGCTGTTGCATATCAGTGACCGTGTCCGCCTCATCGATAATTTCTCGCCCGGTTAAGTACTCAAACACATCCTCCAAGGTGATAATACCTTGCACCGTGCCATATTCATCGACAATCATCGCCAACTGGGCGCGGCGGATCATTAAGATATCAAACGCTTGCAAAACACTGTTCCCGGGAAGGATCACCGCGAGGGGGCGCATAAGATTGCCTATCGGCGTTTGGCCAGCGCCTTGGGTTTTGGCTTCATAGATATTGGACTTGTGGACAAAGCCTAGAATATCGTCACGCTGCTCACCGTAAACCAGCGGGCGAGAGAACGGGCAGTCACCGTGCTCGGCAAGGAAGGTATTTACATCCATCTCGGCAGGAGTACGAAATAGGACCGGGCGTGGAGTCATCAGTTGCGTGGCGGGAAGGTCCCTCAGCTTCAACATGTTATGAAGCATTTGTGTTTCGTCTTCCCCCATTTCCCCACTTTCTGATGCCAGCATTGCCATCGCTGAGATTTCATCACGTAGTTTGACATGGGTGGTATCCGCGCTAAGCCGCTTGGTGATCTGCTCAGACAGCCAAACGAATGGCGTCAGCGCCCACACCATCCACTTGAGTACCAGTGCCGCGCCAGGGGCTAATTGGGGCCAGAAGTTGGCGCCAATGGTTTTGGGAATGATTTCTGAGAGAAGTAGAATGGCAAGCGTCAATACGGCGGAGAATACGCCGACCCACGCGTCACCAAACACGTGAGCCGCTTGCGCCCCCGCGCCGGCTGCCCCCACCGTATGTGCAATGGTGTTGAGGGTCAGAATCGAGGCCAAGGGGCGATCAATATCCTTTTTAAGCGCATTGAGGCGCTCGGCCGCAGGGTGCCCTTGGTGGCGCAGGTTCGCAATGTAGCTGGGTGTGATACTGAGCAGTACCGCCTCAAGTACGGAGCAAATGAAGGAGACGCCAATCGAAAGCGAGATAAAAAGAACCAGAATGAGCATAGATTTCCGGAGTTAAAAGCCAATCAACACCCTAAAGATCAGGCCATTGGCGGGCTTTTACAACCATTCAACTGAGAAAAAACGCAACAAATTGTGAGATCGCGCTCAGTTTGTGGTTAAAGAGCCTCCATACAGCCACACTCATCGCCACAAACCTTTGCCAGCCGGGCTTCTTTTGAATTAGAGTGACTTCGTCTCTAAAAAACCTAGAAGGGAAGACATAATGAACAAGACCCAACTGATCGACCTGATCGCAGAAAAAGCGGACCTTTCAAAAGCACAAGCGAAAACAGCTTTGGAAGCGACTTTGGGCGGTATTGAAGGCGCCTTGAAAGAAGGCGAGCAGGTACAACTGATTGGCTTCGGTACGTTTAAGCTTAACCACCGTGCAGCACGCACCGGTCGTAACCCACAAACGGGTCAAGAAATTCAAATCGCTGCTGCAAACGTCCCTGCGTTTGTCGCAGGTAAAGCGTTAAAAGACGCTGTTAAGTAAGCACGCATGCTGATGTCGCCATAGCCTCCCGCTATGGCGTTTTTATCTCTGAGCCCGCCATGCGCTTTCACCTCTGTATACTTGCCTTAGTGATGGCACTGACAGGCTGTTCTAGTGGTAAGCCGCCAAAGCCCGTCACTCATACCACCGCATTCGCCGCGGGCGATTATCGCGCCGTTTATTGGCTAGATAGCCAACAGGGGCAGGTTATCGGCTTAGCGGAGAGAGCGTGGCAAGGCGATTACGGCCAGTACCGCAGCGAATATGCTTGGCGAGCGGGTAGTCTGCGTGCGTTAAAGCGTGAAGGAAAAAAGCGGGTCGATAACCGCTTGGTGCCCTTTTCGATGCACGTACGGTTTGACGCCAATGGTGAGCCGGTGTTCCAGCGCTATCATCAAGGTGATGCGCTGTTGCCTTTAGACAGTGCGACGTTATCCCGCTTGTATCAAGAAGCGAATCACATTGAGCGCCAAGCGCAGGCGCAATTAGCCAACAATGTCTCGGTGCTGCAAGCGCAGCGACAAGGTGAACATTGGGTTGATTGCGACGGCGATCGTCAGCGTTGGGCATTGCCCGAGACGATGACACCGTCTTTGGTGCAACGTATTAACCAGCCTGGCACCTTTGTGATTGCGGGAGGCAGCCCTAGTATCGGTCGCGACCAGATAGACTTTTTGGTGCATGTCGAGGGGGAAAAGCGTTGTTTACAGCGCCCTCGCTTATTGGATGAATAAAAAATGCGCCAACAGGGCGCATTTTTTAAATCATGTTGCGACAATTATGCCGTTTGCTCGCGGGAAACGGCGCGGTGGGCGATGTCATTGCGGTAGAAGCAACCTGGCCAATGAATCAAGGCCGCGAGCGCGTCAGCCCCTTGTTTTGCCGTAGTAACATTCTCACCTAATGCGGTCGCACAGAGCACACGTCCGCCAGCGGTCACGATATCACCGTCTTTCAGCGCGGTACCGGCATGAAACACTTTGGCCGTCTCACTATCGGTGGGTAAACCCGTGATGCGATCGCCTTTTCGATACTCACCTGGATAGCCGCCAGCGGCTAAGACCACACCCACGGCTGCACGCGGATCCCAGTGGGACTCGACCTTATCAAGACGCCCTTCGCTACCTGCCAAGCAAAGCGCAACCAAGTCTGATTGCAAGCGCATCATAATCGGCTGGGTTTCCGGATCGCCAAAGCGACAGTTAAACTCAATCACTTTTGGCTTGCCATCGGCGGTAATCATGAGTCCCGCGTACAAAAAGCCGGTGTAAGGGGTGCCGTCTTGATGCATTCCCTCTACGGTGGGCATAATCACTTCATCCATCACGCGTTGATGAATTGCATCGGTCACCACAGGCGCAGGCGAGTATGCGCCCATCCCGCCGGTATTGAGGCCAGTATCGCCCTCTCCAACCCGTTTGTGGTCTTGGCTGGTGGCCATGGGGAGCACATGCTCACCATCGACCATGACGATAAAGCTTGCTTCTTCACCTTGCAGGAATTCCTCGATGACCACGCGGTGGCCGGCTTCACCAAACGCATTGCCTGAGAGCATATCGCGCACCGCCTCGGTGGCTTCTTGCTCGGTCATCGCCACAATGACCCCTTTCCCGGCGGCCAAGCCATCGGCTTTGACCACAATGGGCGCACCTTTTTCCGCGATGTAGGCTAGCGCGGGCTCAACCGTCGAAAAGGTTTGGTAGGCGGCAGTGGGAATGCCGTGACGCGCCAAAAAGTCTTTGCTGAAGGCTTTGGAGCCTTCAAGTTGCGCTGCTGCTTGGGTGGGGCCAAAAATGGCCAAGCCGTGTTCACGGAAGGCATCGACCACGCCCAACACCAAGGGCGCTTCAGGGCCGACGATGGTTAAATCAATCTTCTGCTCGCGGGCAAAGGCCAGCAACCCCTCGACGTCATCAGCGGCGATGGCAATATTGCTGACTTTTTTCTCATGGGCGGTGCCGGCATTACCCGGTGCGCAGTAAACGGTGTCGACGTTCGATGACTGCGCGGCTTTCCACGCTAGGGCATGTTCGCGGCCACCGCCACCAATTACTAAAACCTTCATGTTTTCTCCTTCATCACCCACTTAGTGGCGGAAATGGCGCATACCGGTAAAGACCATCGCCATGCCATGCTCATTGGCGGCGGCAATCACTTCTTCATCACGCATCGAGCCACCTGGTTGGATCACGCAGGTGATCCCGGCTTTTGCCGCAGCATCAATGCCGTCACGGAAAGGGAAGAAAGCATCAGAGGCCATCACGCTACCGGCCACTTCGAGCTGCTCATCGGCCGCTTTGATGCCGGCTATTTTTGCCGAGTAGACGCGGCTCATTTGGCCGGCGCCCACGCCAATGGTCATGCTGTCTTTGGCATACACAATCGCGTTTGATTTCACGTATTTTGCTACTTTCCAGCAAAATAGCGCATCGCTTAGCTCTTTGTCTGTGGGCTGACGCTCAGTGACAATACGCAAATCGTCTAAACCGACCATGCCTTGGTCGCGGGCTTGGACTAACAAGCCACCATTGACGCGCTTGCTATCCCACCCTGTGGTGCGCGCTTGCCATTGGCCACACTCGAGAAGACGGACGTTTTTCTTAGCCGCAACCACCGCTTTGGCGGCGTCACTGACGCGAGGTGCGATGATCACTTCAACAAATTGACGTTCAACAATGGCGTGTGCCGTGTCGCCGTCCAGCTCACGGTTAAAGGCAATAATGCCGCCAAATGCTGAGGTCGGATCGGTTTGATACGCACGCTGATAGGCACTGAGTAAGTCTTCGCCAATGGCGACGCCACAGGGGTTGGCGTGTTTTACAATCACACAGGCAGGCTGTTCAAACTCTTTCACGCACTCTAATGCCGCATCGGTGTCAGCGATATTGTTATAAGACAGCGCCTTGCCCTGTAGCTGGGTCGCCGTCGCCACCGAGGCCTCTTGCGGTTGGGCTTCAGTATAAAACGCGCCTGCCTGATGGCTGTTCTCGCCATAGCGCATGTCTTGCTTTTTGACCCAGTGTTGGGTCAGGGTACGTGGGAATGGCGAGTCTTGGCTGTCTTCGGCGTGATGGTAGGCAGGCACTTGGGTGCCAAAGTAATTCGCAATCATGGCATCGTAGGCCGCGGTGTGCTCAAACGCGGCAATCGCTAAATCAAAGCGCGTGGCATGTGTCAAAGACTGCTGGTGCTGATCCATCTCGGTGAGCACGCGATCATAATCTTGGCTGTTCACCACAATGGTGACGTCGGCATGGTTTTTCGCCGCTGAGCGCACCATGGTCGGGCCGCCAATATCGATATTCTCGATGGCTTGCTCGCGTGTGCAATCTGGGTTGGCAACGGTTTGTGCGAACGGGTAGAGATTCACCACCACCATATCAATCGGTGCGATCTGATGCTGTTCCATCACCGCATCGTCTTGACCGCGTCGGCCCAAAATGCCGCCGTGAATTTTCGGGTGGAGGGTTTTCACACGACCATCCATCATTTCGGGGAAACCGGTATGATCGGACACTTCGGTGACCGCAAGGCCGTTTTCTGCGAGTAAACGGGCCGTGCCGCCGGTCGATAGCAGTTCGACACCGCGTTGGGCGAGTGCTTGGGCAAACTCGACCACACCGGTTTTATCAGACACGCTCAGTAACGCGCGACGAATAGGACGCAGATTTTCCATGGCTTAGTTCTCTTCACTGACAGATTGAATGCTTATCAAAGCTCACTATGTATAACAACAGGGGTGAGCTTTATTAAACCGGCAAGCGCCAAAACGGCGCCATTCTATCTGATTTTGTCTGCGCAATCGATTGCTATTTGCTGATGGCGACATTTTTATTGTTTTTACACCTCAGTGCTTTCTGGTTCTCATGCAACGCTGGTCATAAGGGCCCGCCTTTGCTACAAAAAGAGAGTTCATCCAACATGAAAAGGAGCGGTGATGACCAAGTTGCTGCAAATAGGTGAGCTAGCCAAGCACTGTGGTGTCTCCACCGATACGCTGCGCTTTTATGAAAAATCTGGCTTGCTCGCACCGAGTGCACGCACAGAGGGTGGATACCGGCTTTATGCCGATGAGGCCATTAGCCAAGTGATGTTCATTTTACGCGGCAAAGAGATGGGGTTATCGCTTGATGAAATTCACGAGCTGTCTGACATTCGCGAAGAGGCGACGCTACACACCTGTGCAGAAGTAAAAGGGATCACCCAGCGGCGCCTGAATGAGGTCTCAGAGAAGATAGCCGCGCTTGAGCGGGTCAAGCATGCACTGACACGTTTAAATGCCGCCTGCTGCGGTATGGACGACGATGACGCGACCCATTGCTCGATATTAGAAACCCTGGCGGACAGCGAAGACTCCAATTCATGTTGCTAGGGTGGGGCGCTTTGTGCGCTCATAGATAACTAAAACGGGCTAACCGATTGACGGCTAGCCCGTTTTATCATAACCAAACGAATGATTGATTAGCTCGTGCCATATTGTCAGGTTTCTTGTGTTTGTTTGGCTTTTACCTTAGTCCTCTTGGACTAATGAGGTATAGCCTTGTCTTGGATGATTTTTGTACTGAGGGAAGGCCAGACCAAGCTGCTCATTGTCTACCATAGCCTTAAGGTACTGCTGCCGTATTGATTGTTGGTCTCTATCTAAAATGACAGCTAAGGCAGCGGCGGAAACGTAGTGCCCCTGGCATACATTGGCGATAGCAGAGGTCATCTGTTCTTTTCTGAGACGCTTTTTCTTTCTAGGTGCTTGAGCAAAAGCCATTAGCTCTTCTCTGAGGCTACTGCTCAATTCTTCCACTCTGTCTATAAATGGTAAGTCAAAATGCTCTAGAGCGATGAGACGGCCGTGGTTATCTCTATTTGATGGGGGGGCACTATGTTTGGAGCTCTCTTCGTTATATGTGGAGTTAAAACCGTTATGTGTGGAGCTAGGCTTGTTATATGTGGAGGTTTCGAGAGAGCTTGCAATATTTCTAGTACTAATAGAGGCAAATACTTCGTCTGGAGTAGGTAGCGTTACGCCGGGCAATGTGTAGGTCTTTTGTTTCTGCTCCCCATTTGAAACAAGAAACCCTTTAGCTTCTAAACGAGGTAAAGCGAGTGTCACTTCCCTTGAGTGACGAGTTGTAAGCTGACAAGCACGTTCATGATTGATCCACCCTTCCACCGCTGCGGTTGTCACAATGAGTTGTTCAAAGTCATCCAATCTGTTAAAGCTCTCACCAAATTGTTGGTGTAGAAGCTTACGAATGTCATTTGGGATTAAACTCGCTGTAGATAGCTCTAATAATGTTTGAGCCGGCGGCATTTTCTCCCAGAGCTTTGGAGTGCGCCAGTTTACGGATTTCCACCCACTAAAGATTTTTGGCATACCAGAACCCGCTCGTTCGCCTAAGCCTATCAGAAGAAACATCTGATGTAGCAGACGGTTGCGACAATCACTGGTTCCCCCTGCAATTACCTCTTCCAGAGGTATTCGCATTAGACCGGGATTTCGAAAACCGAACATATCCGGCCGTTTGACGACTAAAATAGAAACGCGCTCAGTAAAGTCTGCATGGACGATACAATTGACTAGTGCTTCACGAAGTGCTGTGTGAACAGGCGTATCAGCTTTGCGTTGTCCTTGTTCTAGCGTGAATGGTACTTTTAGTTCGGCTGTAAGCTTTTGGTAGACTTTGCGATAGAAATCAAAAAGGTTGCCTGACCAAGTGCCATCAGGGCAGACACGATCAATCCATCGTAGTTCAGTCTTGGCTTCGGGTCGTTCTTGATAATCGACAAAGTAATTAGGCGCTGCTGCGGTAATAGCTTCCCAATTACCGAACATGAGTATGCCTGCTATGGTGATCCCTTGCTTGCCTGTTTCACGGTCTTTTCGCCATCCACCTATCTTTTTGAATAATTCGAAGAGTTCATATTCAAGATATGGATGCTGGGGACTATGTGCTGCGAGCAGGTTGCGGTAGGTCTTCAAGCTATCAATGCTGATATCATCAGCAAAACTGTAATGATCCGAAAGAACTTCATTGTCGCGACTGTCATAGAGCTGTTCAGCGAGCATGCGCTTGACTGTTTCATCGTCACAGCGACGATCTCCCTCGTGTATACGTAAGTAAGTATTTCCGAAAGGCGTTTTCTTCAGATGAACAGGCTTTTGCTTGCGAGATGCAGGTGGAACGTGAACAGCCAGTACAGGCTTATCCTGTAGCATTACATGTTGTACATCCTGATTGGATATTACATTGCTACTGACCTTGTCGCGATCATTGAGTTGATTGAAAAGGTCTGTTTTCACTTTTTCGGGTTCGCTGACGCCAACAGGAGTGAACTCACCATGTTTTTCTAGAACACCGAGTATAACCCACCCGCCACGGCCGTTGGCCATGGCCGAGTAGGATGACCAGAAGTCTTTGGGCAATGCTCCTTTACCGTCTCTACCGCCAGCCAGTTTGAACTCGACTTGGTCAGACTCAACCAGGGTTTTAAGGTCTAGGATATCCTCGATAGCTATGTTCATTTGCTCGCCGCTGCGTATGGTGGTGTCTGTTCAGCTTGATAAGACTTAATATGATACTGTTTTTTAAAGGCTCGATCTGCTGGTGAAGCAGCAGATTGTATGATCTCTGTCGTTATGACCAACTGAAATAGCTTGCGTGCCACAAGTGATGTTCTTCAAATCAACGATCTAGATTATTCTTTATGAGAGGCTGACAGCGGTCCGAAAAACTTCTGGGAGACAAGGCTAAGCGCAGAGACATGAAACGCCAGCTGAGGTGCATGGAGTTATCTTAAATGGTCAACTTCAGTCTGAGTGTCATGCTTGTGCCTGAATCGCCACTGATTTGTTAGGCAGCTTTTAGTTATCTAAACTCGCTAAAAGAGGTGTCTATGAGCATAAACGTGATCCCAAACCATTAAAAGCCGAAGCAGTAAAATAAAAGCCGAAGCAGTAAAACAGTTATTGTAGCCGGTCAGGGTTAATTGGTTGATATGCAAAGCCTTAAGCCTTTATCGAATGGACATGTTAGGGGAACAGATAACAAAAAAGCCGTGTCCCCAAGAAGGTGGCACGGCTTTATTATCAAGGATTTATTCCTCGGCAATCAGTTCATGCCGTATTTTTTCAGTTTCTTACGCAATGTACCGCGGTTGATGCCCATCATGGTGGCTGCGCGGGTTTGGTTGCCGCGCGTGTATTGCATGATGGTATCCAGCAGTGGCTGCTCAACTTCTGCGAGGACAAGCTCATACAGATCGTTGACTTCCTGGCCATTCAATTGCGCGAGGTAGTTCTTCAAGGACGCTTTTACAGAGTCACGAAGTGGCTTTTGCGTAATTTGATCTTGTGAAGTTACAGTCGTTACTGTCAATGTTTCGGAAGTCAGGTTTTGTTCGAACATATTCTGTCAGCTCTTCTCGTATTTATGCAACGTTGTCGAAGTAGCCTTGCAGCGCATCGATCTGCTGTGGTGCATCTTCGATTGCGTTGAAGGTGCGGCGAAAGTCGCCAATTTGGTCATGCTCTTTTAGGTACCAGCCCACGTGTTTACGGGCAATACGTAACCCTTTGAGCTCCCCATAAAACTGATGAAGCTCTTGAACATGACCCAACAAAATCGTCCTAACCTCTTCTAACGAAGGGGCAGGCAAGTGCTCACCTGTGGTGAGATAGTGGTGGATTTCGCGAAAAATCCACGGGCGTCCCTGAGCAGGGCGACCAATCATTACCGCATCCGCACCCGTGTAGTCGAGGACATACTGGGCTTTTTCTGGTGAGTCAATGTCGCCATTGGCAATCACCGGAATGGATACCGCTGCCTTGGCAGCCTTAATGCTGTCGTATTCTGCTTCACCTTTGTACATACAGGCACGCGTGCGGCCATGTAGTGCAAGGGCTTGGATGCCACAATCTTCCGCCATCCGGGCGATCTCAACACAATTCTTATTGTCCGGATCCCAGCCTGTACGTGTTTTGAGTGTCACGGGAACATCCACCGCGTTTACCGTGGCTTTGAGGATTTGTTCAATGAGATCAGGCCGCGTTAGCAAGGCAGAGCCTGCTAACTTTTTGTTGACCTTTTTCATTGGACAACCCATGTTGATGTCAATAATTTGCGCCCCGTTCTCCACACAAAACTGCGCCGCGTCAGCCATAAGCTCGGGTTCAGCCCCCGCGATTTGCACTGAACGCAGACCGGATTCGTCAATATGAACCATGCGCTTTTGCGACTTGCTCGTTCGCCACAACGCCGGATTCGACGACATCATTTCACTGATCGCCATGCCCGCACCATGTGCAAGGCATAACTCACGAAATGGTCTATCTGTCACGCCGGCCATTGGGGCCACGATCAAGGGGACATCCAGGGTGTAGGGTCCGATACGCAAAAGCTCTAAATCCTCTTCAGCCGCTCTGAGTCAGCAAGGGCGCGCATTTTACGCATTTTTTCAGTATCTGAAAAGGACAATATTTGAGCATTGATGGCTTGATTTTTACAGTTCTTTTTGTATCGATGGCGTTTCGCTGATTAATCAAGCAGTTCGGTATGCTCATTAAATAAGCCTGATGCACTGGCGTGGCGAGTGTGTCAGGCTTTATGGGTGCCAATGAGCTGTTTAAGCAGGTAAATCCCCACTTATGCGGCACCACTCTTCGCGCTCGACAATCGGGTCGATAGTGAGACTGTCACGGTAATGGTTCGCCACATCATCCGCTTGAGTTTCTAGCACGCCAGACATCGCTAGCTGACCGCCGGGTTTGATAAGGCCTTTGATGACACTCGATAATTCACGCAACGGTCCGGCAAGAATGTTAGCAACCACCACATCGGCTTTGAGATCGGCCGGTTGGTCCTTAGGAAGATAGAGGTGAAGTTGGTCGGCGACACCATTGCGCTCGGCGTTGTCTTTTGATGCCAACAGCGCTTGTGGGTCAATATCAATACCAATCACACGCTCGGCACCCAGTTTAATCGCCGCAATCGCGAGAATGCCGGATCCGCAGCCAAAATCGACCACGGTTTTGCCACTTAGATCTAGGCTATCAAGCCATTCCAAGCACAGTGCGGTGGTTGGGTGTGAGCCGGTGCCAAAGGCGAGGCCCGGATCGAGCATCACGTTCACAGCTTTATCATCAGGCACTTCACACCAGGTTGGACAGATCCAAAGTCGCTGGCCACATTGAATGGGCTTAAAGTTATCCATCCATGCGCGCGTCCAGTCTTTGTCTTCCAGTTGCTCTACTTTATGGGCAAAGTCATCAGCGAGAAGTGGGCTGGTGCTGATCATAGCCAATACATCACGCATGTCAGTGTGCGCATCATACAAGGCCATGATATCTGTCTCGCCCCATAAGCGGGTTTCACCGGGTAAGGGCTCAAAAACCGGTGTGTCTTTAGCGTCTAAGAAGGTGACAGACAGCGCGCCGGTTTCTTCCATTAGCAGGTCGCCAATCGCTTCGGCGTTATCAGACGTTGCATTCAATTTGAGTTGGATCCAAGGCATGGTGAGTCTCGTGTCGGAAAAGGAATATGGCGATTTTACCAGATCCATACTGTGCTCGCTGCACAAGATGATGACAGCATGATGAGCATTGAGGGTGGGTGGGATTTTTTGCCAGTTAGCGCGGGTTTTATGCAAAAAACCGCCGATTAACGGCGGTTTGGTTGCTAACGTTGATGGCATGGCCTCGGTGATGGCCAACGGCATGATTACGACAAGCCGAGTTTCTTCTCGAGATAATGAATGTTGGCACCGCCGTGTTGGAAGTGCTCGTCATTCATAATATCGAGCTGGAGAGGAATGTTGGTTTTAATCCCATCAATCACGGTTTCCGCGAGGGCATTCCGCATACGCGCAATCGCGACGTCACGGTTCTCTCCGTAACAGATAAGCTTGCCAACCATGGAGTCATAATGGGGCGGAACCTGATAGCCCGCGTACACGTGTGACTCCCAACGCACGCCCATTCCGCCTGGAGAGTGGAAGCGTTCAATTTTGCCTGGGCTCGGGATAAAGCGCTCTGGATCTTCAGCGTTGATCCGGCATTCCACCGCGTGGCCGCGAATTTGGATGTCGTCTTGGGTGAACGACAGTGGCTGACCCGCCGCAATGCGGAGTTGTTCTTTGACCAAGTCGACGCCAGTCACCATTTCGGTAACGGGGTGCTCGACCTGGATGCGAGTGTTCATCTCAATAAAGTAGAACTCGCCGTTTTCATATAAGAACTCAAAGGTACCTGCGCCGCGATAACCGATCTCAACACATGCGCGGCAGCAGCGCTCGCCAATGAATTTACGCATCTCTGCGGTAATTCCAGGGGCTGGCGCTTCTTCAACCACTTTTTGGTGACGGCGCTGCATTGAGCAATCGCGTTCACCCAGGTGAATCGCCCCGCCTTGACCGTCGGCCAAGACTTGCACTTCAACATGGCGAGGGTTCTCAAGGAATTTTTCCATGTAAACCATGTCGTTGCTAAATGCAGATTTGGCTTCGGCGCGGGTCATGGCAATCGCATCGATAAGCTCCGCTTCAGAGCGCACCACGCGCATCCCCCGGCCACCGCCGCCACCGGATGCTTTGATGATCACCGGATAGCCAATACGTTTGGCAATGGTTTTGTTTTTTTCCTGATCGCTACCCAGCGGGCCATCTGAACCGGGGACACAGGGCACCCCTGCTTTCTTCATCGCTTCAATCGCCGATACCTTATCGCCCATCAGGCGGATGGTTTCGGCTTTGGGGCCGACAAAGACAAACCCTGAACGCTCAACCTGCTCGGCAAAATCAGCGTTTTCGGATAGGAAGCCGTAACCGGGGTGAATGGCCACCGCGCCGGTAATTTCAGCGGCGCTGATGATGCGAGGAATATTCAGATAGCTTTGGTTACTCGGTGCAGGGCCGATACAGACGGTTTCATCGGCGAGCAACACGTGTTTAAGATCGCGGTCAGCGGTCGAGTGCACCGCGACGGTTTTAATCCCCAGCTCTTTGCACGCACGCAAAATGCGCAATGCAATTTCACCGCGGTTAGCAATTACAATTTTATCTAACATGCGCCCTCGCTTATTCGATGATCACGAGTGGTTCGTCGAATTCAACGGGCTGACCGTCTTCACAGAGAATCGCTTTGACCACACCGCTCTTGTCGGCTTGGATTTGGTTCATCATCTTCATCGCTTCGACAATACACAAGGCGTCGCCCTCTTGCACGTGGCTACCGACTTCGACAAATGCGGCCGATTCTGGGCTTGGTGCACGATAGAAGGTACCGACCATCGGTGAAAGCACTTGATGCCCGCTCGGTTGCGGTGCGCTTGCAGGTTCAGCGGCCGGCGCTTCAGGCGCGGCGGGTGCCGGGGCGGGTGCCGGTGCGTATTGTGGCGCAGCCATTTGCGCAGGCGCCGCTGGGGAAGAGCGGCTGATACGAACTGACTCTTCGCCTTCGGCAATCTCTAGCTCAGAGATGCCTGACTCTTCAACAAGCTCGATCAGTTTCTTAATCTTACGGATATCCATGATAGGTCTCTTCTTTATGTTTTGTTTTACTCAGCCGCAAACGCCAAATGACGCGCGGCCGCTGTTAAGGCGAATTCATAACCATCAGCACCAAAGCCGCTGAGCACCCCGACGGCTTTATCCGAAAAGTACGAGTGATGCCGGAAGGACTCACGTGCGTAGACATTCGACAAGTGCACTTCGATAAAAGGGATGTCGACCCCTAATAGGGCGTCACGCAGGGCGACAGAGGTATGGGTCAGCGCTGCTGGGTTGATAATGATAAAGTCCACGGTCTCCATGGCTTGGTGGACTTTATCGATGAGGCTAGCTTCGCTATTGGATTGAAAGTGTTCAAGACTGAGACCCAAGGTAGCGGCTTGTGCCTCTAAGCCCGCCATGATTTGGCTAAGGGTCTGGGCGCCGTAATGCTCGGGCTCACGCTTGCCAAGCAAATTGAGGTTTGGGCCATTTAAAACTAAAACTTGGTTTTTTGTAGACATCTTGACGCTTACTTCTCCTATTCGCTGTTATTGTGCAGCTTAATGCGGATTCCAGCCGGTGGGCATGTTATGACGGCGCATACCATGCAAATTTGTCCTTACTGACAGCAATTATAGAGACTTCAGCGCAAATCGCAGCAAAATACTGGTCTAATCAGCACACTTTGTCCTTTTGCTATCAAAAAATGGTGAGTGACGGGCGGTTTGACGCGAGGTGACCCCTCATGCCCCTACTTTTTGTGTGATTGCGAGGGAGGGAAAGAGTTCCGTTTCCCGTGTGCTGGGGATCAAAAAAGCCGCCCGCAGGCGGCAAAGGTTGCTAAGCAATCTTTCGTGAGGGTTAGACCACACTTTCTTTTTCTGCGATAAGCTTATCCACCACACTGGGATCGGCCAATGTCGAGGTATCGCCCAGACTACCGGTATCACCGGTGGCGATTTTGCGCAGAATACGACGCATGATTTTGCCTGAACGGGTTTTAGGCAGTGCATCCGTCCAGTGGATAAAGTCGGGCGTCGCAATCGGGCCAATTTCTTTGCGCACCCACTCTTTGACTTCCTTGTGGAGTTCGGCACTGGGCACTTCACCGGCATTAAGGGTGATATAGGCATAGATCGCTTGGCCTTTGATATCGTGTGGCACACCAACAATCGCGGCTTCGGCAATTTTATCGAATGCGACGAGCGCGGATTCGACTTCGGCGGTACCCATTCGGTGACCCGAGATATTGAGGACATCATCGACGCGCCCGGTGATCCAGTAATAGCCGTCTTCATCACGACGCGCCCCGTCACCGGTAAAGTACATGCCTTTAAAGGTGGAGAAATAAGTTTGCTCGAAGCGGTCGTGATCGCCAAAGACGGTACGCATCTGTCCTGGCCACGAGTCGAGCATCACGAGGTTACCCTCGGTGGCGCCCTCGAGTATATGGCCCATGTTATCCACCAAGGCCGGCTGTACGCCAAAGAAAGGACGCGTTGCAGAGCCCGGTTTCAGTGCGGTGGCACCGGGCAGTGGGGTGATCAAGATCCCACCGGTTTCCGTTTGCCACCAGGTGTCGACAATCGGACATGCTTGGTTGCCAATGGTGCTGTGATACCACTCCCACGCCTCTGGGTTAATAGGTTCACCCACCGAGCCCATGATCCGCAGTGAGTCGCGTTGGGTGCCAGCGACCGCTTCATTGCCTTTGGCCATCAATGCACGGATGGCGGTCGGCGCGGTGTAAAGAATATTCACTTGGTGCTTATCGACAACTTCACTCATTCGTGCGGTGCTTGGATAAGTGGGAACGCCTTCAAATAAGATTGTTTTCGCGCCGTTGGCCAGCGGCCCGTATACCAAGTAGCTGTGGCCGGTGATCCAGCCAACATCCGCGGTACACCAGAACACGTCTCCCTCTTGATAGTCGAAGACATATTTAAAGGTCATCGCCGCATACACCAGATAGCCACCGGTCGTATGCAGTACCCCTTTTGGCGTGCCTGTGGAGCCAGATGTATAGAGAATAAACAAAGGATCTTCGGCTTTCATCTCTTCGGCAGGGCAGTTATCAGACACCTTCGCAGTGGCCTCGTGCCACCAGACATCACGATGATTGTGCCAGTCAATATCGCCGCCAGTGCGTTGGTAGACCACCACTTTTTCAATCGACTTTACATTGGGATTGGCGAGGGCATCATCGACGTTTTTCTTCAGGGGCACCGCACGGCCACCACGTATTCCTTCATCGGCGGTCACCACTACCTTAGCATTGGAATCAATAATCCGGCCTGCCAGTGCTTCGGGAGAAAAGCCGCCAAACACCACGGTATGCACGGCACCAATACGGGCACAGGCCAGCATCGCCACCGCCGCTTCCATCACCATTGGCATGTACAGACACACCACATCGCCTTTTCTGACACCGTTGTCTTTTAAGACATTGGCAAATTGGCATACTTGCTGGTGGAGTTGGTGATAAGTGAGCGTGGCATCGTCCTTTGGATCGTCGCCTTCCCAAATTAAGGCAACCTGATCGCCTTTGTCTTTAAGATGACGGTCAATACAGTTGGCTGCCACGTTCAAGGTACCATCCTCAAACCAGCGGATATCCACATGGCCGGTATCAAACGAGGTGTGTTTGACTTTGGTATAAGGTGTCATCCAATCCAGAATTTGCCCGTGCTCGCGCCAAAAGCCTTCCGGGTCGGTCACTGACTGCTGATAGAGTGCTTGATACTTGGCTTCATCCGCGTGTGCCTTTTGTGCAATTGAAGGCATGACGGGGTATACGTGACTATCGCTCATCCTGTTTCTCCTCGTGTCCGCGATGCTCCACGCGGCGCTTCCATGTCATGAGATGTCAGGCGTTACCGCTGCCTGGCAAACGAAAACCATGCAGTAAAGGTGTGACATATCGGGTCGTCCGACAATTAGACTTTAGGATGACCCCATTGATTTTTAAGCGATTTGCGCAGTTGTCAGGCCAGATAGTGGGGGCTGGATCCCACTTTGTCGTTGCGTTCGTGCGCCAGTCGCGCGTCGATGCGTTATTTGGATTGCAGCATGGGCATCTCACCTTGGGTGAGGCGGACATAAATCAATGCCGCGGCGAGCGCATCATCCAACGCATCATGCCGGGCCGGCAAAGGGACATCGAGGTGACGACTAATGGCTTCCATGCTGATGTCGTGATAGGCATTAGGGAGCAGGCGCTCGAGTTTGCGTTGATAAATATCACTGACTTCAATCAGAGGATTGGGCAGTGGAAAGCCAAGGTACTGGCGCGCGTAACGATCAAGAATGCATTTATCGTAACGGATATGGTAACCAACTAAGGGGTGGTTACCAATAAAGTCGACCAGCGCAGTGATCGCCTGTTCCCCACTGACTCCATGGGTGAGATCTTGGTGGCGGAGTTGGTGAATTCTGACCGAGCCGGCGCTCAGACTTTCTGGCGCGGCCAGTGTCAAGGTGAGGGCGTGACTGGTGAGGATCCGGTTGCCTTTGATCGGGGTGGCCGCAATCGTAACTAACTCTGCACGATGCGGATCCAAGCTGGTGGTCTCACAGTCCAGTGAAATCAGCGTGTTTGAGTCGGGGGGCAAAAATAAGTCCCGATAGGGTGAGTGTCGTAGACGATGACGGTACCAATGCCGAGTCAGCCAATTCAAATTAGTCCCTCACGTGATAATGGAAAGCGAGTGACTCTTTAAACTTTTTCACCACATGCAGCCCGTGGCGTAGCAAGTCGCGTTCGCTCGAAGGGAGGTGAGCCACGTCGAGGTAATTGCTTTGTGGCTCGCCACTCAATTGTTGCCTTAAACGTAATCGGATAAACAACTTCAAGGCCTCGGAGAGGTTTTCCGCCGTTTCTTCCGCCAGTGCCCCTAGGTTGGCAAGCTGCTCCAGCCGCTCAAAGGTGTTGGTGTGGCGCACGCCCTTCTCTAAACTCATGGTTCTCACGCCATGGACGATGGGGAAAATCCCGCCTTTTTTGATATCTAGCCCTTCTTTACTGCTTTTGAGCGAGCCAAACACGGTAAGAGGGACGCGAAAGGCGAGCGCAGGGCGGACAAAGGTGTTGAGCGTCAACATATTGTCGGTCAAGGTGTCGTTGAGGGGGGATTGGATCGCATCAATCAGACTCAGATCGCCGGCGATCGGCTGGCTGTCAGCGAGGATCGCCAAGTCCATGACGCTTTGATGATTGGCACTTTGTGCCAGATTACGCACGGTTTGCTGCCATTGCGTGGCGGTTTTCACCCATTTGGGGTTACTGACCATCACGTGACCCGGACAGGGCGGATAACCGAGTTGATAGAGCGTGTGTGAAAAGGTCTCCATCACTTGTTGGCAATCGGGCCAGTTGAGATCGTCGGCGAGAATCAAGGCGTTGTCTTGGTCGGTTTTAAGCACTTGCTCGCCGCGCCCTTCAGAGCCCATTACCACCAAGCAACACTGGCTTTGGTAAGCCTCGGGCACTAACAAGCGGAAGGCTTTTTCCATGATTTGCTCATTCACGGTGGCGATAAGCTGCATTACAAAGCGGGTGTGAATGCCATTATTAAATAAGGTGTGTACCAGCTTGCTCTGGCTGTTTGCGGCGATCACCAGTTCGTCAATGGTTTGTGCGCGGGCTATTTGTAAGTTCAGCACGTGAGAGTGAGTGGAAAAGAGGCTCAGTACCTGAGGAAGGTCGAGCATCCCTGCTGTGTTTCCGTGTTCATTGACGACCCGGACACGTTTTACGCGCTGGCGTGTCATCTTAATCATGGCGTGAAAGAGAAAGTCGCCGCGTTCCACACTGATCACCGGACGTGTGGCCACCTCGCCAACAGGTACGGATTGATCGTAGCCCTCTAGCACGAGCGCATGAAGCAAATTGGTGCGGGTGATAATGCCGCAGTCGCCCTTTTCATCATCTACCAAGGCGCAGTCGCAGCGCTCGGCTTTCATCTGGGCGGTGGCAACATGCAGGGGTACGTCGGAGGCGACACACAAGGCAGGTTGAATATTGCTGTCATCAATCCGAGTGAGCATAAACTCGGCGAGGTTTTGCTGCTGACGCGCTTGCACCATCAGCGTTTGTCGGCGCTGAAGGTTGGTATCAAAGTAGCCTCGAAACGCGTGATTATGATGATAAATGGCGAGAAACACCTCAGCAGGCAATAAATGACAGAGGGTATCTTCTAGCGCACGGTATCGATGTTTGGCGGTGCCATTAAGCAGCGCTGGCACGTCAAATAAGTCGTCGGTGGTATAATGAGAAAATACTTCCTTACCGTCTTCTGACACTTCTTCCACGCTGCCTTTAATAATGATAAAGAGCTGCTCGCCCGTATCACCGGGTTGGATCAGGGTGTCGCCACGGCGAAAGTAGGCAACGTCGAGTGCTTGGCGGCATTGTTTGACTTGTGATGCGGTTAGGCAGTCAAAGGGCGCATGAGAGGTGTCAAAAGGTTCAGGCATAGTCGCACTCCTCACTGTGGTATTCACAGTGTGTCTCACCCTTTTCGATCTCGCTAGCCGACTTTAGTCTAGCCAAGGACGTATACGGATTGGCCACCCCCACGCATTTGTCGACATTCGTGGTGCACGTGTCTTTTTTTCCTCGCACAGAGCTGCGACACTTAGCGGGTATCTATCTTAATGTGAAGTAATGAGATGACCGTAACCCAATGTTCTCCGTTTCGCTGGCTGTCAGAATACTTTGGTGGCTTCTTTTTTTCCTATGGTGTGTATCTGCCGTTTTGGGCGGTATGGTTTGAGTACCTAGGCCTAAATTCAGGTGTGATCGGCACCTTGATAGGACTCGGTTTCGCGACCCGTTGTGTGGCTAACTTAGTCTTTACACCGCGTGTGCAACAGGTTGAAGCCTTGCTGCCCGCTCTGAGGGCATTGACGCTCATGGCGTTAGTGACGTGTGTATTGCACCCCTTAATGGGAGCCAATGTGTGGTGGCTTGCTTTGGTGACTGTGTTGTTTAATCTTGCCATTGGTCCCTCCGTACCGCTGTCAGATGCGCTTGCCAACTATTATGCGCGCCATAAAGTTATCGACTATGGTCGAACCCGTCTTTGGGGATCGATCGCCTTTATTGTTGGGTCGAGTTTGACCGGGTGGCTGGTGACCGAGCAATCGGCGGCGATTATTCCTTGGGTCGCGATTGGCGGCTTGTCTGCCTGTTTGTTGCTGACGTTGCGTCGGCCGACATTGATGCCACAAAGCGAGCGCGATATGACCAATAGCAAAGTCTCGATGCGTCAGCTTTTCCGCGACCGTCAGGTGGTCGTGTTCTTGTTAATCGCCTCCCTGCTGCAAGGCAGCCACGCAGCGTATTACAGTTTTAGTGCGATCTACTGGAAGCAGGCTGGATATAGTGAGAGCATTGTCGGCTATTTGTGGAGCCTCGGGGTGGTGGCGGAAGTAGCCGTCTTTGCCTTAGGCGCGCGGCTTTTTAATGGCTGGTCATCCAAAGCCTTGTTCCAATTGGCGGCTGTGGGTGTATTGCTGCGTTGGGGGATCACAGGGACGACGACCGCCGCGGTGCCAGTGATCCTGGTGCAACTGCTCCACGGCATTACGTTTGCCGGCGCGCACCTGGGCGCGATGCAGTATATTCAGCGCGAGTGTGGGGCGCGATTGGTGGCCACACAAGCGGCGTACAATGCGTTACCAATGGGCGCAGTGGTGGCGGCGCTGACCACGGCAAGCGGGTGGATTTATGCCGTATCGCCCTCTGGCACCTTCTATACCATGGCACTGCTCGCGCTGCCTGTTTTTGTTTTACCGCTGCGTGAACCGGCATTTTGGCGTGCCAAGCAAGCTAAGGTGGCATAGGCAGACCTAAACTGTAATAGACCATGTTTAGGCTTGCAGTAAAGTTAGCTAGGGTGCCCACAAAGCGAATACGAGACGATTGAGTGGGCGCCGATACCGTGTTACACCCAGCTCAAGGATTCGGCAAAGGATTGCGTCAGGAAGGGAGCCATGACACAAGGCTGGGTAATTGTCTCTGTTTCACTGCTTTATATGGGCGCACTGTTTGCGATTGCTTGGTATGGTGATCGTCAGCCGCGCTGGTTACGCTCATGGCGTCCATGGATTTATAGCCTTTCTATTGCGGTGTATTGCACCTCTTGGACCTTTTTCGGCACAGTTGGGCAAGCGTCCAGCTCGCCATGGTCATTTCTTCCGATTTATCTTGCCCCTATTCTGGTGTTTACCCTTGGGGGGCGTTTTCTTGCCCGCATGATTTTGATCGCCAAGCGCGAGCACATTACCTCTATTGCCGACTTTATCGCGGCGCGATATGGCAAATCGCAGGGCTTGGCGGTGATGGTGACCTTGATTGCCGTGGTGGGCGTGCTGCCTTATATCGCGTTGCAACTGCGCGGGATCGCCATGGGACTTGATGTGCTTTCCCCAGAGCTAGGGCAAAGCGTTGGCTTGGCTCAACCCCAAATCGCCTGGCTTGTGTGTATCTCCTTGGCCGTATTTACCGTGTTATTTGGTACGCGGCATATCGACAGTACGGAGCACCACCGAGGGATGATGATGGCAGTCGCGTTCGAGTCGATCGTCAAGCTGGTCGCATTTCTTGGGGTGGGGATCTTTGTGGTGTGGCTGTTATTTCAAGCGCCGAGCCTGCCTGTGAGTTTGGAGGACTCTGGCGTGATTGGTCGCCCGGATGTGGGTAGCTTAATCATCCACACGTTTTTGACGGGCGCGGCGATCATTTGCTTGCCGCGCCAGTTTCACACCATGGTGGTGGAGAACACGCGCGCGAGTGATTTGAATACCGCGCGTAAAGTCTTCCCGACCTACTTGTTGCTGATGTTGATTTTTGTCCTGCCGCTCGCCTACGCGGGGCAAGCGTTGTTACCTGGGGCGCCTGCCGATACGCACGTGATTCGGTTGCCGCTATCGGTAGGAGCTGAGGGAGTGGCGCTACTAGCGTTTATGGGTGGGGCATCGGCTGCCAGCGGGATGGTGATTGTTTCCACCATTGCGCTGGCGATCATGGTATCCAATGACTTGGTGATGCCACTGTTGTTGCGGCGCATGAAACTGAAATCACGTAACTTTGCGCAGTTCTCTGGGCTGTTACTCAATGTTCGCCGTGCGCTGATCTTTTTGATCTTAATTGCAGCGTGGGGCTTCTATCATCTCATCCTCACTGTGCCCACGTTGTCGGAAATCGGCTTTCTCTCCTTCGCGGCCATTGCGCAGTTTGCCCCTGCGATGATTGTTGCCTTGTACTGGCGTCAAGGCAACAAAAAAGGCGTGTATGCGGGCTTACTGATAGGGTTTTCACTATGGCTGGTGACCATGATGACTCAAACCGGCATGCTGGCAGGGGATGGGCAATCGAATCTATTGATTTGGCTTATTACCCCTCCCGACTTTGCACCTTTTACTCACCTCAATACCGTGGATTGGGGGCTGGCCTTCAGTGTGTTAATGAATGCCCTGGGCTTTGTGGTGGTGTCTTTACTCACGCGACCCTCACTCAGTGAGCGTTTACAGGCCGCTGCGTTTGTTGGCATGCCACTGCCGGAAAACGATGACGCGCGCTTGTATCAAAGCCGAGTCACCGTGGCTGAGCTGGAAATGCTCGCGGCACGCTTTGTTGGCCGTCGGCGTATGCGTCAGGCGTTTAGCCAATTTGCCGAGCAGCGTGGTGAAGAGCTGATGCCCCAGCAACAAGCCAGTGCACCGCTGATCCGTCACACCGAGCGGGTGTTGGCTGGGGTATTTGGCTCGTCATCGGCACGCTTAGTCCTTTCATCAGCCCTGCAGGGGCGCAACATGCAATTGGAAGAAATTGCCACCATTGTTGATGAAGCCTCTGAGTTGTTCGATTTCTCGCGGGGATTACTGCAAGGGGCGATTGAGCATATCAATCAAGGGATCTCTGTGGTGGATAAGCAACTGCGGCTGGTGGCATGGAATCAGCGCTACATTGATATGTTTCAGTTTCCACTCGGGCTTATCCAGGTCGGGCGACCGGTCGCGGACTTAATTCGATTCAATGCCCAGCGCGGACTCTGTGGGCCGGGTGATCCGGAAGAACATGTCAGCAAGCGGGTGCTGCACTTAACACGACGAAAGCCGCATACCTCTTCGCGTGTGCATCCAGACGGACGGGTCATTGAGTTGCAGGGCAATCCGATGCCAGGCGGGGGGTTTGTCATGACCTTCACCGATATTACCGCGTTTCGGGATGCGGAAGCGGCGCTCAAGCAGTCTAATGAAACCCTTGAAGCACGAGTGACAGCGCGAACGCGGGAATTGGAGCGACTGAATAGCCAGTTGATTGATGCCACCCGCAAGGCCGAATCCGCCTCACAGTCGAAGAGTCGCTTTTTAGCCGCCGTCAGTCACGACTTGATGCAGCCACTTAACGCGGCACGTTTGTTTGCTTCATCACTCAGTGAAATGGCGGCCAATCGAGATACCGAAGCCGTTGCTCAGCATATAGAGAGCGCACTAGAAAGTGCGGAAGTGTTGATTGGTGACTTGCTCGATATCTCGCGCCTGGAGTCGGGTAAAATGAAAGCACGGATTGAGTCCTTTCCATTGTGTGAAGTCTTTGATGCGCTTGAAGCGGAATTTGGGGTGTTAGCGCGTCGCCAAGGATTGGACTTTCGCGTTGTGACCAGCCAGGTTTGGGTTCAGTCTGATAAGAACTTGCTGCGCCGAGTACTACAAAACTTTTTGACCAATGCCTTTCGCTACAATCCTGAGGGCCGAGTGGTGTTAGGTGTGCGACGGGCAGGACGCGACTACCGTATTGAGGTGTGGGACGACGGTGATGGGATCCCCCTTGAGCGTCAGCAAGATATCTTTCAAGAGTTCACCCGCATTGACCGCGAAGGGGCCGAGCAAGGGCTGGGCTTAGGGTTGGCGATCGCGAAGGGCATTAGCCAAATCCTCTCTCAGCCTCTGGCATTGCAGTCCTGGCCGGGTCGGGGCACGGTGTTCTCAATGACAGTGAATGCGAGCCAAGCGGAAAAGATTGAGTCAAGCCCGGTGGTGCCTGCCACCGCTTCGGCGCGAGAGCTCGAAGGTTGCCGTGTCTTATGTGTAGACAATGAACAAGAGATCTTAGATGGAATGGCGCAGCTTTTATCACGGTGGGGATGCGACGTTCGCTGCGCCCCCGATGTGAGTGGCGCGATCAAGACGATCGGTGACCAATGGCAGCCTGAGTTTGTGCTGAGCGATTACCATTTGGCGAACCAGCAAACCGGGCTGCAAGTGCTTCAACAATGCCAATTAAAACTAGGGTGTTGCTTTCAGGGAGTGATCATCAGTGCTGACCGCAGTGCCGAGACACAACAGACCGTGACTGGACTAGGCTTTATGTATCTCTCCAAACCGGTAAAGCCGCTCAAGTTGCGTGCGTTACTACAACAGCGAGGAAAATCATGACCCCTTTTTCGTTACCCCGTTTAGAAACCGATGTTGGCATCGTTAAAGTGGCAGGGCACTTTAATCCGGTTGATGGACATATTGACCTTGATGAACTCGCTCACCTGGACGGTGATGGCTGGGCGGATGTCAGTCATTGGCTAACGGAGCAAGCGTATGAAAACAAAATCGCCACCATCGTGGCGGCGATCCGAGCGTCCTTGATGTCGCCTGATGCGTAAGTGGTTACCTTTCGTACTGACGCCGTATGCCGAGGCTGACGCTATGAAGCGTCCTGAGATTGTTGGTGCTCGGTATAAAATGTTTTATGCTCGATAAATGTCACTGGCGCTTCTGCGTAATAGTGGCTCCCCTTCATACTGACGGCTAGACGAATTTGCGTCTCCTCACTGCTTGGAGCGGGGAGGCTAACCGTCCAGGTCGTGCCTGTTTCATCGCGGATTTGCATGGTTTGCGGTGTGATGTCTGTCAGGCCGATTTGTGCGCCCTCCAACGGCAGCTCGCTGACTAACCGCAGCGTTAGCCGGTTGTTATCAACCCCCTGCGATTCCAGTTTGAGTTTCATATCACCATTTTCGAGCTGACAGAAGCCACTGGTATAGCGACAGTTAGAACGGACCGCCAGCGGGTAACTCTGTCCTGGCTGAGCGGCTTTAGGCGGCTCAGACACGCTGGCATCGACGGCAAAATAGGTGATCACCGCTAATACTGGCGCAACCAGCATCGCAATAACCACATGTTTATTGGTGAGTAAACGCGTGACCGTTGACATCATGCCTCTCCTTGGCTGGAAGTTACAAACCGTGTAAAAGCCCCCGAAGGGGCTTGATAGATGAACACCGGATTAGTGTGATTGCGCATCACCGGCTCCAGATGGCATACGAACGTGCTCGACCAAATCTTGTACCTCTTGCGGTGTTTCTTTGGTCAGGCGTGAAACAATGATTGCCACCACAAAGTTACATACAGCGCCCACCGCGCCAAAGGCATTTGGCTCGATACCCAGTATCCAGTTGCTACCCAGGCTTTCTAAGTAGGTCCAATCCGCGACAAACAGAATCCCTTTATGCTGGAATACATAGAACAGGGTGACGCTGATCCCCGCGACCATACCTGCAATCGCCCCTTCCTTGTTAATGGTTTTGGTGAAGATCCCCATCATCAGCACCGGGAAAATCGATGATGCGGCCAAGCCGAACGCCAGGGCCACTGTCCCGGCCGCAAAGCCTGGTGGGTTGAGCCCCAAATAGCCTGCACCCGCTATCGCTAATGCCATGGATATCCGGCTTGCCAGTAGCTCGCCTTTTTCACTGATATTCGGATTGACGACCCCCTTTATCAAGTCATGGGATATCGCTGACGAGATCGCGAGTAACAGCCCAGCCGCGGTCGACAAGGCAGCGGCTAAGCCCCCGGCGGCGACCAGGGCAATCACCCAGTTAGGGAGTTTGGCAATCTCTGGGTTTGCCAGCACCATGATATCGCGGTCAACACGTAGCTCATTGGTGTCTGGGTTCGAAGTGTATTGGATCTTGTCGTCACCGTTTTTGTCTTCAAAGCCCAAAAGCCCGGTGGTTTCCCAGTTTTTAAACCAGTCTGGACGCTCGTCATAGACAAGGTTGTCGCCATTAGGCAGATTGACGGTGTCCATTAAGTTTAAGCGCGCCATCGCCGCCACCGCAGGTGCTGAGGTGTATAAAATCGCGATAAAGAACAGCGCCCAACCGGCGGATGTCCGTGCATCACGCACTTTAGGCACCGTAAAGAAGCGGATAATAACGTGGGGCAAACCGGCGGTACCTATCATCAGTGACATGGTGTAGGCAAACATGTTGAGTGTACTGCCGCGCACCGCGGTGGTGTATTCGACAAAGCCGAGTTCGGTCACCACCTGATCAAGCCGGTCGAGCAAGTACTGATCCGTGCCTGCCATGGTGCTGCCTAGACCAAGCTGTGGGAATGGGTTGCCTGTCAGTTTGAGGGAGATGAAGATTGCGGGAATAGTGTAAGCCAAAATGAGTACGCAATACTGAGCAATTTGGGTGTAGGTAATGCCCTTCATCCCGCCCATCACGGAATACATAAACACAATCACCATCCCGATTAATAGCCCGGTGGAATAGTCCACTTCTAGGAAGCGACCGAAAGCCACCCCGACCCCTTTCATCTGGCCGATAACATAGGTGACAGAAGCGATGATCAAGCAAACGACGGCAACAATGCGCGCGGTTTTTGAGTAGAAGCGTTCACCGACAAACTCTGGCACGGTAAATTTGCCAAATTTACGTAGATAAGGGGCGAGCAACAGTGCGAGAAGCACAAAGCCGCCGGTCCAGCCCATCAAAAACACCGAACCGCCATAGCCCATGAATGAGATCAAGCCAGCCATAGAGATAAAGGACGCGGCTGACATCCAGTCGGCAGCGGTTGCCATCCCGTTGGCCACAGGGTTAACCCCGCCACCGGCGACATAAAACTCTTTGGTGGAGCCTGCGCGTGCCCAGATCGCAATCCCGATATAGAGGGCGAACGTGAACCCGACAACAATATAAGTAATGGTTCTTAAATCCATGTGTTAGTCCTCTTACTCGTCGTCCACGCCGAACTCGCGATCGAGTTTGCGCATTTGTTTGGCATACACAAATATGATGCCGAGGAAGGTATAAATCGATCCTTGCTGAGCAAACCAGAATCCAAGTTTATAGCCACCAATTTGAATGGTATTGAGGGCATCCACGAATAAGATCCCACAGCCGAATGAGACAACAAACCAGACAATCAGCAGACTGATCATCAGTTTTACGTTTCTGTCCCAGTAGGCTTTCGCGTGTTCCTTGCTTTGAAACGCCATCGCCTTCTCCTTGTTTAGCACGTTAATGGAATGTTACTTGAAGACGATAGCAGGGGATGAACAGCGCGACATTGCAACTTTAGTCGAGCGCAGTAAGTGATAATGATCGGAAAAAGCAGGGTTTTTGTGAGCTAGGTACGGCTGGCTCGGGTTGAGCCAGCCAAGATTTGCGCCAAAGGTCTAAGTTAAGTGGTAAAACTTTTGGATCCCTTCGAGCAAATTAGCAACGGCGACCGAGGCAAGTATCAGCCCCATGACGCGGCTGATAATCGACGCGCCGACGTTGCCAATCACTTTGTGAATCACATTGGCCCCGAGGAGTAAGACCAAGGTCGCGACCAATACAAAAAACATCACCCCAGCGGTCACCGCTTGTTCAGCAATGGCGTACCGATTGTTATCTGTGAGCATGACCACCGCCATCATGGCACCAGGGGAAGCAATGGAAGGGACGGCGAGCGGATAAACTGCGGTGGCGGCAATTTCGGCTTTATCCACGTTTTCACTCAGCATTTTGGCTTCTTGGCCGGGTTTTCCTTCACCGAAAATCATGGTTAACGAAAACAACAGTAATACCAAACCACCAGCTGCTTGGAACGCGGGCAAGGGGATTTGCATGGCTTCGAGCAAAATCTGACCGACAATTAAAAAGAACAGCAAAATAGCAAAGGCAATTGCCACGGCTTTCACCGCGACACGGCGTTTTTGTTTGGCGGACATGTGGCTGGTTTGTGAGAGATAAATGGGCACGCTACCGACAGGGTCGATCACGGCCCATAAAATCACGAATTGCGTAGCAAGAATACTTAACATAAGCGCTCCAAAGTCGGTGTCTGGGGCGCTAGCGTATCAAAGTTCGATATTAGATTGCTGCAATAAAATCACCGCTTGAGTGCGGTTTTTTACTCCTAGCTTACGAAAGATGGCCGTCATGTGCGCTTTAATAGTCGCCTCGGAAACCGACAGGTCGTAGGCGATTTGTTTGTTCAGAAGCCCGTCGCATAGCATCCGCAACACCTTATACTGCTGTGGCGTCAGTGTGGCGAGTTTGTCAGATAAGCGCTCGCTTTCATCGTCTTCGCCGAGATCATCAGGAAAGCAGGGGGTGCCTTCTAGCACTTGGGTTAACGATTGTACCAATGCACGCATATCGCTGGATTTAGGAATAAAGCCAAAGGCACCATGAGCGCGTACCTGGCGGATCACGCTCGGCTCTTCACTGGCAGAGATCACCACAATCGGCAGGGTAGGATAATGGTGACGCAGCGCAATTAAGCCCGACATGCCATTGGCGCCCGGCATTTTTAAGTCGAGCAGCACCAAGTCGACCTCAGCCTCTCGCGCTAAGATCTGATTTAGACTGTCTAAGCTGTCTGCCTCTAGCAGATTGGCACCGCTTATCGCCATATGCACGGATTGAAAGAGGGCATTCCGAAACAGTGGATGATCGTCGGCGATAACGATGGTGTGTTGCGCTTCCATAATGCGGCTATCTTCCCTTTGTTTTCAATAAAACTACCACCAGATATGGGGTTTATCAATTTTGTAACAAGAGAACTAAGAGATTGATCAGTGCTCGCTTTTTACTTCATGCTGCAATCCATGCTGACGTAGGTGCGCCATGAAAGCTTGAGGGGCTAAAAAGCCGGTAATGCGGGCGGTCGCATGACGCTCTCCATTGGCTAACCAAAAGTCGAGTGTGGGTAGCCCGGCCACGTCTTGGCTGCGCATTAACGCAAAATCTTCCGGACGATTATCACTCAGGTTCACTTTAATCCGGTGCATGTGGCTAAGCTGCTGAGCCACTGCCGGGTCAGTGAAGGTTTTTTGCGCGAATTGTTTACACGGGATGCACCAATCGGCGTAGTAATCAACCAAAGCGATTTGTTGATTAGCCGCGGCGCTGGCGAGCTCTGCATCAAGCGCGGCTTGCGAGTTGACGGTGATAAATGCCGGTGCGCTATCAGACGCTTTCGGCGGTGCGGTGACTTGTTGCGAGCGAACGATGTAAAGCGCACCAGCACCCAGTGCGGCAATCAATAACCCAGCCGTTAGTGCAAAGCGGCGACCCTGTCTCATACTTTTTCCTTTTCATGCCAATAGGATGAGTATACACGCATACCATGATCACATTGTATGGGTTTGCGATTGAATCAATTGGCCGGGGGTCATGCCAAACTGACGCTTAAAGGCGGTAACAAAATTAGAGGGATGATGGTAGCCCGCCCAGTAAGCCGCTTCGCCAATTGAAATCGCCTCATGCAGTAACTTTTCTTTGACCACCACCAACCGACGACGACGGATGTAATCTGAAACGGGCACGCCTAGATGGGTACGAAAACGGCGCTGCAGTGTGCTGCGACTCAGGCCGCATGCGTGTGCAATGGTCGATAAGGTTAATGCGGTGTGCAGCTTAGTTTCAATATACGCGACGGCTTTTGCGATTTGTGGCTCATAGGTGGCAGGGATGAGTTCGGTAACAGACTCAATGGTGAGATGAGAGGCTTGCTCACACAGGTGCTTGATGATGGTGAGTGCATGGAGGTGCTGGGTCAGGGGATCAGCCTCGTTTTGCCTACTAAAGCGGGGTAATAAGGCGTGAATGGGGTCGAATATGGCGGTACTAGGTTGCCAGCGTACACAGCCTAAATGATGACGATGCAAGGCACTAAGCAGTGGCAAGGCTTGCTCGTCTGCATACCCATCAAGCCACTCGGGCGGAAGCAATATATTCACTTTTTTAAGGTGATTCCCTGCAATTAAGCGACGACGAAAGGTGCTGTCACGGCACACGGAGACGGCAAGTGCTTGGGGCTGGTGGCATGCATTGCACCGATACGTGTGGTCATCGTAGGCAAACTCCAGCACGCCCTCGAGGACTATCACTAGCATGATCCCCTGATGGGCACGGTGGAGGACATTGGCATCACATAATTCATCGGTGATCCCGCTATCGATATGCAACCCACCCGGACATGAAGTATGTGAAAACTGTCCCCGTACCAAGGATTGCGTCCGTTTTGAGTGATTAGCCATGATCTCGGCGTGACCATCTGCGCTGGACTCTCGCTGTGTGCAAACAACAGAGACGGGTGCTGCCATCGTATTCCTCCGTAACACGCCGCATAAACGTGCTATGCATAAACGCTCTGCGCATAAAAGCTTGATGCGTGCGCATAATTGTTTTTTCTTCCTGAAAAGCACTGAAATAGTAACATAAATGCGAATTAGTATCATTTAGTTGTTTGGGTTATCCACGAAGGAAATGAAGTATGACGTTGTTACTACCTGTCCCAGCACGTCTGGGCTTGCTGACGCTTAGTATAGCCAGTGCTCTATGTGCCCCTGCGGTGGCTGCTGATAATCTTGAGGATGAAAGCATAGAAACTGTCTCAGTATGGGGGACGCAAGTGTCCAGCTCATCCCGTTACCTGGGAGAAACGGATCTCACCGTCAAGCAACCGGATCACCTCTCTGATCTATTGCGTGATATCCCCGGTGTGGATGTGGGGGGCACGCACTCGCTCACCCAGCGCATTAATATCCGTGGTTTTACCGAACAAGATCTGGATATCACCGTCGATGGCGCCTCTCAAGGCGGTAAAATGTTCCACCACATCAGCAACCTCACTTTAAACCCTGACATTTTGCAGCGTGTTGATGTCGCGGTGGGCGCCTCGTCGATTCTCACCAGCGAGCTGGGGGGCGCGGTCGCGTTTGAAACCAAAGATCCCTACGATCTCTTGCGTGCGAATGAGACATTTGGAGCACGCCTAAGTGCTGGTTGGGGCAGTAATGACTCCCAACAAGGCTCGTTGACCGTTTATGGGTTGTTGAGTGATGAATGGGATGCGATGGCATATATTAGCCGTTTTGATCGGGACAACTTTAAAGATGGTGACGGTAATCGCACCTTTGGCGGTGAGGGAGAGATCACTAATGGCTTAGTAAAAGTAGGCTGGGAGCCTGCAAGTGGGCATCGCTTTGAACTCAGTTATGATAAGTATCGCGATAAGGGCGACTATCTGCCGCGTCCTGATATGGGTGTAAGCTTCAACCGCAATCGTACCGGTGAAATGATACTGCCAGTGACCTACGATCGCGATACCGCCACGATCAATTACGAATACACCCCGTCACAAGCTATCGAATTGAAAGCGCTGGCCTATTATAACCAGCTGTCACTCACCCGTGATGAAACCGAATTTGCCACCCACCCATTTCTGGCTGACCGCAAAGGCGTCAACGTGGCGGAAGACACGAACCTTGGGGTAAAACTCAGTGTGTCACAGCGTATTGGCGATCACCAACTCGCGTACGGTGCGCACTATGAAAATCAAGACAACGACACCCAATTTGCCAAACCGGGTGTACAGATTTTGGAATCGGCCGACAAGATTGCGCTGTATGTGGAAGACAAGATAGCGCTGACCCCACGTTTTTCGGTGACGCCCGCGGCGCGTTATGACAGCTTTGATCGCCGAGCGACCAGCTCGAGTCAGCGTTATGATGATGTGTCGTTGGCATTGGGGGCCGAGTTTGTCGCTAACGACTATCTCACCGTGTTTGCCAATAGCCGGGAGCTGCACAAAGCGCCACCATTGAGCGAGTCATTTACCACCACAGCACTGAGTGAAAGCGCGGATAAAGACTTGAAAGCCGAGCATGGCCGGACCGATGAAACTGGCGTGCGCCTGTCTAATGCAGCGGCGCAAAAAGACTACTTGTTGACCGCCAATTTGACGGTGTTTCGCACTGAACTCGATGATGAAATTGTGGTGCGCAGCTACAAAGATGGCGGTGGCAACTGGGCTTATGAAACCACCAACCGTGGCGATGTCACCTATCGTGGCTTTGAAGCCAGTACCTATTGGGCATGGCAGCAGTGGACGGCGTCAGCCAGTTACAGTCGCACGGATGTGAGTTATTCAGAGGCGTATCAACTGGATCAGATTTTTGGTCGCGCCCGCCACCTCGGCGATACCGTAGCCTTGAATGCGGATTACGCGTTGACCCGTTGGGATGTTTTGCTGGGGTGGAACACTCAAATTCAGCGATCGACCACCGTTCCTGATAGCAACTTGACCAAGCCGGGCTACACAGTCCACAACGTGTTCGCTCAGTGGCAACCGATGGCAGTAGACGGATTCACTTTGACGGCAGGGGTCGACAACCTGTTTGACAGTCGCTATCGCTCGCATGCGTCAACGTCAGGTAAACGAGGCGCAGAAATCCTCGATTACGAGCCCGGTCGCAATATTAAATTGACGGCATCCTATCAATTTTAATCGCAAAGAGGTGGGCGCTTGCGCCCACCTATCAAGGAGCATTGATGCCTAGTATGACGACGATGATTGACTCCGAGCATGCCCCACGTTACTTGCAGACCTTGTGTCGTCACTTTGGTCGCAAAGTCGAGGCGAGCTGGGATGAGCAAACAGGACGCGTACATTTCCCTGCGGGAGTGTGTGATATGCAGGTGCAAGGAACCCAGTTGCGTGTTACATGCCATGCCGATGATGAAGCGAGCTTAACCTTGGTGACTGAGACGGTCAGTAGCCACATCAAGATGTTTGCACGCCGAGAAGCACTGCCCCATCAGTGGCAGTGCGTCGCCGACGCTTAGGCGTGTTTTTTCGCGCGCCCTTGCACCGCCTTAAAACGTGGATTGGTTTTGCAAATGACGAACATGCGCCCGCGACGACGGACAACCTGACAATCAGGGTGGCGCTGGCGGGCGCTTTTTAGTGAGTTAACGACCTTCATGACGACGCCTTTTTGCGGCGGCCTACTTGGCCAAACTTACGCGCGAAGTGTGCCGCGCGCCCTTCTTTGTTCGTCGCTCGTGCCTTCCCGGTATATACCGGGTGTGAGGCGCTCGAAATATCCAGTGGGTAGTAAGGATAGGTTTTGCCATCTTGCCACTCGATGGTACGTGATGTTTGCAAGGTTGAGCCGACAATAAAATAGGCGTCAACACTGGTGTCATGAAAAACGACAGAACGGTATTCGGGATGGATATTGGCTTTCATAACGACTCTCCGTTGTTTGTTATGATATAACATAACATCAGTGAGAAAGAATGAAAAGTCCATCAGCGTCCAGGTTAAAGATCTCATTTCCCGAACTTTTTGTTGTCAGTTCGCCAAAAGTGTTACTTTTTCTTACCTGAATCAACATGCGCGTGACGGCATCTGGTTAGGATTTGGCCATGGTGCTGAGCGCGGTTGCTCACATCTCCCACCAAGGATGGTGCTTATTAGTGGCGATAGGCCGACGGAGGAGCCGTCATATCGTATCTACCCCAATACGCCATGGGCGTGCCATAGACAATGAATGCATGTGAACGGACGCGTGGGGACGTCTATCCAAAGTAGGAGAAAGTTATGTTCTTGGTTGAGTTATTAGTGGTACTCAGCTGCATCTTAATTGGTGCCCGTATCGGCGGCATTGGTTTAGGTGTGATGGGCGGGGTCGGGCTCGCTGTCTTAAGTTTTGGGTTTGGTTTACAGCCCACGCATCCGCCGATTGATGTTTTATTAATGATCATGGCGGTGGTCGCCGCGGCAGCCACCATGCAAGCAGCAGGTGGCTTGGATTTTTTAATTAAAATTGCCACCAATATATTACGTAAAAACCCACGTCACATTACCTTTGTTGCCCCTTTAGTGACTTATGTCTTCACTATGATGGCGGGAACCGGACACGTTGCCTATTCGGTCTTACCGGTGATTGCTGAAGTCAGTCGTAAAAGCGGCATTCGTCCGGCTCGTCCGTTAGGGATGGCGGTCATTGCCTCGCAATTTGCGATTGTGGCCAGTCCCATTGCCGCCGCGGTGGTTGCCTGTGTGGCCTTTTTAGAGCCGCAAGGGATTACCCTTACTGATGTGCTGTCGGTTACCATTCCCAGCACCTTTATTGGCCTTGCCTTGGCATGTGTGATTGTTAATAAGCTGGGTAAAGAGCTTAAAGACGATCCTGAATATCAACGCCGTTTACAAGATCCCGACTTTCGTCGAGAAATGGAAGCGGATTTGGCCGTTGAAGATATCGAAGTCACGCCGGAGGCGAAGAAATCGGTTGGCTTGTTCTTATTTGGTGCCTTAGCCGTGGTCATAATGGGGGCATTCCCAACCCTGCGCCCGGCCTTTGATGGCGAGCCAATGGGGATGGCGCATACCATTGAAATCGTGATGTTGTCAGTGGGGGCACTGATCATTTTGACCTGTAAGCCGGACGGCAATGCGATTAGCCAAGGTTCGGTATTCCATGCCGGGATGCGTGCGATTGTCGCAATCTTTGGTATTGCTTGGCTAGGTGATACTTTGATTGGTGGCCATGGCGAGATGGTCAAAGAGGCGGTGTCTGGCTTGGTTGAGATGGCACCGTGGACATTTGCGTTTGCGCTGTTCGCTTTGTCAGTCATGGTGAACAGCCAAGGTGCAACGACAGCGGTGTTGGTGCCCGTGGCGATTACCTTGGGGCTGCCGCCTTCGATGATTATTGCGACCTTTGTAGCAGTGAATGGCTACTTCTTTATTCCTAACTACGGGCCGATCATTGCCTCCATCGACTTTGACCGAACCGGCACCACGCGGATTGGTAAGTATATTTTTAATCACAGCTTTATGGCACCTGGCTTGCTGAGTATGGTGTTCAGTATCGCTTGTGGTTTGCTGATTACCCAGGTGTTGTAACGGCAATTTAAGGTATAAAAGAAGGGCGCTGTCAGCGCCCTTGTTGTCTCTGTTGGTAGTTGGTGTCTGTTGTGAGTGACCCACTGATGACTGACCCACTAGGCGTTAAAGCGTTTACCGCGATACTTAGGGTGCATCAGGTTCTCCACCGAGAAGATCTCGTCCAGCTCCGCCTCGGTCATTAAACCACGCTCGAGTACCACCTCTTTGACGCTCTTGCCCGTTTCGGCGCAAATCTTACCGACAATATCGCCTTCATGGTGGCCGATAAAGGGGTTAAGATAAGTGATAATCCCAATCGAGTTAAGCACGTAGTGTTCGCACACGGCTTGGTTAACGGTGATCCCACTCACGCACTTCTCACCCAAGTTCCGGCAGCCATTCGCCAGAATGGAGATAGACTCAAACAGCGCCTGGCCAATCACCGGCTCCATCACGTTAAGTTGCAATTGACCGGCTTCGGCAGCAAAGGTGATGGTGGTGTCATTCCCCATCACGCGATAGCAAACCTGGTTCACCACTTCTGGGATCACCGGGTTAACCTTAGCGGGCATGATGGATGAACCGGCCTGCATTTCAGGTAGGTTAATTTCATTGAGCCCGGCACGTGGGCCCGAGGAGAGCAGTCGGAGGTCGTTACAAATCTTCGACAGTTTCACCGCCAGGCGTTTTAGCGAGCCATGGACCATCACATACGATCCACAGTCTGACGTGGCTTCAATCAAATCTTCTGCTGGGATACACGGCAAGCCTGTGATTTCAGCTAGGCGTTTCACCGCCAGTTGCTGATAGCCTTCTGCGGCATTCAGTTTGGTGCCAATCGCGGTGGCGCCGAGGTTGACCTCTAACAGTAGCGCGGCGGTATATTTAATGTTTTTGATTTCTTCGCGCAGTAGTACTGAGAACGCTTTGAATTCTTGCCCGACCGTCATCGGTACCGCGTCTTGCAGCTGGGTGCGGCCCATTTTGATGACATGCGCATAGGCTTCAGCTTTGGCATCGAATTCTTTTTGCAGGTAATCAATCGCATCCATCAGCTTGAGAATGCTGTTGTAAACGGCAATACGGAAGCCTGTTGGGTACGCACAGTTGGTGGATTGGCTCTTATTGACGTGATCGTTGGGGTTAATCACATCATAGTCACCTTTCTCATGCCCCATCAGTTCAAGCGCAAGGTTGGCAATCACCTCGTTGGCATTCATGTTGACAGAGGTGCCTGCGCCGCCTTGGAAGACATCCGAGGGGAACTGATCCATGCATTTGCCGGTTTCTAAAATCTGGTCACAGGCTTTGATGATGTAATCACCGACATCGGCAGGAATAACCCCAAGCTCTTGGTTTGCCATCGCAGCGGCTTTTTTGGTGTAAACCATGCCGCGAACGAAATCGGGGATATCAGAAATCCGGGTACCGGAAATGGTAAAGTTTTCCACTGCCCGCAACGTATGGATACCGTAGTAGGCATCGGCAGGTACCGCGCGTTGGCCGAGTAAATCTTCTTCTAAACGGGTTGCAGTAGTGAGGATCGAGGTTTCATTGGGTGTTACAATCGTCTGAGACATGCGTTGGCCTTAACATCAAGTTATTATAATGATTAAAACGTCGCCACAAATTTTGCTGTAGAATCCATTCCTCAGAGATTTTGGCTGGATGTATTATCTGTTACATCCTTTCAGCCGCCATTACAGCATATAATGCGGTGAAAAGGGCTGACCCCGGTCACAGCTGTAGCATGGCGCATAGACAAAATGCGCTTTCTTGCACATTGATTCAAGCGCTAAATTCGGTTTCGTTGTTCGGCGTTTGGCGGATTTTGATGTTAGGATGAAAAGTCCATTTCCAGCGCGAGGTGAATCGTGTTTCCAATCTTATTGCTGCTATTTATTCTGGTCCCAGTGATTGAAATCGGCCTGTTTATTCAGGTTGGTGGTTGGTTGGGATTGTGGCCCACACTGGCGCTGGTTTTGATCACGGCATTCGTCGGAGCCTCCTTGGTGCGCAGCCAAGGACTGATGACCTTGGCCTCGGTGCAAGACAGGCTTAATCGCGGAGAATTGCCCGCCCAGCAAATCCTTGAAGGCGTGATGCTGGCCGTCGCTGGCGTGCTGCTGTTAACGCCAGGCTTTATGACCGATGCAATGGGGATGTTGGTGCTGCTACCAGCACCGCGTGCCGCGCTCGCCAAACAAGTGATGAAACGCGTCACTGTCTCTCAAGCAGGCTTTAGCCAAAGTGGCTTCCATCAAGGGGGCAATGCGCAAGGACCTTTTGGGGAGGATCCTTTCCGTCGCGGAGGCCGTGGTGACGATAGCAACACCTTTGAGGGGGAATATGAGCGCAAAGATGACGACGATGATGACCATCGTCTGCGCTAAGCCATTTCGGAGTTAAACCCAGCAAAAAGGCCGCATGAAGAAGCGGCCTTTTTCGATCATAACGTCCGCTTATTGGGTAAGCTCGGGGCGCTGACGGTATTGATCGAGTGATGCTGGGTTATCCAAGGCGCTTAGCTGTGCCACGTCTTGGCCATGGACCACATCGCGTACCGCCAATTCGGCCAGTTTCCCTGACTTGGTGCGCGGAATATCGCTTACCTCGACAATCACGGCGGGAACATGGCGCGGTGTGCACTGGGTGCGGATGGTTTTTTTGATGGTTTGCTTGAGTGGCTCATCCAGTGTCACGCCGGCGGCGAGTTTGACGAACAGCACCACGCGGACATCATTTTGCCATTGCTGACCGATGACCACTGAATCCATGATCTCGCTAAGCTGATTTACATGGCGATAGATCTCCGCCGTACCAATTCGCACCCCGCCTGGGTTTAGTACCGCATCAGACCGACCATAAAACACCATGCCACCTTGTGCGGTCAGGCGCACATAGTCACCATGAAACCAGATATCATCAATCTTGTTCCAATAGGCATTGTGATAGCGACTGCCATCGGTATCGTGCCAAAAGCCAACCGGCTGGTTGGGGAAGCTATTGCAACACACCAGCTCCCCTTTCTGCTCCTCAACTGCTTGGCCTTGGGGGTTAAACACTTGTACATCCAGCGCCAAGCCGCGCTTTTGGCTTTCGCCGCGATAAACCGGTGACAGTGGACTGCCAAGAACAAAACAGCCACAAATGTCGGTACCACCCGCAATCGAGCTTAACTGCAGATTAGACTTTATCTTTTGATAGACATAATCAAACTGCTCGGGCGCAAGTACCGATCCGGTCGAACACAGGACGCGCAGCGACGCCAGCGAGTAATCATCTTTCGGCGCCACCCCTTGTTTTTCCAATGCTTCTAAGTATTTCGCCGCCGTGCCAAAAAGGGTGAGCTGGTGCTGCTCGGCCAGTCGCCAAAGTACCCCCGCATCCGGATAAAACGGCGAGCCATCATAAAGCACCAAGGTCGCGCCGCTTGCCAAGGCACTGACCTGCCAATTCCACATCATCCAGCCGCAGGTGGTGAAGTAGAAAAAGCGATCGCCGGGGCGCACATCCGAATGGAGCTGATGCTCTTTCAGGTGATTGAGCAATATTCCTCCCACTGAATGGATAATGCACTTAGGTTTACCCGTGGTGCCGGAAGAGTAAAGCACAAAGAGTGGGGCATTGAATGCCACGCGGGTAAAGCGAAGCGGCGGCGCATCGTGGGCTAATAAATCTTGCCAATTATCCACGCCAGCAGGTAAAGAAGGTCGCTCGCCATCAAAGGGGATCACCACGAGGCGATCAATGGCCGGTACCCTATCCACCACCTGCTGCGCTTTGCTTAGGCAGTCATAGATTTTGCCGTTGTAGTGATAGTGGTCGGTGGTAAACAGCACTTTGGGCTCGGTTTGGCCAAAACGGTCCAACACACTGTCGACGCCAAAGTCCGGTGAGGTTGAGGTCCAAATCGCGCCCAGTGCCGCTGTGGCAAGCATCGCAATCACGGTTTCCGGCAGGTTAGGTAAATAGCCGGCAACTACATCGCCCGGCTGAACGCCCTGTGTGTCTAAGTAGTGACGGATGGCCGCCACCTGATCGACGAGCTCACGCCAAGTGAGGGTGCGTGCTACCTCATGCTCACCGCTAAAAATCATCGCCGGTTGGTCGGCATACTGCTCTGCGTGCTTGAGCAGGTTTTCGGCATAGTTCAGACGTGCGGTGGGAAACCACTGGCTATCCCGATTAGGGTGCTCGGGGTCGATATCGCACACACTCTCGCCTAGATCGCCGATCACGCCGGCAAATTGCCATAATTGTTGCCAAAAATCGCCGCTTTGACGCACTGACCAGGCATAAAGATCGTCATAGCCACTCAGCTGGGTGTCGTGAGTCTGATTCACGGCACGGATAAACGCGGCGAGTAAGGTGTGGGTTTGACGTTCCTTATCCGGCGCCCACAACAATCCGTCTTTCATGTCCTCTCCTTAGCTCTTATCAGGGTGTGCCTGTATAAATGCATCCAGCGTTTGGCATTGTGATTCAATGCGCGTCAGGGTTGGGTAGGCCGTTAAATCAAACGCAAATCGGCGTGCATTAAAAAGCTGCGCGACCAAACAAATATCGGCCAAATTTGGCGCTTCGCCGCCAATAAAGGGGCTGTCTAATCCTTGTAATTTGGCTTCCAAGCCATCGAACCCTTGCTTTAGCCAATGGTGATACCAAGTGATTTTATCGTCATCACTGTGGCCAAAGGGGCCGGTTAAGTATTGCAGAACCCGCAAGTTATTGAGTGGATGCACATCACAGGCAATGTCGAGCGCCAGTGATCGACACTGGGCTTTTTGCACTGGATCACTGGGGAGCAGTTTGACCTGTGGATAGCGCTCGTCGAGGTATTCGATAATGGCGAGCGATTGGCTCAAGGTGATATCGCCATCGACCAAGGTAGGCACTAAACCGGCGGGGTTGAGCGAACGATAGGCGTCGCTGTGCTGGTGTTTATCCAGCAGGGACACGGTTTCTCGTTGGTAGGTGAGGCCTTTAAGGCCAAGGGCGATGCGGACGCGGTAGGCCGCGGTCGACTTACTGTAATCATAAAGCAGCATACAAGCTCCTAGACGGCGTCAACGTCAAGCGCGCCTAGAGACTCTAGGCGCGCATAAAGGTTACTCCGGGATGTAACGGGTCACGGTTTGCTCTATGGCACCGAAAATAGATGCCTCTTGGCTGTCGCGCATATCGATGGTGACGCTATCGCCAAAGGTCATAAACGGGGTTTTTGCCTCACCTTGGTCGATAATTTCTAGCATGCGCTTTTCGGCTAAGCAGCATGAGCCTTTGCTGCGATCGGTGTTGGACACAGTACCGGAGCCAATAATGGTCCCCGCACTGACATGGCGGCTTTTCGCCACATGCGCGACCAGCTCGGCAAAATCAAAGGTCATGTCGACACCGGCGTCGGGCGAGCCGAACCATTCGCCGTTGAGGGTGACATGCATCGGTAGGTGGACTTTATGGTCGCGCCAGTGATCGCCCAGCTCATCGGGGGTAACCGCCACCGGCGAAAAGGCAGAGGCGGGCTTGGATTGGAAAAAGCCGAACCCTTTGGCAAGCTCGCCGGGGATCAGGTTGCGCAGGGAAACATCGTTGACCAGCATCAGCAGTTTAATGTGTTGGCCCGCTTTGTCGGCACTTAGGTGCATGGGCACATCATCGGTGACGACGGCAAGCTCGGCTTCAAAGTCACAGCCCCAGGCATCATCGACCAATTCAATCTCGTCACGTGGGCCGAGAAAGCCATCAGACATGCCTTGATACATCAGTGGGTCGGTCCAAAAACTCTCAGGCATTTGTGCGCCGCGTGCTTTGCGCACCAGTTCAACGTGGTTAACGTAGGCGCTACCATCGGCCCACTGAAAGGCGCGGGGCAGTGGAGAGTCGCAGACACTCGGGTCAAAGGCAAAGGACTCACTGACTTGATTGTCATTGAGCGCGTCGTAGCGCTGAGTCAGTTTGGGCGCAAGAGTCGCCCAATGATCGAGTGCCGCTTGTAGTGTGGGCGCAATATCGTCGGCGTGGACGGCGCGAGTAAGGTCACGAGAGACCAAAATCAATTTGCCATCACGTCCGTGTTTGAGTGAAGCCAGTTTCATTGCTTTCTCCTTCGCTATTCTGCGTCACTTGGCGTGCGCCAAGAGTAAACATAATCGGTCAGTTCGGTGGCTTTCGCCGCGTCGCCCATATCAAGTGGCATGCGGGTATCAATCATCACCGCCACTTCGTCGGTCTCTTTTTTCTGATGCTTTTTGCCCGCAGCAAAGGCTTTTGGGTGAGGACCATGTGGGAAGCCACAAGGGTGTAGAGTCACCATGCCGGCATCAATGTTATCGCGGCTGAAAAAGTCACCTTGGTGATAGAAAAGCACTTCATCATAGTCATCGTTATTGTGGTAAAAAGGCACCTTCAGTGCGCCAGGATCTGACTCGATCGGGCGGGGGACAAAGGTACAAATCACAAAACCTTGCGCGACAAAGGTGGTGTGCGCGGATGGTGGCAAGTGGTAACGATGGCTCATCAACGGGCGGATATCTCGCCAGTTGAGCCGGAATACGGTGAGATTGCCCTTCCAGCCCACGGCATCAAGTGGGTTATAAGGGTAAGTGACACGGTTAAGCTGTTGGCGCGATTTGATCATCACCTGCCAGCTTTCGCTGTCGGATTGCTGGGCTTTAAAACTATCGTCAATGCGCGCATGTTCTAACACCGCAGGGTCAAACACCGCATGTTCGCCGACAATGCCTCGTTCGGCGCTCATGTAGGAGCCATGTGTCGCTTCAATCATCAGCAAGGTGGTGGCCTCATCCGGCACCAGTCGCCAGCTGGTGGCGCGAGGAACGATCAAATAATCGCCTTTGCTGTAGCGCAAGTGGCCATAATCGCAATACAGCGAGCCTTCGCCCTGATGGACAAACAAGCAATCGTCGCCATCGCTGTTGCGCACCAGATAAGACATGGCGGTATCGGTGCGCCATAAGCGAACCTGAACGTTGGCATTGGATAACAGCACAGGTGCATCCATTGGCGACGTGCCTTGCGTTTCAACTCGGTTGGTATCAAAAGCATGCGGTCGTAATGGGCCTTCCCACTCGCTCCAGCCCGTCGGGGGATGGCGGTGATACATATGGCTGGCCGGGCCAAAAAAGCCTTCCTTGCCACACTCGCGCTCGTAGGTTCCCTCGGGAAAGTCGCAGTGGGCTTGACGTGAGGCATCCCCTTCACGAATGGGGAATGAAAACCACTTTCGCATAACTCGCTCCTTGTGCTGGGCGGCCGTGCTCACCGGGACGGCCAAATAGTTTCAAAAGAAACAATCTATCCGTTTATACTAGCGATCAGAGACGAGAAAAAGCAACGCTCTGTTAACAAATATTTTACTTTGAGTGTTCAGTATTTTTGCCGCCTAAAAATCGTAAGTGTAAACAAAGCACTACCTTTGCATCTTATCGAAGCCTCTCGTAAAGTAGGTTATATGATTTCACTTGAAACTAACTGGTATGACCCTTCCTCATTTAGCGCTCGATAGCTTTTTGCCTTATAAGCTGGTTCACACGGCGGAGTTGGTGGCCGATAGTCTTGCGGCACGTTATGAAGCAGAGTTTGGATTATCGCGTCCAGAATGGCGCGTGCTGGCCTCTTTGGGGGCACGGGATGGCGTGATGGCGAAAGATTTAGCCGCAGAAACGCGGCTGGATAAAGTAAAAGTGTCGCGCTTGCTTACCCGTTTAGAGCAGCACCAACTGGTAGAGCGACGCGCGTGCCAAGGTGATCAGCGCGCCGCGTTAGTCCATTTGACCGACAAAGGACGCACCCATTATCAGACTATTGTCCCCAAGGTATTGGAGTGGGAAACAGCCATGCTTGAGGGACTCAGTGCGGCGCAGTATCAAGCGCTTTATCAGGCGTTAGACGCTCTGCAGCACCGCGTTCATGAGTTGGCTCAGACGGACAATGATGCCGCGAGTGTCTGACGGCGCAGCACCACGGCATACAGGTACGCCATAATACCGGCCAGTAGATTAGCAATGGCGATTCCCGCAAACAGGCCATGGGTGCCGTTGACCATGCCGCCCAGCCACGCACAGGGCACCAAGAAGACAAACAAACGGACGAGGTTGCAGGCGAACGAATGCAATGAACGCTTCATAGCATTCAGGCCGCCGACCAATAACATTAAGGTGCCTTGTAAGCCGTAACTGGCCGGAACCACCATCAAATAGTGGGCAATTTCTTGTTGAACCCGCACATCGTCACTGAACAAATTCGCAATCAGATCGATAAAAGGCCACAGCGACAAGTACAGGGCAAACTGGAATAAGATGGCAAAGCGCATCGCGCTAAACAGTGCCTGAAAGGCCCGTTGATGGTATTGCGCGCCAAAGTTTTGCGACATTAAGGGCGTGAGCGATGACGTCATCGCCATCATCACAATTAATAAAATGGCTTCAATGCGTTGCGCGGCGCCATAGGCGGCAACGCTCTCTGTCCCTTGCGAGGCGAGCATCATCATTAAAATGGCACCTGCCGCCGGGTTTAAGGCATTGGTCATCCCAGCGGGCATGCCAATTTTAAGGATTTGACGCACGTCAGTCGCCAGTTTGGTCCATTGTGGTGCGATTAGTAGCCGTTCACGGCGAATCAGTATACTTAGCGCGGCTATCAATGCCCCCGCCCAACTGACGGCGCTGGCGATGGCGGCCCCTTTTACGCCCAGCTCGGGAAACGGACCCAAGCCAAAAATCAGTAAGGGGTCGAGCGTCCCATTAATCAGGCCGGAGACCATCATGATTTTCGCCGGCGTTTTGGTGTCGCCCGTGGCGCGGATAGCGGCGTTTCCTGCCATGGGTACCACGAGTAATGGAATGGTGAGGTACCATACCTGCATATAGTCGTGGATCAACGGCAATAAGTTGTCGCTTGCCCCGAGTGCGGAGAACACTGGATTGATGGTAGCCGCCCCCAGCCAACCGACGGCCATCACTATGAATACCGCCAAGATCAAGCCGTGACTCGACACCCGCGCGGCATCTTGATGATCGCCTTGACCAAGCAATCGCGCCACCAAGGCGGCAATGCCGACCCCTAACCCGAGCGTGATGGAGTTAACCGCAAAGGTGATCGGGAAGGTGAAGCTCACCGCAGCGAGTGCTTCCGTGCCAAGCAGTGAAATAAAGAAGGTATCCACCACATTGAACATGATGATCGCGAACAGCCCAAATACCATGGGCACGGTCATCTTACGCAATGTGAGGTTGATCGGGGCGGAGAGCAGCCCGTGTTTGTCGTTCATAATCGCTTATCACTGGGTTGGGACGGCTTACCCTAGCGGATCCTCACAATCGGAGAAAGTTGCCAGTCTAAAAAAACAAAAAAATTACTGTAAAACCCTTGGGAAAGAAAAAGGGCGTCCCCACATAGGGAGTTACATCAGGAACCGGACGCATGTACGGCCTGTGTGCATACTTACTTCATCAAACGGAACATCATTACTAATTCAGGAGACGACCGATGAACATTCGTCCACTACATGATCGCGTTATCGTTGAGCGCCAAGAAGCTGAGTCTAAATCAGCGGGCGGCATCGTGTTAACTGGTTCTGCTGCAGAAAAGTCTACCCGCGGTAAAGTGCTGGCGGTAGGCAAAGGCCGTATTCTTGAAAACGGCAATGTGCAGCCATTGGACGTTCAAGTGGGTGACACTGTTATCTTCTCTGAAGGCTTTGGCACCAAGACGGAAAAAATCGAGGGTCAAGAAGTTCTGATCTTGTCTGAAAGCGACATTATGGCAATCGTTGAATAATTCATTTCACCTCCAATCAATAATGTAAGAAAGGAATAGAATCATGGCTGCTAAAGACGTTAAATTTAGTGACGACGCGCGTGCGAAAATGCTCGAAGGTGTGAATGTTCTGGCTGATGCCGTGAAAGTCACACTAGGCCCTAAAGGCCGCAACGTAGTACTAGACAAATCATTCGGTGCCCCAACCATCACCAAAGATGGCGTCTCTGTTGCGCGTGAAATTGAACTGGAAGACAAATTCCAGAACATGGGCGCACAAATGGTGAAAGAAGTGGCGTCTCAGTCGAACGACGCTGCGGGTGACGGAACGACAACTGCAACTGTATTGGCGCAATCTATCGTCAATGAAGGCTTGAAAGCAGTCGCGGCGGGCATGAACCCAATGGATCTAAAGCGCGGTATCGACAAAGCGGTTGTTGCGGCGGTTGAAGAGTTGAAAAAACTGTCTGCGCCTTGCACCAGCAATAATGCGATTGAGCAAGTGGGTACCATTTCTGCGAACTCTGACCACACTGTTGGTAAGATTATCGCTCAAGCGATGGAAAAAGTCGGTCGTGACGGTGTTATTACCGTTGAAGAAGGTCAATCACTGCAAGACGAACTGAGCGTCGTAGAAGGCATGCAGTTCGATCGTGGTTACCTATCTCCTTACTTCATCAATAACCAAGAAGCCGGTAACGTTGAGTTGGATAACCCATTTATCCTACTGATCGACAAAAAAGTCTCGAATATCCGCGAGCTGCTACCAACCCTTGAAGCGGTTTCTAAAGCGTCTCGTCCTCTGCTGATCATTGCAGAAGATCTTGAAGGTGAAGCGCTAGCGACATTGGTTGTCAACAACATGCGTGGCATCGTCAAAGTCGCTGCCGTGAAAGCCCCTGGCTTTGGTGACCGTCGTAAAGCGATGCTGCAAGATATCGCAACCTTGACGGCAGGCACTGTGGTTTCTGAAGAAATCGGCATGGATCTAGAGAAAGTGACGCTGGAAGACCTAGGTCAAGCCAAGCGTGTCACTGTCACTAAAGACAACACCACTATCGTTGACGGTGTCGGTGAGGAAGCGGCGATTGAAGGGCGTGTTGCGCAGATTCGCCAGCAAATCGAGGAAGCAACCTCAGACTACGACAAAGAAAAACTGCAAGAGCGCGTCGCTAAACTGGCTGGCGGTGTTGCAGTGATCAAAGTCGGTGCGGCGACAGAAGTCGAGATGAAAGAGAAGAAAGATCGCGTTGAAGATGCCCTGCACGCAACACGTGCGGCGGTTGAAGAAGGCGTGGTTGCCGGTGGTGGTGTTGCCCTAATCCGTGCGGCGAGCAAAGTTGGCGAGCTGAAAGGTGACAACGAAGAGCAAAACGTGGGTATCCGTGTTGCACTGCGCGCCATGGAATCACCGCTTCGTCAAATCGCGACCAACGCAGGTGATGAAGACTCAGTGGTTGCTAACAAAGTGAAATCTGGCGATAACCACTTTGGCTACAATGCATCAACTGGCGAATACGGTGACATGATTGAGATGGGTATTCTTGACCCAACCAAAGTAACACGTAGTGCACTACAGTTCGCTGCCTCTGTTGCGGGTCTGATGATCACCACTGAAGCCATGGTTACCGATCTGCCACAAAAAGACGGTGGTGCTGATATGGGCGCTGCTGCTGGTATGGGTGGCATGGGCGGAATGGGCGGCATGATGTAATCGCCTCTCCCCCCTGAAATGAAAAAACCCAGCTTCGGCTGGGTTTTTTCGTTGTGTGCTGCCAGAATCGATTTTAATCGTCAGTGTGTTGAAGTGGATGAGAATAAGTTCATCACGGCCACACCGGCAACAATCAGTGTCATCCCAATCACCGCCGGCGTATCGAGCTTCTGGTCGAACACCAACCAACCAATGAGCGCTATCAATGTCACGCCCGCTCCCGCCCATATCGCATAGGCGATGCCTACAGGAATGGCGCGTAAAGTGAGGGCGAGTAGATAGAAAGAGAAACTGTATCCCACTACCACTAATATCGAAGGAACGAGCTTAGAAAAGCCGTCACTGTTTTTGAGTGATGCGGTTGCAATCACCTCTGCCACAATAGCAAACCCTAGAAAAAGCCAATGCTTCATATCGATGACTCCCAAGTGAGAAACAGGTGAGCCATGCTACCAGCCAATTTTTATGATGTATGCCTCATTTTGAGTAGAGAAGAGTGAAAGACACGATCGGACATGTAAGCCAAGGTGAACACGAGCGGCAAAATATAGCAGGTAAAGTAGGCAAAATGTCTTGTTCTGTACGCTTTTTGTTCAGGTGACATTTTTTTTGCAAAAAGGGGTTGCGGGAAAAACTGAGATCTCTATACTGCGCTTCCTGTTGACGGGGCAACGAGACGCAAGTCACGAAATGCCAACCACTCAGTCAACACGCTCTTTAACAATTTGACCTATGCAATCTGTGTGGGCACTCGTTGAGAATAGACAAAAAGATTTATTCGATGAACTGAGTGACCAAACGACAACTTTTACAGTTGTTCGGCACAGTCAATTCGTTTGTCTCGTAAGAGACGAACAAAACAGTATTTATCGAGCCGTTTGTCTTTCCTTTATAGGAAAGCGAACAAAAGAACTTAAATTGAAGAGTTTGATCATGGCTCAGATTGAACGCTGGCGGCAGGCCTAACACATGCAAGTCGAGCGGAAACGGCAGTATTGAAGCTTCGGTGGATTTAC